>JADFQD010000069.1 GCA_022561975.1 Acidobacteriota bacterium
TAGGCTTTCAGCATCTCGGACTCTGTGCCCGTTCGGCCGACGGGAAGCCAGTCGCGTACGAACATCGTGGCACTCGATAGCAGTACCGGTCCGCCTGAGGAGATCACCGCCGCGAGAATCGCGGCCAGGGCCAGGCCGCCGATCCACGGGCTGATGTCGAGTGCCATGGCCGTGATGTTGCCATACCCCTTGAGGCCGCGGTCGAAGCCGTATTTGGCCAAGGTCTGCATCCCCACCAGGCCTGCCAAGAGCGGCATCATCGCCGCGATGCCTCCGCCGACAAGGAAACCTCTCAGAAGAATTCGTTCGCTTCGAGCCGCGGTCGAGAAGTTCGCGTAGATCGAAGCCGCCGGCGTGTGAATGGCCGCCGAGAAGACCATCCCGAGAATTGGGACCCAACCTGCGCCGATCGGGCTCCACCAGGAACTCGACTCGATTCCGGCCTCGAGCAGACGCCTGTCAATCTGGCTGGTCATCGCCGCCCAGCCTCCCAGGTGCCTAACGCCCATGACCCCGACCGCGAGAAGACCGACGACGATCATCACCGAGTGCACGAGATTGGTCACCGCCGCGCCCCAGAGACCGCCGAGGGTCGTGTAGCTCACCAGGATGACGGCCGCCACAAGAACCGCCCCGAGCATCGGAATTCCGGTCAGGGTGTTGAGGATGGCGGCGATGATGTAGGCCTCGATCACGTTGACGACGAGGTATTCGGTTTGAACGCAGAGGCTGGTCAGCACCTGGTTACGCCGGGACCGATCGCGGATCCAGAAGGCCTCGCCCACGGTCTGGAGTCCCAGGCGGCGGTAGGGTTTCGCGAAGAAAGCCCCCACGATGCCCAGAGCCAGAAAGGTACTGATCGCGTACCACCACAGAAACCACGTGCCGCCGGAAACGACGTTGCCCGCAACGCCGTAGGTGCCGGCGCCCCCGATTCGGGTGCCGGCAAGACCCGCCGACAGCATCACAGCGCCGAGGCCCCCGCCGGCCACAGTCCACTGACGCGACGTTCGGACGCGGCGAGCGAAAAGGCTTCCCAGGATCGTGACAACCACGAGATAGGAAACGATGATCGCGACGGGAGTCACCGGTGCCGGCAGCATATAGGAGACGCTCCGGCGCGTCGCCGATACGATAGTATGTGGCGAAGGAAGTACCCATGCCCTCGACATCTGCAGCCCAGGCACCCACCAACCCGCAGTTCGTTTCCGGCAAGTGGAGTCCGTCGACATCGGAGGAGACGCTCGACGTCTTCAATCCGGCGACCGGCGAAGTCATTTCTCGAACCCCCCTCGCGAGGGTCGAGGAAGTCGACGCTGCGGTTGCCGCCGCCAAGGCGGCTTTCCCGTCATGGCGCAAGGTGCCACCGCCGGAGCGCGCCCGCTACCTGTTCCGATATCGTGATCTACTGGTCCGCTACAGCGACGACATCGCTCGGATCACCAGCCGCGAGCACGGCAAGACGGTCGCGGACGCGAAGGGTTCTCTGCAACGCGGCATCGAAGTGGTGGAGTTCGCCTGCGGCATCCCGACGCTGATGATGGGCGAGTGCCTCGAGGACGTTTCCGCCGGCATCGACACCCGTTCTATCCGGCAGCCTCTCGGCGTCTGCGTCGGTGTCACGCCCTTCAACTTTCCGGTGATGATTCCGCTGTGGATGTTTCCGCTGGCCCTGGCCTGCGGCAATACGTTCGTCTTGAAACCGTCCGAAAAAGTGCCGCAGTCCGCGATTCGACTGGTCGAGCTGCTGCATGAAGCGGGGATTCCGGAAGGTGTGATCAACGTCGTGCACGGGGCGACCCCTCAGGTCGAGCAACTGATCGATCATCCCGATGTGAGGGCGGTCTCGATTGTGGGCTCGAGCGAAGCGGCGGCCGCGGTCTATGCCCGCGCTGCCGCACAGGGAAAGCGAGTACAAGCGCTTGGCGGGGCCAAGAACCACCTCGTGGTCATGCCCGACGCCGATCTGGACTTGGCTACCGAGGCCATCATCGCCTCCGCCTTCGGCTCCACCGGTCAACGCTGCATGGCCGGCAGCGTGGTGGACGCGGTGGGCTCGGTCGGCGACGAACTCGTAGAGCGGCTCAGGCGGCGGGCTGCCTCTCTTCGGTTGGGTCCGGGCGATGACGAGACCACCGAGATGGGCCCCCTGGTCAATCGTGCTCAGCGCGATCGAGCCGCAGGCTACATCGATCTCGGTCTCGAGGAAGGCGCGAAGCTGGTGTTGGACGGCCGGAAGGAAATTGCTCGCGAGGGCTTTTTCCTGGGGCCGACCCTTCTCGACGAGGTCAAGCCCGGCAGTCGCGTTTCGCGCGACGAGATCTTCGGCCCGGTTCTCTCGGTGATCCGTCCGAAGAACCTCGACGAGGCACTCGAGCTGGTCAACGCGTCGCCCAAGGGCAACGGTGCGGTAATCTTCACTCGCGACGCCGGCACCATCCGCCGATTTTGCATGGAGGTCGAGGCCGGCATGATCGGGGTCAATGTCGGCGTTCCGGCGCCGATGGCTTTCTTTCCGTTCGCCGGCTGGAAGGGATCGTTCTTCGGTGACCTGCACACGACCGGCAAGGACGGCGTGCGGTTCTATACGGAACAGAAGGTCATTACCAGCAGGGTATAGCCGCAGCCTCGCCTATCCAAGGCTGTGGGTAGTACTCGGGCTACTCATCGCTCGTGGGAAGGGGGACGCTCTCAGACGGGTCGAAGAGGGGGGAGAGTTCTTCCAGGGCCGCATCGGCGGACTCGTGGGCCTGGAGCGGCGTGACGGCGATGTAGCCGTCGTGAACGGCGGCTACGTCAGAACCGGGTTCGGCCTCGGTGGTCGGCTGTTCGAATTTGCTCCACAGATAGGGCCTGCCGTAGGGATTGCTGTGCGGCTCGTAGCTCTCGGTGCCGAAGAGCCGGCTCTGCCGGGTGAGTTTCAGGCCCTTGGTGGCAGTCGCCGGCACGTTGACGTTGAGAAACACCGCCTCTGGAAGGCCGTTCGCCTTGACCACGGCAGCGACTTCAGCGGTGGCCGCCGCCGCCACCGCGTAGTCGGGATGGGCTTCCCGCGCCAGCGATACGGCGATCGCAGGAATGCCCTGAAGAGCCGCCTCGCGGGCCGCTGCGACGGTTCCCGAAATGTAGGCGTTGCGGCCGAAGTTGAGGCCCCTGTTGACTCCGGAGACGACCAGGTCCGGGGGGTGCGACTCTTCGAAGATGTTGGCTATGGCGACGCGCACGCAGGTGGCGGGCGTGGCGGTCAACACGGTCGCGGGGCGGCCCGCCAGCTCGCGCCTGCGGACGAAGATCGGGTCACGCAGGTTGAGCGCGTGACCGATTCCACTTTGGTTTTCCGAGGGAGCGACGACGGTCACCTCGCCGAGAGCCGAAAGCGCTTCGACCAGCGCTACGAGACCGGGCGAGTCGATGCCATCATCGTTGGTGACCAGAATTCGGTAGGGGGCGGTGTCGGTGGTGCCGGCTATCGATGCAGCGGCCACCAAGATGAGAAAGACCACCAGGGGCAAGACCGCCGCGACCGGGTGGGACGATCTACTGCGGGTAGGAAAGCGCATGGCTCGTCAGACGGTCCCGGCGAGGTCGAGAGTCGTTAGCGCCATCACCTTGGTCGAGTTGACCAGGTCGTCGAGGTCGCAGTATTCGTCCGGCTGGTGGGCGAGGTCCAGAATCCCCGGACCGTAGGCGACGCAGTCTTCGACTCCGGCGATGCGGGCGAAGTGCTTGTGGTCATAGGTGCCCGGAGAGGCGACGATGTCCGGCTCGGTGTGGAGAACCTCCGAGATCGAATGTTTGAGGCTCGCGACCAGAGGGGAGCCCGCCGGAGCCTGTACCGGGTGCACGATCATCAGGTCGTCGAGTTCGTACTCGAGATCCGGAATACGACCGGCGGTTTGCTCGAGCAACTCGACGATCTCCGCCTTGGCCGCCTCGAACCCCTCCTCGATCAGGAACCTGCGGTCGAAGATGGCGCGGCAGCGATCCGCCACACAGGGGCTCTGGATCCCTGCGGCCGGCTGACCTCCGACTAACGCGTTGACGTTGAGCGTCGAGTGCCGAGCGCCCTCGGGAACCACCGGCATTTCGGTCGTCCGCGCTGCCAGGACGGGCTGTAGTTCGAGGCGCATGGCCTCCAGAATCGCGCCCATGTGGTCGATGGCGCTCACGCCGAGAAACGGCATGCAGCCGTGCGCGATTCGACCCTTGGTGAGGATCTCGAACCAATACACGCCGCGATGGCCGATGCAGATGCGATCGACGTTGAGCGGCTCCGGAATGATCACGTGGTCGGTGCGGCCTTTGGCGATCCGGCCGTGCTCGGCGAGCCAGGCGACGCCGGCAAAGCCGCCGCTTTCCTCATCGACGGTGCCACTGATTTCGACCGTGCCGGCGAGCCGAGCGCCGGCTCTGCGTAACGCCTCGTAGGCGAAGATGCCGGCCGCCAGACCACCCTTCATGTCGCAGCTGCCGCGGCCGTAGATCCGATTGTCGCGAATCTCGCCGCCAAACGGGTCCACGGTCCACCCTTCGCCGGCCGGCACCACGTCGAAGTGGCCGTTGATATGAACCACGGGACCGTTTCCCTCGCCCCGCCGAGCGCCGACGACATTGATGCGCGGGTGGGTAGCGGTGTGCTCCGGCCGTCCCTCAGCCGCGTGATACTCGACTTCGAAGCCCTGCTCCTCGAGTCGTTTCCCGATCAGCTGGGCACAATCCTCGTAGTGGTCTCCGGGAGGGTTGACCGTCGGCACCCGGAGGAGTTCGACCAGAAACGAGACCATCTCGTCGCGCAGCGCGTCGACTTGGTCGAGGACTCTTGCGCGCAGATCAGGCACGTAGATCAGACATTGGCTAGTAAGGTCTCACCACGGACAGCCTACCGGACGGTGGCATCAGCGAGCGGAAAAGCAAGGTCGATGGGGCTTCGAGATGCCCCATCGACCGGTTCGCCAACAACTATCGGTTGTACTTCAGTCCGAGCTGGATGATTCGGCCGTCGCCGTTGGTGGACGTGATCCGGCCAAAGCTCGAGGTTCCCATCCGAAACCCTGGAGTGCCCAGGTTGAGCTTGTTGAACGCGTTGAAGGCTTCGATCCGTAACTGGAGCCGGTGGTCGCCCTTGATGAAAATGTTCTTGAACAGCGACAGGTCCACCCGTTCGAAGCCGGGGCCTCGCACTACGTTTCGGCCCATGTTGCCCTGCCGCAACGCTGTTGCCGCACGTGGGAGTTCCACGAAGCAGCTGGTGTCGAACCACTCAGCCGTCGTCCCGGGGCCCGCGTTCGGGTCGCATATGAGGTCCGGCCGGCCGCTGAGCCCTTGAATGTTGCTCGACCTGGTTCTGATCTGGAACGGGAAGCCGGTCTGCATCTGGGCGATGCCGTTGACCTGCCAGCCGCCGAGCAGAGCCTTCATCGCGCCAGCTTTTTTCTCGAAACCGGGCAGTTCGTAGCCGAAGCTCAGTACCCACCGGTGCTTGACGTCAAAGCGCGCTTGCCCCCGCTCCCGATCGAGCACCGTCCGAATCGAGGCTGGATCGTTCTGATCCGCGGCCAGGATCGGTCGCCGCTCCTCGCCGCCACCGACGTTGAGAGCCGAATCGTGATCCTCGGCATCGGAGTAGGTGTACGAGGCCAGGAAGTTCAGCCCGTTGGTCGGCCTCATCCGGACGCTGGTCTGGATCGAGTCGTACCAGGACTCGGCGACCGTGAACGTGGGACGGACCAGGCTGAAGGCCGGAAACAGACGCGGACCACGGGTCGCCGTGCCATCGACGTCGATGACGGTGAACGGATTGGTTTCGATGAAGATGGGCAGATTCTTGCCGCGGGAGCCGACATAGCCGACCTCGGCAGCGATGTTGTTGCCGAATTGGCGCTGGTAGGTCAGGTTGTAGTGCTGGTAGCTCGGTGTGGTGAACTCGGATCCCCAGCCGAGGAAGATGATGCCCGGCGGGAAGCCCACCGCGCCACCGGTGAGGCTGGCGAGCGGGTCGTTGAAGCTCAGATCCGGGGTGGCCCCGGCGTCGATCTGCAGCAGTGGGTTGAAAGGTGGCGCCAGAACCGCGTTCTGGAAGAAATCGCCCTGGCCCGGAAGGCTGTCGTAGAAGATTCCCCACCCCGCGCGCACGCTGCTCCGACCGTTGCTCTGCGGGTCCCAAGCCACCGCAATGCGCGGCGCCAAGTTGTTGCGGTCGGTATCATAGGTGCCGCGCGGCACGCCTGCGTCGCCGGGGTAGACGAGCCCCGTGGGAGCGTCGGGGAAACGCGTGGACTGCTGCCCGGGGCGGAAGCTGTTCAGGCCGTCCCCCGAGTCCACGAAAGGCTCGTTCAGCTCGTACC
Organism: Acidobacteriota bacterium; assembly: GCA_022561975.1. Taxonomy (GTDB): domain Bacteria; phylum Acidobacteriota; class Thermoanaerobaculia; order Multivoradales; family JAHEKO01; genus CALZIK01. The sequence continues at coordinate 6,345 of JADFQD010000069.1, forward strand.
GAAGTCCCAGGTTCAGGGTTACATTCGCCGAAACGCGAAACTCGTCCTGTGCGTAGACGGCCCACGAAGTTCCCTCTCCCTCGTTGATCGCGTCGGCTCCGGGGCTGGCCTGGCGAAACTGCACGGGTAGTCCAAGCAGGAAATCGGCGGCGGCATTGCCGGTGAAGCGGCCGTTGAAACTGAAGTCTCCGTTCGGCCGGTTGATGAAGCCGATAAACATCTCCTCCTTGCGCCAGTCCACACCGAATTTCATCGCGTGGCGGCCCTTGAGCCAGCTGAAGTCGTCTGTGAGCTGCACTACCTTGTTCTCGCGTTTCACGAATGGCTGTTGTCGGTCACCCAGGTTGGGAAAGCCCGAAACCGTAATCCGGGCCAGGCCGACAGCCAAGTCGTTGAGATTGGGCACGTTCAGGCCGTACTCGGAGTTCTGGATGCCGCTCGTAACCGTCGGCGAGGCGTCGATCTCGTTTTGCGCAAACCGCACCTGGTTGAAAGTCGTCGAGCTGATCATCGCGGTGTGGGACAACATGATGTCATCGAGCTGCGAGGACGCCGTGGTGCCGATCGGCTCGACCACGGCCGGTATCTCACGATCCGAGCTGCTGGTCAGGTAGCGCGCCAGCAAGTTGTTGCTCTCATTGATGCGATAGTCCAAACGGAGCCCGAACTGATCGCGATCGTCGGTGGCGTCTGGAGACGTGATGAAACGGTTGGCGCCCGAGTTAGGCAGCGGCATGAAGTCGTTAATGAACTGTTGGGCGCTCGCGTTCAGGCGGTCTGCCGGGATCACGTTGCCGGGGAATGGCAGGCCGGTTAGCGGATCGATGATGGCAGCAGAACCCGAGAAGTCGCCGGCGCGCTGAGCGGCCGTCAGCACTGCGAGGTTGCGCGTCGTACCGCGGATGTTGCGAAAGCCGTCGTAGTAGGCAAAGCCGAAGAGCTTGTCCTGCATCAGGGCTCCGCCGATGGCACCGCCGAACTGGTCCTGTTCGAGCGTCGGCTTGGGCTGATCCGCGGGCGAGAAGAAGTTGCGTTCCTCGTTCGAGTCGTCCCGATTGAACCACCATGCGCTTGCGTTCCAGTTGTTGGAGCCGGATTTGGTCACTACGTTGACCACGGAGCCGGCGTTGCGGCCGAATTCGGCGCTGTAGGAATGCGTGAGAATCTTGAATTCCTCGATCGCGTCCGGCGGCGGACGCAATACGAATCCCGTGTTGAAGGTGTCGTTGTTGCTCGAGCCGTCGAGCAGGAAGTTGTTCGACTGGCTGCGGACGCCGTTGACGCTGAAACCGGAAGTGGTCGGACCGAAGCCGTTGATACCGGCGTCGGCGTCGCCATCGCCGCCTCCGAAAAGGGCGGGGGGCGCCACCACGCCCGGCGTGAGCGTGCCGAGTTGCGTGAAGTTGCGGCCGTTGAGCGGTAGGTCGACGATCGTCTGCTCGTCGATCACGACTCCCAAGGTTGCGTTGGAGGTCTCGATCAGCGGAGCATCGCCGGTCACGGTCATCACTTCGGTGACTTTGCCGATCGCCAGCTGCAGATTGATGCGAGAGGTCTCGGCTGCCGTAACTCGGACGCCTTCACGAGTGAGAGTATTGAACCCATCGAGGGTCGCGGTGACGTTGTAGTCACCGGGTGGTAGAAGTGGAGCCGCGAAGTAGCCGTCGTCGCCGGTGGTCAGAACTCGCGACTGGTTGGTGCCCGGGTTGGTTACCGTGACGGTGACGCCTGGCAGGACGGAGCCCGATTCATCGGTGACGGTGCCCGCCAACTGGCCGCTCGCCTGTGACCAAGCCTCTGTCGGCAGCAACAGCAGGGCGACTGCCAGTAGTACTGCGACCACCGATGGGGCGACCGAATTGGGAATTCGGGTCTTCAAGCTTCTTCCAGTCATGCAGGACTCCTTTGTGAATTTGCGCTGGCGATGGGACCGCTCAGTGATGATCGACGGGCGCGGAATCCCGCTTTGATGCCGGAAGCGATACTCGCAGCTGATCCGCGGGAGCGATCAGCGCGCGTCTTGTGGCTCGCCACAATTTTCATTTGAGAGACAATTATCTAACAAAAAATCCTACGTGGCAAGTGGTAAGACATGCAAGAGAGTGTCTACTCGGAGAGCTGCCGAGATGGCTTTCTTCCGTCTCGGAGCGATGAAGGTGCCGGGGAGTGCCGGTTGTTCGAGGATCGTCTTTTGAAGTAGCCTTCTTTGCCGGAGGTACCTTGCAGCGTATGAACCATGCAGAGCTCGCCTCGAAGAGTAAGCAATACACGCTGGCGCCCTGGGTCGCTCAGGGTCAGTGGTTTCCGCTGACGATGAGCCGCGCCGAGGGCGTCTACTTCTGGAACGCCGATGGCAAGCGCTATCTCGACTGGTCGTCGATGCTCATCAACGTCAACATCGGGCACGGAAACCAGCACGTCATTCGCGCCATCAAAGAGCAGGTCGAGAAGTTCACCTACTGCCGCCCCGACTACACCACCGAACCGCGGGCGCGCCTGGGCGAGATCCTCGCAGAGATCTCGCCTCACGATCTCTCGAAGAGCTTCTTCACTCTGGCGGGGGCCGATGCCGTCGAAAACGCGATGAAGATCGCCCGGCTCTACTCGGGGCGCCAGAAAATTCTCACCCGCTACCGCTCCTACCACGGTGGGACATTCGCCGCCGCCACGGCCGGCGGCGACCCGCGGCGGCTGGCCAACGAACCGGGGGTGCCGTGGATCGTGCGCATCCACGACCCCTACGCCTATCGTAGTTCCCTCTATCGCGGACGCACTGCCGACGAGGGCGACCAGGCGCTGGTCGATCAGATGCGCGACACCATCGAGTTCGAAGGAGCGGAGAACATAGCCGCGCTTCTGCTCGAGGGCTACAGCGGAACCAGCGGCATCATTCAGGGCGGCGAGGTCTTCTGGAAAGGTGTCCAGAGTCTCTGCGATGACTATGACATTCTCTTGATCATCGATGAGGTCATGAGTGGCTTCGGCCGCACCGGCAAGTGGTTCGGGATCGATCACTACCCGTTTGTCGAACCGGACCTCCTGGTCACCGCCAAGGGGCTTACCAGCGGATATCAACCGCTCGGAGCGGTCACGGTCAGCCCCGAGATTTCCGAGCATTTCGAGGACAACACCCTCTGGTGCGGTCTCACGTATAGCAGCCACGCGGTGGCCTGCGCCGCCGCCTGCGCGTGCTACGAGGTCTATCGGGACGAGGACCTGATCAGGCGCTCGGCCACGAAGGGCAAGATCCTGAAAAGCGGCCTGGAAAAACTCCGAGACAAACACCCCTGTCTAGGAGACATTCGGGGCGCCGGGCTCCATTTCGTCATCGAGCTGGTCAAGGATCGTGAGACGCGCGAGCCCATGAGTCCGTTCAACCGTCCGTTGACCGAGCCGATGGCGAAGATCTCGCAGCTCTTTCGGAAAGAGGGCCTCAGCACCTTCGTGCGCTGGAACTGGATCTTTTGCTGTCCGCCGCTCATCGTGACGGACGAGCAAATCCAGGAGGGGCTGGACATGATCGATCGCGCCCTCGATCTCGCCGACGCGTACGTCGGGTAAGGAAAAGCGGTGCCTATCTATCTAGAGAGCCTCACCGATCGCGGCGGCCAATTCCTTGCAGGTGGCGTCACCGCCGAGATCCGGAGTCCTGACCGCACCGGCCGCGACCACCGCCTCGATGGCGGCGACGATGCGATCGTGGGCTCCGGATTCACCCAGCTGATCGAGCATCATGGCGCCGGCCCAGATCGCGCCGATCGGGTTGGCGATTCCCCGGCCGGCGATGTCGGGGGCCGACCCGTGAATCGGTTCGAACATCGAGGGGTGCTCGCGCTCGGGATTCAGATTGCCGCTCGGCGCCAGACCCAGGCTGCCGGTGATCGCGGCGCCGAGGTCGGTCAGGATGTCTCCGAAAAGGTTCGATGCGACGATTGTGTCGAGCGTTTGGGGGCAGGTCACCATGCGAGCCGCCAGGGCGTCCACGTGATAACGGGTGACCTCGACGGACGGGTACTCGAGCGCAATCTCGGCCACGACTTCGTCCCAGAGCACCATCGAATGTCGTAGGGCGTTGGACTTCGTGGCGCTCGCTAAGCGACGCCGCGGGCGCTTCGTGGCGACTTCGAAGGCGAATCGAGCCACGCGCTCGATGCCGCGCCGTGAAAACACCGAGGTCTCCTCGGCCGTTTCGGTGTCCTCGCCTCGGTCGAGCCGGCGACCCACGCCGCAGTACTCGCCCTCCGAGTTCTCGCGCACGCAGACCATATCGACCTCTTCGGGCGCCCGGTCGGCAAGAGGTGTGGCGGAGCCGGGAAGCAGTCGCATGGGCCGCAGATTGATGTACTGATCGAACCGCTGGCGGATGGGCAGAACCAGCCCCCAGACTGGAATGTGGTCCGCCACCGAGGGTGAGCCCACAGCGCCTAGCAGAATCGCGTCGAACGACGAAAGTGTGTCGAGAGCATCGGCCGGCATCATCTCGCCGTAGCGAGCGTAGTAGTCGCTGCTCCATGGGAATTCCTCGGTCTCGAGGGAGAAGTCGACCGACGCGGCGACCGATCGTAGGACGCTCAGCGCTTCCGGGGTCACTTCTTTGCCGACCCCGTCTCCGGGAATGACGGCAATGCGATAGCGAACCGGAGTTGCTGGAGTTACTGGAGCCAGGCTCGTCACATTCCGGGTGGGGTGAATCGGCCGTCGGTCGCCGTCCAGCCCGCGTCCACGAAGATCACCGTACCGGTCACGTAGCTTGCGGCCTCGGAGGCCAGAAAGACGGTCGCACCGACCATCTCTTCGGGCTGCGCCCAACGACCCAAGATGTTTCTGTCCGCGTAGGCTCGATACCAATTCGCGTCGTCCTTGATCGGCTCGGTCAGCGGAGTCTCGACGACGCCCGGCGCCACCGCGTTGACCCGCACCCCTTTCGGGCCGAGTTCGGCGGCGAGGGCGCGAGCCATTTGCAGGATGCCGGCCTTGGTCGCGGCGTAGACGCCCTGTCCGGGTTCCACCAGGAGTGAACGGATGGACGAGAACATGATGATGCTGCCGGAACCCTGGTCGCTCATGATCCGTCCCGCCGACTGCATGGCATGGAGACCGCCTTTGAGGTTGAGACCAATCACGCGATCGAATTCCTCGTCGGTGTAGTCGAGTAGAGGCTTTCTGACGTTCATGGCAGGGGTGCAGACGAGCACATCCAGGCTGCCGTGTCTCTCGCGTATGGTCGAGAACACGGCCTCGACCGAGCCGCCATCGCACAAATCGACACACGCCGCCTCCGCATGCCCACCCTTGCCGAGAATGGTGTCTGCCGTTTCCTGGGCCGGTTCGGGGTTGATGTCTAGACAGACAACGCGCCCTTCGTGGGCCGCGCATCCCTCCGCCACGGCGCGCCCGATGCCCGAGCCGGCGCCGACGACGGCTACAGTCTTTCCTTCGAGACTAAATAACGAACTCGACATGACTCTCCTTCTCCTGTCAGGCTTTGGTCTTCCTAGGTTTTCGCTGGGCGTGAAGAACGCAGTATCCAAACCACGGCGCACACGAGGACCGACGCGATCAGGCCCCAGGTATTGGGACTGAGCGAGCCGACCCATCCGGCTCCCGACCACTCTCGCCAAGGCGCCAGTCTCGTGGCTATCAACATGGCGACACCGCCCGCGATCGCGGCCAGCGCCTCGGCCGTGCCGATCCGGCGCGACTGCAAGCCGATCACCACAGGCACGAACAGGCTGACGCCCAGGAGCGAATAGAAGACGCTCAGCGAACCGATCACCGACGGCAAGACGATCGCCAGCGCGACGCCGAGCGCTCCTCCCGCAACCGACGCCAACCGCGCGATCTTGAGCACTTGGCCGTCGTCGGCGTCCGGTCGAATGAAACGCTTGTAGAGGTCCTTGGACAGCGACGTCGCCAGCATGAAGAGAATCGCGTCCGCCGAGCTCATCTCGGCCGAGAAGACAGCCGCTAGCGCGATGCTTCCTACCGCCACGGGTAATCCCACGGTCAGAACCAGGGGCAGTGCGAGTTCGCCGTTGGCGAGGCTTGGATCGTAGACTCGGGCGATCATCCCGAGAACCGGCGGCACTGCGGCAAAAGCCATGAGCGCGAACGCGCTCGCGCCGACGGCGAGCCGGATCGTCCTCTCGTCGCGCGCGCCGTAAACTTTCTGAAGCAACCCCGGCGAAACCATGAAGGCCGGCACCAGCAAGGCCAGATAGGCCCAGCTCGAGCTTCCGCCCCAGAAATCGAAATAGGTTTCCGCCAGTGGTGTACCCGCGGGAATCGCGGCCGCCACTGCCGCCCATCCTCCGGCGTTGATCAGGGCCCAGGGTAGGGCAATGGCAAAGCCGACCACGAGCACCACCAGCTGCACCAGGTTGACCCAAGCCGACGTCAACAGGCCGCCGGCGGCGAAGTAGATCGTCATCACACCGCCGCCGATCAGACAGCCCAACGGTTTGGGCACGTCGGCGACCACGTTGAGGACCCAGGCCAGGGCGATGAGTTGTCCGGCGAGGATGGCCAGAGTGCCAAACCAGAGCAGGACCGCGACCGTGGCTCGGACCTCCTTGCCATATCGATACTCCAGGAAGTCACCGACCGTGTAGAACTCGTGCTCGCGCGCCAGCCGCCAGATCCTGGGCCCGATCCAGAGTGCCAGCAACAGGGTCCCGATGCCGGCCGACCCGACCCACCAAAACCCCCTGAGGCCGTGGCTGTAGCCGAGCCCGGCAGCGCCAACGGTTGAGCCCGCACCGATATTGGCGGCGAGGACCGTCGAGAATAAAAGGACTGGACCGAGCTTGCGGCCGGCCACGAAGAACGTGTCGGTGGTCTCGACCCGTCGACCGATCCAGAGACCGAGCGCCAAGAGCACAATCGAATAGACGATCAGAACAACGAGCTGCAAAGGCGGGCTCCTTTCTATGAGTGCGGCCGATTCTGCCCGTCTCCCGCCGCTCTTGTCCAGTCCGGGTCTTCGAGGCGCTCGATGGAACGCTGGAGGTTGGCTCGCGCCGACTCTTCGTACTTCTCCTGAAAGTAATCGGTCGAGTAGATCGTCGGCCGGGCCAGAAAGCGCCTCAGGATGCCGGCCCGACCCGCGTTGAATCGTGCCGCCCCACGTTCCCCGATGACCGGAGCGTACTCGGTCCGGATCTCCTCCTCGTAGGCGTCGAAGCGTTGCCATGGCTGTCCGAGGATGGACAAGTCGATGTCGACCATGAGTTGGGCGTCTGCCTCCACCGGTGTGGTGGCGTGTCGGGTTGCCAGGATGAGGTCGGAGACTCGATCCGCCCACGTTTCGGACAAGCCGAGCGCGAGCGCTGCCTCTCTGGCGATGCGCGCGCTCTCCTCCTCGTTGTCCCCGGCCCCGATGTCGTAGACGACGTCGTGAAACCAGAGTGCGAACTCAACCGCATCCGGGTCCTGAGCCAAATCGCGGGCTGCGTCGAGTTCGTCCAGTGTATGTCTTATGTGCGCGAGGGTGTGATACGCCCTGTGCGACTCACAGTACCTGGCGACAAGTTCACGGTAGACCCGCTCGTGCTCGCCCGCTGCGCCGACCAGCCGAAGCCTCTCCCAAAGGGCGAGCCAGCGCTGCTGGAGAGAGTCCTCGCCGCCCGGGCACTCGGCGGCCGCGGAGGTCACGACGACGAAGAGTAAGAGAAAACAGAAGCTGAAACCCTTCAATCCAAATCCTCCTTGGGGTTTACGGTGCCGATGGGATCCAGGGCCGATGCCACCGGTGGTCGTTGGCCCTGACCATTGTAGAACCTGGGCGGAGACGTCTTCAGCTTGAGCAAGCGCCAGCCGCGTCGTCCACATCTCGACACGACGGACCGGACCGCGCAGCTTTTCGATGACGAGGTCGAGGCCCTGTGGAAGGCCCCCGCGTCTCACGAGACGATTCGGTCGTATCTCGAAGAGGCGGTCGGCAAGAAGCGGGGTTGATTCGAGTATTCTGACGCTCCCATGAGGGAGATTGTCGAAGCGCTCAAACGAGACAAGAGCCTCGGACCGCAGCTCGTCGAAGCGCTGTTTCTCGATGCGGTTGCGCCCCGGTTCGAGGAACTCGATCCGCCGCTGCCGAGCGAGCTCTCGGCGGCGCTAGCGACTACCGGAGTGAAGCGGCTCTGGAGCCACCAGGCCCGCGGGCTTCGAGCCGTGCGGGCCGGCCATGATCTTCTGGTCACCACCCCCACGGCGAGCGGCAAGTCGCTCATCTTTCATCTGCCGGTTGTCGAAGAGGCGGTTTTGGGGCTTTCCGGCAAGGCGCTCTTTCTGTATCCCCTGAAGGCGCTCGGACAGGATCAGCGCATCAAGCTCGAAAGCTTGGGCGCGGCCGTCGGGCTGCCGGGTGATGGTTCGCTGGTCGCGATCTATGACGGCGACACCCCGGAACGCGAACGTGCCCGGATCAAGCGCAAGTTCCCGCAGGTGGTGATCTCGAATCCTGACATGCTGCACTTGGGCATTCTGGGCTCATGGCGGAGCTGGGAGCCGTTTCTGAAAGATCTGAAGTGGATCGTCCTGGACGAGCTTCATACCTACCGCGGCATCTTCGGCAGCCACTTCCATCACGTGCTCGAGCGGCTGGTGCGCCTGTGTCGGGCGAGTGGCGCCAATCCATCGATTGTGGCGTCGTCGGCGACCGCCGTGAACGCGGACGAGTTCGCCCGCGCGCTTGCGGGTCGCGACTTCGATTGGATTCGGGAGTCGGGAGCGCCAAGAGAGGGACGACACTTCCTCCTCTTCAGGCCGGAGGCGAGTCCGTACACGCTTTCCCTTCAACTTCTGCAACGATTCTTGAAGCAAGGGCTCAAGACCATCGTATTCACCAAGGCGCGGCGGATCACCGAACTTCTGTACTCGTGGTTGCGCCAGCAAGATCCGAAGCAGGCCGAGCGAGTGGCGAGCTACCGCTCGGGGTTCTTGCCGGAGGAGCGGCGGCGTATCGAACGGGACTTAGCGTCAGGAGTGCTCGATGGCGTGATCTCGACGTCGGCGCTCGAGATGGGGATCGACATCGGCGGTCTCGACGCCTGCATTCTTGTCGGCTATCCGGGCAGCGTCATAGCCACCTGGCAGCGCTCGGGGAGGGTGGGGCGCGGCGGCAAGGAGTCGCTGACCGCGATGGTGGCGCTACCGGATGCGCTCGACCAATACTTTCTCGAGCACCCTTCCGAGTTTCTGGGGCAGCCTTTCGAGCGCTTGATCGTCGACCCCGCCAACGAGCCGGTGAGCCGGGCGCATCTCGTGTGTGCGGCGGCGGAGAAGCCGCTGAACAAGGAATTCGACGCCGCCTATCTCGAAGCGCACGCCGCGATCGTAGGCGATCTCCTGCGCGAGGGGCATCTGGTGGAAGAAAAAGGCGGCGAAGAACTGGGTTCGCGAGTGTCGCGTCCGCACGGAGAAGTCAACCTCCGGGGCGGTGGCGGTACCTCGGTGATTCTCGAAGCCAAGACCGGGCGCACGATCGGCACCGTGGACGGGATCCGAGTTCTGCACGAGTGCCATCCCGGGGCGATCTATCTCCATTGGGGGCGGCAGTTCCTGGTGCGTGAGCTCGATCTCGACGCCTCCAAGGTGCACGTCGAGCCGGTCTCGGTGGACTACTACACGACCCCGATGACCCAGAAGGACACCACCATTCTCGAAGTTCTCGCAGAGCGCAACGACGGTCACCTCCAGGCCTTCATGGTGCGCGTGAGAGTGACCGAGCGGGTGACCGGCTTCGAGCGCCGGCGCCTCCTCGGTCAGGAATCGATCGACCAGCACGATCTAGATCTCCCGCCGGTGAGCTATGAGACCGCGGCGTTGGTTTGGGTCGCGCCGAGGGAAATCGAAGAGGCGCTGCGTGCGAAGGAACACCATTTCATGGGCGCTCTTCATGCCTCCGAGCACGCGGCGATCTCCCTCATGCCGCTGCTCGCGCTGTGTGATCGTAACGATATCGGCGGCATCTCGATACCGCTTCATCCACAGCTTGGTACCGGCGCCGTGTTCATCTACGACGGCCATCCGGGCGGAGTGGGCATCGCCAGAAAGGCGTTCGACGAGTTACCGAATCTACTGGGTCGCGTGGTCGATCTGCTCGAGCGGTGCGATTGCGAGTCGGGTTGTCCGTCCTGTGTGCAGTCTCCCAAGTGCGGCAACGGCAACCGGCCGCTCGACAAGGAGGGCGCCGCGCGCCTGCTGCGCTACCTGCTCGGCAGCGAGGAGTTTGCGGTCGGTCCGAACGGGGTGTCTCGGGTCGAGATCGTGCCGGCGGAGGCATTTGAAGAGTCCGAACTGCGGACCGAGACCGAAAAGAGCCGGCAGCAGAAGCGTCGTCGAGAGGCTGGAGCGGCCTACTCCGGAGACCGGCTCCCGATATCGATAGCCAGGCATCCCCGGCGCACGATGCTCTTCGATCTCGAAACTTACCGCTCGGCCGGGGAGGTCGGCGGCTGGGACAACGCCCACAAGATGCGAGTCGCCCTGGGTGTGGTGTGTCATCTCCAGGAGGGCCGCTTCGAGGTCTTTCGAGAGAACGAAATCCTACAGCTCATCACTCTTCTCGACACTGCGGACGCGGTGATCGGCTACAACATTCTGCGCTTCGACTATCCGGTTCTGGCGGGCTACACAGGGATCGAATATCAGCGCAAGTGGCCGACTCTGGATCTCTTGGCGGATCTGAAAGCGCACCACCAGGTTAGGCCCAAGATGAATTCTCTGGCTCAGGCGACGCTGGGAATCGAGAAGAGCGCTGATGGCCTGAAATCCCTCGAATGGGTGAAGCAGGGGCGTCTGGATCGGGTCGAGGCGTACTGCCGCAAAGATGTGGAGATTCTGCGGGACCTGTACCTCTTTGGCCGCAGAATGGGCTACGTGCTGCTGACCGGCGACGACGGCAAGGAGCGGCGGCTGACGGTCGATTGGTAGGGACACTGGACGGTCAGACCGCGACCGCTTCGGTCGCCAACACCCGCTCGACCCGCTCGAGGGCCCAGTCGAGTTCCTCTCTGGTGATCATCAGCGGTGGCGCGAGACGAATGACGTGCTCGTGAGTCTCTTTGCACAGAAGTCTATCGTGCATCAGTTGCTCGCAGAAATGGCGCGCGCCACCGGCTTCCGGGTGCAGTTCGATACCGATCCAGAGGCCCTTGCCGCGGATCTCCTTGATGTGTTGCGAGTCGAGGGCGCTCAGCCGATCCATCAGATAGCTTCCGAGTTTGGCCGAGTTCTCGATCATGCCTTCCTCGAGGAGTACCCGCATCGCCGTCCGGGCGACCGCTGCGGCCACCGGATTCCCGCCGTAGGTCGAGCCGTGATCGCCGGGATGAAAAACGCTCATCACGGCGTCGTCGGCCAGCAGCGCAGAGACCGGGTACATGCCGCCCGAGAGCGCCTTGCCGATGGTTACCATGTCGGGTCGAATGTCTTCGTGTTGGTAGGCGAAGAGCTTGCCGGTGCGGCCCAGGCCCGACTGGATCTCGTCGACGACGAGCAGGGCGTTGTGCTGGTCGCAAAGCTCGCGTAGGAGTCGGAGGTAGCCCTTCGGGGGAATGATGATGCCGCCTTCGCCCTGGATCGGTTCGATCAGGATCGCGACCACGTTCGGATTCATTGCCGCGCGCACGGCATCGGAGTCGCCATAGGGCAGCAGTGTGAAGCCGAGCGTGAACGGGCCGAAACCGTCCTGGTACTGAGACTCCGACGAAAAGCCGACGATCGTGGTCGTACGGCCGTGGAAGTTATTGTCGAAGACCAAGATTTCGGCCTGTCCTTCGGGAACCCCTTTGACTTTGTAGCCCCACTTGCGAGCCGCCTTGATCGCGGTCTCGACCGCCTCGGCGCCGGTGTTCATCGGCAGCACTTTTTCAAAGCCGGTGAGCTCGCACAGCTCCTTGAAGAAGGGCCCGAGCTGGTCGTTGCGAAAGGCGCGGGAGGTCAGTGCCAGTTTCCGGCTCTGCCTGACCAGGGCCTCCACGATCTTGGGATGGCAGTGCCCCTGGTTGACGGCCGAGTACGAGGCCAGAAAATCCATGTACTTGTTGCCTTCGACGTCCCAAACCCAGATGCCCTCGCCGCGCGACAGCACGACATCGAGTGGATGGTAGTTGTGGGCGCCGTAGTTGTCTTCGAGGTCGATCAGAGTTTTTGCGTCGCTCATTCGGATTCTCCTTATGCGGCGGCGCCGGGTCGGGCGTGCCTGGGCGATTTCTAGCATGGAAAAGGGTTTGAATGGAACAGGCGTGTCGACCGCTACAACCGAGGAGAGTCCTGTGGTACACAGAGGTGACTTCACGGAGGTAGATATGAAGGAAACCGACGGCGTAGCGGATAACAACGGCGATAACCGACACTGGGGAAAGGTCGCCGTGCGGCCGGACGAAGGCCGCTTCCTGCGCGGTCCCGAGCGTCGCAGTTCGGAGGTGACCCGGGCCTTTCGGATTTTCCTGGAGTGCCTCAAGGGCTTCAGGGCTCTGCATTTCATCGGACCCTGCGTGACGGTGTTCGGATCGGCCCGGTTCAAGGAGGAGAACCACTATTACGCCATGGCGCGGGAAGTGGGGCAACGGCTTGCGCGGCGCGGTTTCGCGGTCATGACCGGCGGCGGGCCCGGGATCATGGAGGCCGCCAACCGCGGCGCCAAGGAGGGCGGCGGCCTCTCGGTCGGATGCAACATCGAGTTGCCTCACGAGCAGAGCTGTAACCCTTATCTTGATCGCTGGGTCGACTTCCGCTACTTCTTCGTGCGCAAAGTGATGCTGGTCAAGTACTCCTACGCCTTCGTCCTCATGCCTGGAGGTTTCGGAACGATGGACGAGATCTTCGAGACAGCGACGCTCATTCAGACCGGCAAGATCGACAGGTTTCCGCTGGTCCTCATGGGCACCGACTATTGGGGGGATCTGCTCGACTTCATGAACGAGCGAATGGTGGCCAGCGGGACGATCTCGGCTCTCGACGTGGATCGTTTCATGATCACCGACTCACCCGAGGATGCGGTGAATCACATCCATAAGGTCGCCGTCGAGCGGTTCGGGCTGGTGTGGCAACATCAGCCGAAGCCCCGCTGGGTGCTCGGTGAGAAGTCTCTGGGTACAACCGAGGCCTGGAAGCGGGCCCTCCAGGCCCGCGCTCGTGACTAGCCTCGGGACCGGTTCAGCGATCGCCAGATTTCAGGTTCTGGCGGCAGCGATTCTGTTTTCGACCGGCGGCGCCGCGGTCAAGGCGAGCGACCTGGACGGCTGGCAGGTGGCGGGCTTGCGCGCCGGGATTGCAGCTCTTTTTCTCTTTCTGGCGGTGCCCGCAGCCCGGCGCGGCTGGAACCGGCGGACCGTACCGGTGTCGCTGGCGTTCGGGGCGGCCCTCCTGCTGTTTGTTCTGGCCAACAAGCTGACCACCGCGGCCAATGCCATTGTCTTGCAATACACGGCGCCGATTTATGTTTTCATTTTTGCCCGCCTATTATTCCACGAGGCGATCGTAAAGCTCAATCTCATAACCCTTCTTTTGGGGATGGTTGGGGTGGGAGTTATTTTTGCCGGCAGTATTGGCCAGCCGGACGCTGAGGGAGTCGTAGCAGCTATCCTTAGCGGGCTCCTTTTTTCGATCTATATGACCAACCTGCGCTTTCTGAAGGGGGTCAACCCCGGTTTCTTGACGTTCGTTAATAATCTCGTTTGTTTTCTAGGACTTCTTCCCGTGGTGATATCGCAACTGCTTGTCTCGGGGGGAGAGATGCTAGCCCTGGCCGTCATGGGGGTGGTTCAGCTGGGTATCCCCTACTTTCTTTTTTCCAAAGGGCTAGAGAAGATCTCTCTTCAGGAGGCGGCTCTCATCGTGTTGATCGAACCGGTCTTGAATCCTATCTGGGTGGCCCTTGTGGTCGGTGAAGTACCTTCTGTTTCGACCTTCATCGGCGGCGGCATTATCCTTTTTAGCTTAGGATTCCGCTACCTATGGATCTTGCTTAGAGGAGTTGCGAAGGCAGGTCAGGACCTCCCCTGATGGCGGTCTGGGGTAGAACTGACCTTGCCGCCGTGACGGATTCTTTGCATCTCTTCGGGGGGCAGCTTTTTAATGTCCATTCGTAACTCATGGTTGATGTGTTGGATCGCTTCGGAGGGGCCGGAGCGGTTCCCCATAAGCACCATCGGTCCAGGGCCGGTATTTTCCAACTGATAAAAGGACCCTCCGGTAATAAGGGCAGCCATACCCGGCTTCATCACGGCCTTCCCGCCGTCGGGGAAATGCATAGTGCACTCTCCCTCGATGACGAAAAAAGTCTGGTCTGCGTTGTGGCAATGCATGTCGTCCTTGTCCCCAGGGTCGGGGTAGTAATGAACCCACGCATGGAATCGTGGCGTGTTGAAAACCACCTTTCTCTTCTTGAGATCATGGGCAAGCTTCACC
>JADFQD010000184.1 GCA_022561975.1 Acidobacteriota bacterium
ACCGCATCGCCTGCGTCGCGTCGCCTTGCAGCGCACCCGAAAGCGCTCCCAACGCTACCCGCAGGACTTCTCCCACGGGCTGCTAGTGCCGGTCGGGGCTTGCAGCGGTCGACCTCCGTGTGCCAGAGCGAAGCCGACGTGGGTCGACCGACCGCGGTTGTAGCGGTCGACCTCCGTGTCGACCGTAAGCTTCCGTCGTGGTGAAGTTCGTGATTCCGGAGTAGGTACTTTCGGTGGCACGGACGAAAGCCTCTTACTTTCTTAGGTCGTGGTAGGGATCCAGGTTGCCCGGGCCTGGCCTCGCCGGCCTGTGCCTCCTCGATACTAGCCCGCCGAGGGGTCAGCGCTCGGGGCTCGTCGGATCCGGCCCGAAGAACCTTCGTCCTTGGCCCAGCGGCTATGCGCAGCTCCTTCTTATCTCAAGGAGCTGCTCGACGAGCCGTTCGTCGGCGGGCTAGAATCCCGCCCCCTCCGCCACTATCCCGACTGATCTGTGGCAGAGTCTCGGTCTGTGCGATTGTTCCTAGCCTCACGTTTGAGTGCGCCGAACCGACATTTCTTCTCGAAGGCGATCGCCAGGCTGATCGAGGCATCACAAGGTGCGGTGCGGCCCGTTCCTCGAGACAGCGAGCATCTCACGCATCTGTTCCTGGGCGCCAAAAGCCAAAGAAGTGTCGAGAAGATCCTCACTATTCTGGCGCCGACTTCCAAGCACCCGGGCTTCCCGATTTGCTTGGGTCGTACAAGGGTGTTGTACGGACGGGCCGGGCCCCGCCTCGTGTACGCCGAGCTCGTCGAAGGAGCGTCTCGTCTCTCTGCTCTAGCGGAAACAATGCGACAGCGGCTGGAAGGGGAGTTCCCTGAGCTGGCCGGTCTGCGGCTGAAGATGCCACATGTGACTCTCGCGCGCTTCAGGAGAGGAGCCACGCGCCGCGATGGACGTGTCGCGGAGACGCTGCTCGAGGACTCGTCTTTGGCCGAAGCTCGAAGACACGACAAAGTCGAGAAAATCGAGCTGATCTCCAGTGTGCTCACTGACGCGGGCCCCATCTACGAGACGGTGGGAGAGATAGTGTTGGGCACAGGGGTGGTTCGCGGCCTGGCCGGAGGAATGCGCAGAGCTCTGGAGAATGACGCCGCCGGCCACTGACCCGCCGCCAACCACACTCGCCCACCCGTAGCACAGAGGACTCGCGGTCCCGGGCTCCATCGCGACACTCCGATCGACCGAAACCGCACAGCGGAGCCCCTTGCTCCAGGCGACGTGGCTCCGATAGCCGCAGGTACTTGCGCACCGTACTGCGACCATATTCGCCACCCTGGTGTGGATCGAGCAGTGATCCGTCTTTAGCTGCTGGCTGTTGCCTTTGCCACGGGCGTAGCGGTGTACCTACTGGGGAAAACCTAAAGGCCGAAATCCTTAACCGGCCTCAAGGCTGAGCTGCAAAGCTCACCCCTTGGCCTTCTTCAACTCGGACTCGAAAGCGCCCAGATCCCAGGCCGGGACCGCCCGTTGGGGTGGGATGTCCTTCCACTTGGAGAAACGCCCAAGCTACCGGCTTGCCTCCGGCGCGCTCCAGGCGGCGACCATGTAGAGACCGCATGCGCCGGCGATTACGATGGTGAAACCCCAATGCACCGCGAGCAGTGTGGCCAGGACCGCGGACAGCACGGAGGCCCAACCGTTGACCCCCCAGGCCCAGGGCGATAGGTCTTCGCGCGCGGCCGCGACTCGCCGCAGCCCGATGGGGAAGGGCATGCCCAAAAGAAAGGCCAGGGGCGCGATGACGCCCAGGGCAAGCGCAATCTTGGCGGCGATCGGCCACGCGATCGTGACCGCGAACAACGATGGCAGAGCCAGCGCAAGGCCGACCGCGAGGAGCACGATGCCGGCTGCGGCGAGCCGAATCGGGTCGCGGCCTCTCGCCACCGCGAGCCGCTCGAATCGCCGGGAGGCGCCGCTCCCGAGACCGGCGAAGAAGAGAAATCCGGCGAGCACCACGGCCGCGGCGACCAGCGGCCGTGCCAGGAAAAGCGTCAGGCGCTCGATCAACGCGATCTCGAGAAACAGGAACGCGAGGCCGAGGCAGAGGAAGTAGAGACCCACTCGCCCCGTGCCCTGGTCGGACCTTTGAGTGCGCGACCGAACCAGCCTCAGTGGCAGCAGGATCAGCAGCAGCCCGGCCAGCGCCGCCTGCAACAGGGCGGCGATCAGGAGGACGTAGCCGAGATCCATCAGCGCCGCCCCGCCACGGGCGCGTAGCTCGAGCAGCTCGGCCAGGGCGGTCCAGCGGAAGAACTGGAAGAAGTAGGGCCTGTCGTCGGTGGCCGGCTCGAGCTGGAACTTGTAGTCACGGATAAACCGATCGCGGTCCCTGCCGAGCAGCGCTTGGGCGCCGCGAAAAAGCTCCGGCTCGTCGAGGAGGTTGAAGCGATTGGCGTCTGTCTCGGCCATGCCGGGTAGGTAGGAGAGGTCGAAGAAGCGCTTCTCGGAGAACGCGCGGATCGCTTCAATCTCGACACCGGTGAACACCGAGGTCTTGACCAGAATGAGAAACCGGTTCCAGCTCCGAATGACGGCTACGTGGCGGAGCGGATCTCGACCCGAGCGTTCGAGCGCCTCGGCAGCCGTGGCCAGGAGCTTCAAGCTCGCGCGTGGCGGCGACAGAAGCTCGCCCGTCACGGCCAGAACGCCTCGGTCGCTCAAGCGGTCGAGAAAAAGTGCGAACGCTTCGACCGTGTGCGCGTAGGTCGCGGCGAGCGACCGGGCGGCGGAGGCTCCACCGCCTTCGCCCGCGTTCAGAATGATGAGGTCGAATCCTGGTTGCGACCTGGCGAGAAAGCCGCGCGCGTCGACCGGGAACAGGTGGACTCGAGGACCCTGGAAGAGACCGCCGGAAAACTCGGCAAGCTCGCCGGTCACGAGGTCGAAGAACTGCGGATTCCCTTCCATGACGTGAATCTCGTCGGCGCCGTGGCGCAGAGCGAGCGCGAGGCCGCTTGCGCCGAGCAGCGCGACACGAGTTCGGGCGGCGCTCCGCTCGGCTCGGAGCAGGTGGAAGGGCAGTGCCAGCGGGAGGTAGTCCAGGTAGTCGAGCCTCGGGTCCTGCCGGTTCCAAGAGCGGTCGGAAGCGCGGTCGATCACCGCACGGACCTCGCCGTCGTCGAACACCACGACCTGCTCGGGAATCTCACCCCGGAAGGCGAAGCTCAGACCCGGGGCGATGCGAAACGGGATGCGCTCGGAGCGGACCGCCGCGAGGGAGCCGAGCGGGCTCGAGCGCTCGGCCACGACCTCGGTGCCCGGGGTAGCGAGGGTCATGGCCAGCGGCTTGTACTCCGACATCCGGGGCTCCAGCCAGGAGGACGGCCATAGAAAGGGCACCACGATCGCGAGCGCGCTCGCTCCCGCCCGCCATGCCCTGCCCTTTCGGCCGGTGAGCCCGGCAAGCGATATCACGGCCGCCAAGCTGCCCGCCAGGGCGACCACGCGCAGGCAGTGCGCCGGCCTGAGCCAGTAGAGGAGCCCGATCATTCCTGCCGCACCGGCGGCCGCGCCCAGGAGATCGGCGCGGTAGATGCGATGGATCGATTCCCGGAACCGAACCAGCGCGAGGCCCACTGCACCACCGGCGCAGAGGAAGGGAACCGCCAGAAGCAGGTAGACGACCGCCAGAACTCCCCACTGGCGTCCGCTCCAGACGAGCTCGAGAGGATTGAGGTGCAAGCGCTGGGCGAAGGCAAAGCACCCGACCGCAGAAAGGCTGAAGAGCATGGCCATCGAAAAGAACGCAGTTTCGAAGCGCTCGACAAACGGCCGCCTGAAAACTGTCAACACCGCGCCGCTCGCGCCATAGCCGAGGAGCGCCAGGCTGATGACCATGTACGCGAAGTGATGCCACTGGACGATCGAGAAGAGCCGCATCAGCAGGAGCTCGTACGCTAGGGCGGCGCCCGAGACGAGGCCGATCGCGAGGCGGAGCGGCACGCCGGGCTAATGCTCGCCGGTAAGAGGCACGAACGCGACCGGCATCACCCGCCGGCTCCGGATCTCACCGTCGTTGCTCTTGGTCACGAGCATGAGGTGCTGGACCCAGAAGGGACTGCCGACCGGAATCAGTATGCGGCCCCCCGGCTTGAGCTGCTCCAACAGCGGCGGCGGCACGTGGCCGGCGGCGGCGGTGACGATGATGGCGTCGAACGGGGCATGCTCCTCCCAGCCGTAGTAGCCGTCGCCGACGCGGGTCTCGATGTTTTCGTAGCCCAGCCGCGTGAGCCGCTCGCGGGCGGATTCGCCCAGCTCGGGAATGATCTCGATCGAGAAGACCTTGTCCACCAGCTCGGCCAGGATTGCCGCTTGGTAAGCCGAGCCGGTGCCCACCTCGAGCACCTTGTCCCCGGGCTCGGTCTCGAGCAGATCGGTCATGATCGCGACGATGTAGGGCTGGGAGATGGTCTGGCCGTAGCCGAGCGGCAGCGGGCGGTTGAGGGAGGCGCAGCGCCGCACCGCTTCGGGCACGAATTCGGGGCGGG
>JADFQD010000070.1 GCA_022561975.1 Acidobacteriota bacterium
GGTGCCGAGGTGAACTCCACCTCGTCGGTGGAACTCCACCGGGATTACTGGAACTGGCGGAGTGCCTATCCGGGCGAGCCGTATTGGGTGCATTTCCAGACCACCGACGTGCACCAGCCGTTTCAGTCGGCCGCTCCGTTCGCGGGTCTGTTTGTCAGCCCCGAACTGCGCGAGACGTACTACCGATGGGATAGCCAGCTGAGGAGTGCAGGCGGCTTCAGGCTGGGCAACTATGACGCCGCGGGGGTCAACCGGGTCGCGCACGCCCATGCCGAGCAGGGACTCTACGACGAGACTATGGCCCACAACGACTACCAGATCCGCAGGTTGGTGGAGCGCCTCAAAGCGGCCGGTGAGTGGGAACACACGCTCTTGATCGTGGCCTCCGATCATGGCTATCCGGGGGCGAGTCCCCGACGGCTCGATCCAATGCCGCCTGCCGGGCAGTGGGCACTGCTCAGGCCTCACGTCACCCGCGTTCCGCTGATCGTCGTCTGGCCGGAGCGCATTGCCCCAGGACAGCGTTTTTCTGATCCTGTCTCCATGATCGACCTTCTGCCGACGATTCTCGATCTTGCGGGTCTGCCGATGCCCGAAATCATGCAAGGGCAGTCCCTCGCACCCTTGCTGCTGGGGACGGACGGGTGGGAACCGCGGCCCGTGATTTTTGATGAGTTCGATGTTGATCCACAGACGGGGGAGCTCCGGGGCCTGATCGAGGTGATCGACGGACGCTGGGGCGCGTCGCTGGAGATCAACCCCGACCCGGACGAAGAAGAGGAACAGCGCCGGCCCGTGCCGCTCTTGCTGTACGACCTGTGGAACGACCCGCACGCCTTGAGCAGCCTGCATGAGGAGCGGCCCGACCTGGTGGAGCACTACACGGCGTTCCTCGAAGCGCAGTTCGAGGCGCACCAGTCGCTGGCGCAGCAGTTCACGCCGGGTGAGGAGTCGCCGCTCACCCCCGAGCAACTCCGCACCTTGAGGTCGTTGGGGTATCTCAGGTGAAGCAAGCTCCGGACGTAGGCGTGGTCGGTGAGACGTTTTCTGGCCAGGAGTTCGAGGGCACGGATCGGGTCGAGACCGTCGGCTGCTCCTGAGAGCCGAGCCGGCAGTCTCGAGCGAGGGCATCACCGCGGAAGGCCGCGCTTGGGATGCCACCTCGGCTAAGCCTAGCCCGGTTCTCGGATGAAGGTCCTCGCGGTGTTTGCTCTATGTTTGCTCGCCCGGGCCGCGAGGAGCCAGGTCTGGACTGCGCAGGTCGAGCCAAACCGTACAGCACGCGGGTGACACGACCCCTCATCCGCCACAACTGAAACTCTCTTCGCGCTTGGCATCGCCGGTCCCGTCGTACCGCGCGACAGCTGGGTAGGCGCATACCGGGCGCTGCATCTCGACCTCCCCGTTCGTCCGCCGTGAGGCTAGAACTTGATCGGGCGCCGACCCTTCCTCAACCCAGGACTGAATGACGTCGAGCCACTCGACCTGATCCGGCCCAGGGCCCGACGCGCAGTGCAACACACCGGGCAATAGGAAGAGTCGCACGAAGTCTTCAGCATTCTCGTGCTCCGCCTGCACTCCCTCATAGTAGTCGATCAAAGCGAGCGCCGAGATGGCGGGATCCGACCAGCCGTTCCACAGGATGAGTTTGCCACCCGCTGTTTCGAAGTCCGTGAGATTCGTACGAGTGGAGTTGAGCAACTCAGCCGCGGCCCGAGTATCCGCGGCCCAGGTGGAAAAATCGTACTTGGTGAAGTCCCAGTCGGGGTCGTCGAACACGAAGTACCTGAAGAACTCGACGCCAAACGCGTTATGGAGATTGTTGACCCCGGGCCCCAAAATATTCGGAGCCCCCACGATCCACTGCCCCCAGCCCGCGAGCTCGCCTTCTCCTCCGAAAGGCAAGCCCGAGTACACGTGTTCGCCATTGACGGTCGGGCCGTCGTAAATCGCCCGAATCGCCGCAACCTGAGCGTCGGTCACGCAGTCCGAGCCGCTTTCGCCAGCGGTGCAACGAGGAAGGTCCTCGGGCTGGAAGGAACACCGCCGAGGATCGCTCATCACGCCGTCCATGACCCCGTCGAGGTCGTCGCAGCGCTCGAGGATCGCGCGTTCGAGCAAGGCTCGCGCATCTGCATCGAGTACCGGCGGAGCCGATGGGTCGGGGTAGAGTAACAACTGACTCTGAGTAAACTGTGCGCCGATACCCGCCCAGTCCCTCGCCGGCGCGCCGGACACGATTCCGTCGAAGTCGTCGGGGTAGCGCTGCGACTCCATCGTACCCTGGCCGCCGCCCCGTGAGCATCCGATGAAGTACGAATACGCGATGTCGCTTCCGTAGTGGAGGTGGATGATGGTCTTGGCGGTCTCGGCAGTCACGTGCACGGCCCGGTGCGCGAAGTCAACCTCCAGATCGTCACGCCCTAGCGCCCAGTTCGCTTGGATTCTGCTGGCCTGATGACCGGTGTCCGTTCCGACCGTGGCGAAGCCGCGCTGGAGCGGTGACTCGACGCCCGACCCCGCCGTCGCCTGGTTTTGAATGCTACCGACGTAGCCGCCTCCACCGCCCATCACGAAACGTCCATTCCAAGCCTCGGGCAGGGGAAGGAGTAACTCGAAGCGGATGGCCGAGGGGACCGTTCCCTGGACCAGGCAGTGCGCCGGGTTGTTCGCGTCCGCGTCGCGCAGCTCGGCTCTGTCGAGGGCGAAGCCACCCCACTCCAGTGCCATGAGGTCCGCGCAGGCGATGCCGTCCGGAGCCGAAGGAGTCGTCTCCACGGGTGCGGCTCCCAGCAGAGGCAGAATAGGCAGCAGTGCCGCTATCACCATTCCGGCCCCCTTCGTGATCGAGGAACTCATACCCCCTCCTTCAGAACTTTCTTCCGCTGTCGACGATGGATAGGAGTTTCAACGGCCTTCACCCCGACCGAGCGGCGTTGAGTCGCCTTGATCTGGACGAGTTGTGCGTGCCGGTAACAGCGTCATGGACTGGTGAGATCGACCGTCAGGGGGCGTCCGCACGCCGCTCGCGACCCGCCCTTGCCTACTGCGGAGCCATCCAGATCACATCGCCGTCATCGTCGAAGAGCGCTACTCCTGCCGTGAAGCGAGACTCTTCGCCGGTTTTCTTGGCAACAGTCTCGACGACTCCTAGCAGGGCTCGGGTCTGGCCCTTCTCGTCGCTGTAGAAGAAGCCTTTAGCGTCCATTTCAGCGCGGGTCTTGCCGTTTACGTTCAACTCGATGGCGGACGAAAACATGCCCATGCCAGACTTGCCGTCTAGGTCGTACACAAAGAAGCTGCCTTCGTCCATGTCCGTGCGCAGATCACCCTCAAAATCGAAAATCTCGATACCGTGTCCGCTTATCTCTGTGCGAACCCCATCGTCGGTCCAGCCAACTGCTCTGAACGACCGCGCTTCGATCACCTCCGGGATCTCGTCGGGCGTCGCAGCTCCAATCAGTGCGACGGCCAGGGCCAACCCAATCACGGCTAGCCCCGCTCGCTTCATCCTGCGGTTTTCCCGCTCCAGGCGCTCCAGACGATCGGTTAGCTCGTTCATGTTCATGGGCGGCACCTCCGTTTGTTGTTCGAGGCAAAGTGTACGCCAGGTCGGCTACGTTGGCCTCGGCTCCCGACCGCATTCGGGCATCTGGGAGGCTGCGCTCGACCCTGGGGACGTGCAATAGGCTAGATCGAGAGTCGTGCTAGCGGCTGTCACTACACGCGGCTTCGATTTTTTCGTCTGGAAGACCCGCTCGCGCCATAGCTGCGATTTGCCCGAGAGTACAGGTCTCGCGCCCCGAACAAGGTTCGCCGCTGGCTTCGGTCGGCAAAACACCTTCCGTCTCCAAAGTTTCCATAAACTGATCCAACGCCATCGTGACATGTAGGAGATCTTTGCCCTTCATCCTGAAGATGATGATTTCACCATCTGTCTTTGCGATTCCTATAGTGGTCATTGTCCGTTTCCCGGCGATCGCGCCAATGACACCAAAGGTAAACATGGTGCCAACAGATGCACGACGTTTCCCGCTCTGGTACTCAATCCCTTTGATATCGGCTCTTTCGACTATGAGGTAGTCTGATTCGCTCACGGCGAATCTGATCCGATCTTCATATAGGTACATTCCCGCCGCCCTTTTCGGTCCTGGCTTCAGCAGATGCCCTCCTGCATGGACCACTGGGCTCTCTGCTGAAGCCGCTGAAGACAACAGGCCGATGAGTACGAGTGCCCCGAGAGGCCTATAGACCATGTCGTTCGTACTCCCGTTCGAGACGAATTGATAACTCGTTGACGTTCATGGGCGGCACCTTTGTTGTTCGAGCCAGTCTACCGGCTAGGCCCTCTCGTTCTCGTCGGTCAGCTTTGCCGGCGGGTACAACATCGCGCTTGCGAACATCCTTCGCCTTCCAGGAGCCCCATAGCTGTCGGCGCTCGGCTTGAGGGACTGTGAACAGTAGACTAGGGGAGGAATAGTAGAGAGAGGAGTAACCGTTGGAGCCAAACCAAGTCGTCCAGACCACCGAGGCGTTTCTAAGCCTGACGATGCTTGAGGTGATTTTCCTCAGCTTGTCGATCGCTGCAATCAGTCTAAATATCTACCAACTGATCATCTTCCAGCAAGAAAAGAAACGGCACCGAAAGCCGCTCATCAACTCTTTGTATGCAGTCTTCGGCCAAATCAAGGCGTTGCAGCTAACATTGTGGACTGCACAACGAGCCCTTTTCCTTAACCACAACCCGCACACCGATATCCAGACACTGAAATGGGAAGTTGGCCAGTCTCATCTGACCCTGGTGAACTCCCTCAACGGTCTTCAGGCGTCCGTCGTTGCGGTCTTGAGGACACTTAATCCGGAAGACCCAGAGGGGGCGCAAGCCTTCCGAGTAGACGAGTTCGGGCTCTCGGCTTCGGAGAAGAAATTACGAGAAGCGTACCTGGCCTCGCAGCAGCCAATCTCCGCCAATGGAGGCGATGAGCCGAGTGGTGAAGTGGGAGCGGAGGCGGACTTAAGGAGTCTGTCGTCTCTTTTGGTCCAGCACTCCACACCGGGCCGGTTGGCTAGCGTTCTCTGATTTGTACTACCTGCCCTTTTGCTTTTCCATCAAGCGCCGCTGCAATCTCGCCTGAGATTCGATCCGCTGCCTGTCTCAAGGGGTCGGCTGCTAGGTGCGCGTAGCGCTGAGTGGTGGCGGGATCTTGAGTCTCAGGGGACGCAGACGAACTCGCTGCGGGCCAGCACGCGACCTGCGTCGTCACGTGCCTCGCCGGCCCAGTCGCCGGCGACTCCCACGTAGAGAGTCTTGGTGCTGTACGTTCTCCAGTTCGACCCGCCGACCTCCAGCGAAATGCGCGCCACTGTCACGCCTTCCCGAAGCCAGACGTGGTCGATCCTGTCGCCGCGAGTTCCGCCCTGCACGCGGGTCCAAAATGATACCTGCGTTCCCTCGGCGAAGCGGTCGCCCTGGCCCACGAGGTGCAGGTTTTCGACGGCGGTTCCGACACCGTATTCGGTAATACTCAGCAACGACCGGGCCGGGGCTGTGGGAGCGGATTGAGCCGCGGGTGGCTCCATCGGCGTCGGTGCGACATCGGCCGGCGTCTTCAACGAGAGCGGCTGCGGCTCGACCGGAGCGGTGGCCAACGACGTCTCCTGCCTCGGCGCAGTCCCGTCTCGCGAGAGCATCCACCACGCTGCGGGCATCGCGATTCCCACGACGACCAGCGCGACGAGCCAGGGCGAAAATCGCGGCCGACGTTCCGCCTCGGTGGGGATCGCAGCGGGCGCGGTCTCTGCGACCTGCTCCACCATGACGTCCTCGAGCCTTCGCAGACATTGGTCGCGTTCTCGGACATAGTCCTCGATCATCAGGTCGGCATCGACTTGCAAACACTCGGCATATGCATTGAGACAGTCCATCATCACGGCCTCGTCGGGCAGCGCGTCGAAGTCGTTGCGTTCGAGAGCCCGCAAGCGGTCGTGATCGACGCGGAGAATCTCGGCCACGGCCTGAATGCTCAGCCCGCGGTCCTCCCGCTCAGATTTCAGCCTGTCCCCGAAGGTATCCATGGACACATTCTCTCCTAGCTGTCAAGTTGGGTTAGCAACCGGGTAGGCGCGACTTCCCTCCTCGCACGTCCACTCATCGCAGCCGCGATCTCGCCCGAGATCCGATCGGCTGCCTGTCTCACCGGATCAGCGGCTAGGTGCGCGTAGGCCGACTGCTACAATCCCCCTCAACTAGTCGAATTGATTGGGCGCGGGTTCTCGCGTCTGAGGTCTGCGCCCTTCCTTTCCTCGGCTCGAAAGGAGGCTCGAAATGAAGTGGATCGGCAACAGGAGACTGGCCCTGGCAGCGGTGGGAGCCGCTCATGTCGTTTGGATGGGGCTCGCATTCGGACCGCTCGGAGCGCAGACGGTGATCTCGGCGGACGGGATGATCGAGTCGAC
The DNA here is from genome assembly GCA_022561975.1 of Acidobacteriota bacterium. Classification (GTDB taxonomy): domain Bacteria; phylum Acidobacteriota; class Thermoanaerobaculia; order Multivoradales; family JAHEKO01; genus CALZIK01. The sequence goes on from JADFQD010000070.1 coordinate 6,457, forward strand.
GTCGGGCGGTTTCAAGTTCCCGGACGGTTCGGTGCAGGGTTCAGCGGCCGTGGCGGGTTCGGCGCCGGTGGAGGACACGGGCGTTGATGCGACGCAGTGTTTCGACGAGGACGGCAACTCTCGTTCCTGCACCGGGACCGGGGAGGATGGAGAGCTTCAGCGTGGTGTGACCTGGCCGACGCCCCGGTTTTCGGACAAACTGGACGGCACGGTGAGGGACAACCTGACGAGATTGATCTGGTTGCAAGACGCGAACTGTCCCTCCGCGACCAAGATCTGGCAAGCGGCCCTGGATTGGGTTGACGATCTCAACACCATGTCCATCGCCTGCACGAACTACACTGCGATGACCTATTCGGACTGGCGTTTGCCGAACATCAAAGAGCTGTTGAGCCTGGTGGACTACGGCGAGTTGAATCCTGCCCTGCCCCTGTGGCACCCCTTCATGGACGTGCAGTCGTCGTTCTATTGGTCGTCGTCGTCGGTCGTAGAGACCCCCCGGGGGCAGCTTGGTTCGTGACCTTGAACGGCGGCATCGGCAGCCACGGCGGCAAGTCGGCCACCGTCTTCGTCTGGCCGGTTCGCGGCGGACAATGATTGGCTCTTTGGGTCTTTGACCCATCCGCTCCAAGCCGCAGCCGCTAGGCTCTCTGGCTCGCGCTCGTAAAGCCGGAGCGCAGTCGCTAGGCTACCGCCTGATCGGCGTTACCTTCCCCTTCGCCTGTCCGTTCAGCGCCGCCGCGATCTCTCCTGAGATTCGGTCGGCTGCCTCCTTCAACGGATCGGCAGCGAGGTGGGCGTAGCGCTGTGTGGTCGCGGCCTGGGTGTGGCCGAGTAGCTTGCCGATGATGGGAAGCGAGAGGCCCGCGCCGGCGCCGACACTGGCGAAGCTATGCCGCAGATCGTGGAGCCGTAGGTCTTCGAGGCCCGCCTGCTTTCGGATTCGTTGCCAGACCTTCGGCAGCCCTACGAAGTGCGCGCCGTCCTTCTTGCCGGGTATCACGAAGGGGTTGCCTTCGAGGTGGGGCAACTCGGAGAGCACCGCCAAAGCTGCGGCTCCGAGGGCTACGGTCTTCTGGCCGGTCTTCGATTCCTCGAACCGTTGAGTCGGTCAAGCACGAAGCGCCCTCTTCGATAGGGGTCGATACCTTGTACAGATCGAAAGGGAAGATCCCGGTCGAGTTTCTACAAGGTGCCGGCGTTCCACGGAGCCTGATCAGCTACCTACCATCCCTGCTCGAAGCTTCGGACGGTGCGATCCAGTTCTACTCCTGCTTCATTAGTCACAGCACCGACGACCACAAGGATGACCGACCAGGGGATGCGCGTTTGGTTTGCCCCAGAAGATGTGAAGGGTGGCGAGAAGCTTCACGAGCAAATCGACCAAGCGATCAGGCGCTACGACAAGCTGCTCCTGGTCCTCTCTGAGGCCAGCATGGCGAGCGAGTGGGTCGATTTCTCTATAGAGGCGGGCGATCTCCCGCACTTCAGCGAGCGACGGCTCGTCTGCCCCCTGGTAGTTTTTGGTGGGCTGAGTCTTTGGCTCCGCCTCTTTGCAGGGCGGCTCTGTCGTCGTCAAGGAGCTGAAGGCCTGACTTCGGCCTTGCCGTCTCTCGCTCCGCCCCTGACGCTCGCCACCGGGCTTCGGCAAGCGCCGCAGCTTCCCTGAAGGGCCTGGCCGCCCGCTGGCGCTTTGGGCTCGAGGTGCTCGGTCACCATTTCTTCCAACTCTCTTGCGATCCAGCATGATCCTAGTTGGCGCTTGCTCTCCACGTGATCGGCTACCGCTTACAATCCGGCGGCGGAGTTCTTCAACAGAAAGGGGCGCGAGTGATTCACCCGGGGAGCCGCGGTCGCGCTTATCCCCTCTGTTTCAGTCTTTCCGAAAGTCGATCGCCGTAGGGCGACAGGTCGGGGTTTTCCACCACGTCACGGAAGAATTCGAGTCGCTCCGCTTCGGGCGCTCGGATCAAGTCGTTGATATCGAACAGCTCAACCACAGCAAATTCGCAGGTCAAGTTCTTGAACGCTTTCAAGTTCTTGGTAAGCCTGACGCTTCCGGTGACAAGGACAGTGCTGTCCTCCTGGAAGTTGAAGACGTGTGGAGTGAGATCCCACAACGCCACTTTCCCCTTGCCCTTCTTGATGAGCTTGGATTGTTTGACGGCTCCGACGCTGTTGTCACTCTGAACGCCCAGCAGAAGCACGTCTTCGAAGAAGACCTTGTTCTTCTCCTTCTTCCCGCTGATATTACATACGGCTCTGAGATAGTAGATCGTATGATCAGGGTCGAGTTCGGGCGACCAGCCGAAGATTAGTTGTTTGACCGGCGGCTTTCTTTTGTAACTCCATTCACGTTCTGCTGTTACGCTTTCAATGTTCCAAAGCTGGAGGAAAATCTGAGCGCTCGCGGCACCAGGCGAAAGCAAGGCAACCGCGAAAGCGATTCCCGCCATGTTGGAGCGTTTCTTGACCTTCGGCATTCTCCTAAGCCCTCCTTTTGGTGGTTTTGTTGGATCTTTTCGATAGAGCCTACACCCAAAGGCCAATATTTGGTGTCTCAGCTACGATCTGGTAGTGCATCATGGTAGTGCATCAGTTTGAAATCAATCCGACCAAATCAGCGATCTTCATGGGGTCGTTGGTGACACTCGCCGCCATCGCCGGAGTGATTCGATTGTTTGCAATGTCAACATTTGCTAATCGGTTAGTCGATCGTGTAAACTTACCCATGAGACTAAATTTAGTCAAGGAGCTAACTCTCTGTGAGCCCACAATACGAGAACCCATTCCGGCCCGGAGCAGGCCATAAGCCACCCTATTTGGCTGGCAGACAGATAGAGACCGACGAGTTCAAACGGCTGCTGGGCCAACCGACCATTCTTGAGAACCTGATGCTGACAGGACTCCGAGGCGTAGGAAAAACCGTCTTGCTGGACGCATTCAAGCCGATCGCGATCAGAGGGGATTGGCTGTGGGTCGGTACCGATCTTGAGGAAGCAGTAAGCATCAGCGAGCACAATCTCGTCGTGCGCTTACTTACGGACCTGTCCACCGTTACCTCGTCGCTTGTTACCGGAACCGAAGAGCAGACCGAAATGGGTTTCACCGGACAACCGATTACCGTCAACAAGATGCTGAATTATGAGGCGCTTGAGGCCATATACAAAGAGACTCCGGGCCTCGAATCCGACCGGCTCAAAGCTGTTTTGGAGACTGTGTGGGCGCTACTGGAACCGAGAGGAAAGCGGGGCGTTGTCTTTGCCTACGATGAAGCCCAGAACCTAACCGACAACGCGGATAGGGACCAGTTCCCTCTTTCGCTACTGCTTGATGTTTTCCAATCGATCCAACGGAAGAACATCCCCTTCATGCTGGCGCTGACGGGCCTGCCTACACTGGTCGCGAACCTTGTCGAGGCGCGCACCTTCTCAGAGCGGATGTTTAGAATCTTGTTCTTGCAGAGACTCTCGGACGAAGAAAGTCGGGAGGCAGTCGAGAAGCCGACCAAGATAGAGAACTGCCCGGTTCTATTCAGCCCCGAATCGGTCGACACCATTGTAGATTTGTCAGCCGGCTACCCCTACTTCATTCAGTTCATCTGCCGCGAAGTGTTCGATCTTTTCATCCAGCAGCTTGGCGAGGGACAGACGCCCTCGGTCCCGGTAGCAGAAATCACGCACAAACTAGATTCTGATTTCTTTGCCGGGCGTTGGTCGAAGGCCACGGATCGGCAAAGAGAACTACTCTATGCTGCGGCAACTCTTCAAAGCGCCGACAGTGAATTCACGGTACGGGATCTAGTCAGGCGCACACGACAAATTCTCCAGAATCCCTTTAAGTCCAGTCACGCAAACCAAATGCTCAAGACGCTGTGCGAAAAGAGTCTGGTCTACAAGAACAGGCACGGCAAATACTCGTTCGCGGTTCCGTTGCTGCATAAGTTCATACTGAGAAATGAGGCGCCGGAAGGCACGATTCAGGATGGATTTTTCGACGAGCGAGCCTGAGCAGCCTTCCGCGCCGCCTCGCTGCGCTCCTCGGCCGTCATCTTGGCTGCACGAGCCTTGCCGCCCTTCATGCCGCCGAGTCGGCCGAGTGCGACAGCGGCCGGGTTCTTTCCTCGCTCAGCGTCGCCCGGATCGTACTTCGGCTCTTCGCCAGTCGCCTCTTGTACGATGTTGAAAGCGCGCTTGTTCGGGTCGCGGGGTCTGCGTGAGCGGTCGGGCATGCCCATAGGGTAGCATAGGCCCGTGAGCGATCAGGAACGGCAAGGGGCCGTCCGGTGTGGCGGGTGTGGGGGAAGCGGCAAGTGTAGCGAGTGCAAGGGCCTGAATCCGTCTTGCAGACGCTGCACAGGCACTACGATTTGTCCAGGATGCAAGGGCAGCGGCTGGATTGTCTCGCCACCTCCAGTCATATACCCCGGACCAAGCTAACCTGCAAGCCAGTCTCAGGCATCAGATCCAAACTGATGCACTACCTACGATCTCGCCGTACCGCGAACCAGCGAATGCCTCGGCTGCGCTCGGATTCGCTGGCGACGAACAGTGATACTTTCAGCCGGTTGACGGTGACCAAGTAGGTGACCAGAAACGCCTATTAACTCCCAAGCCACTGCAGAATATGAAGTTGGAAAGCTTTCAAGACAGCCTCCGGAGCTGTAGGTCAGAGGTTCGAATCCTCTAGGGCGCACCACGATTCTTCAATAAACTACTCACAAGACAGGGCTCTCCGAGTGATTCCGCCCGGGTATTACGATTGTGTTCCGGCTCAAGATCGGGGCTGGGAGGCGAACTTGGAGTGGTTGGGAATGTACACGTTTCTCTTCGATCGACGTTCGCTGGCGCTCTTCCTGATTGGAGCCGGCGCGACCGCTTTGCTGATCTTCGTGGCCGGTGTCCAGGTCGGAATGAAGCTCGAGCTGCCGGCGCAGCCGGTTGCGGTCGCTGAGTTCGAGCTGCTGTCGGCCTTGGAGAGCGGTCCGGTCGCCGGCGTCGGGGCCATGCCGAGCCCCGCGAGGCTACGATCGCGGCCGATGCCGCGAGGCCCGAGCCGGCTGCCAGCGCGGGGAGCTACTTCGTTCAGGTCGGCGCCTTCGAACTCGAGGAGAACGCTCGGCGTCGGAGGGCGGCCTTGGCCGCCGAGGGCTTCGAGGCCTACATCGTTCCCTTCCGCACGGCCTCGGGGGAAACCCTCATCGCGGTTCGGTTTGGTCGCTACGACAGCCTTGAGGATGCGCTCGAAGGAGCCAAGAGGTACGTCGAGTTGGCGCCCGGGCGCGAAGCGAGCGTCGGGCAGTAGGATTTCTAGAACGCGAGCGTGCAAGTACCCGTCCGCGTCCCAGCCGATCCCCCGGAGCTCCGAAAACTTTCGTCGCCGGTGATCGTAGTTGGTACGTAGCCATGCTCGAGCCGAGAGAGCCTATGTCCTGTCCTTGGTGAGCATCGGTGCGAGCTGACCGCTATGGTGTGCCCTGATCTGTCGACCAGGATTAAGAGGAGGAACATCCACATGTTCGAGAAATCCAGCCATCGTGTCGTATTCGCCTTCGGTCTCGCCGCGCTGCTCATGCTCGCGGCGGCGTGCGAGCAACCGCCACCCGCCGAACAGCAGCCGGCCGCGGCGAACAAGATCCCCGTCACCACCAGCTCCGACAAAGCGCGCGAGCTCTTCCTTACCGGTCGCGATCTCAACGAGAGGCTGCGTGGCACCGACTCACACGAATACTTCACGCAGGCGATCGAGCTCGACCCGAACTTCGCCTGGGCCCATCTCCAGGCTGGTTTCACGGGCTCGACGGCACAGGAGTTCTGGGATCACCTGGAGTCGTCCGTCGCGGCGTCGGCTGACGCATCCGACGGGGAGCGGCTCCTGATTCTCGCCACCGAGGCCAGGGCCAAGGGCCGTCCCGCGGAGCAGATGGAGCATCTCTCCGAGCTGGTCGCGGCCTACCCCAGCGACGAGCGTGCTCACAACGCCTTGGGTGCGGCTCATTTCGGTCGCCAGGAGTACGAGCAGGCGATCGAGCACTACCGGCACGCGATCGACATCAACCCCGACTTCTCGCAGCCCTACAACCAGAAGGGGTACGCGCACCGCTTTCTCGGCGACTACGAGGCGGCGGAAGCCTCGTTCCAGAAGTACGTCGAGCTCATCCCCGACGACCCCAACCCCTACGATTCGTACGCCGAGCTGCTGATGAAGAGGGGGCGCTTCGATGAGTCGATCGACAAATACGGCGAGGCCCTCGACCAAGATTCCAATTTCATCGCTTCCTATATTGGCATCGCCAACAACCAGATGTTCATGGGTCAAGGGGAAGCGGCGCGACAGACGCTCGCGGAACTCTCCGGGGTGGCGCGCAACGTCGGCGAGATGCGAGCGGCGCACCTCTGGAGCGCCCGCTCCTATCTCCACGAGGGCAATCACGACAAAGCCCTGGAGAAGTGCGGCGAGATGTCCGCACTTGCTGAAGAGAAGAGCGACTACGCCGCGCTAGCCGGAGACCGCAACCTCATGGGCGACATCCTGCTCGAGGCGGGCCGGCTCGACGAGGCGGCCGAGAGCTACGCGCAGTCGATCGAGGCCATCGAGCAGGCCATGGTGGAGGACGACGTCAAAGAGAATGTCAGGCGCAACATCCACTTCGACGAGACGCGGGTGGCGCTCGCCCGTGGTGATACCGAGAGAGCCAAGGCTACCGCGGAAACCTATGCCGAGCTGGTGGCAGCCGAGCAGATCCCGTTCGAGGTTCGTCAGAGCCATAAGCTTCTGGGGATGATCGCTCTCGCCGAAGGCAGCCACGCCGGTGCGGTGCTCCATCTCGAGCAGGCCAACCAGCAAAATCCGCAGGTCCTGTTTCTCCTGGCCAAGGCCCACCGGATTCTGGGCAACGACGAGGACGCCCGGACCTACTGCGACCATGCCGCCAACTTCAACGCCCTGAGCGGCACCTACGCCTACGTGCGCACGGCGGCCCAGGAGATGCTGGCGGCGCTGTAGGGGCTCAAGGGCGCGCGACTTCTTCTGTTCTTCGTTTGCGTCGAAACACCTCGCGCCGAGCCCTGGAATTAGCTCTGACCTGACCGAGGAGACGGTTGAAGCGATGGGCTCTGGCGAGAAAGCGCAGCGGCCGTCGGCGCCGGATGCCCAGCCTGCGCTGGAACGCGAGAAGCCCGCTGTGATCCGGATCGAGTGCCAGCCCGCGCCGAAGGGCGCGGATGGCCTTTTGTCGGTTGCGGGCGAGGAGATACGAGCGGGCGAGGTTCAGATAGTTCACGGGTTGGAACGGCTGGATTTCGACCGCGTGCAGACACATTGCGAGACCGTCTTCTTTACGGCCCTCGCAGCGGGCCATCGCATGCCCGAGATACGAATAGAAAAGTCCAGGCAGCTGGCCGTTGTGCGCCCCCCGGTGTTCGAACCGGCTCAGGAGCGTCAGCCCGTCTCTCCACTCGCCTTGCGAACAGGCGCGGATGCCGAGGACGAGCGTTTCCGTATGATCTGCCAGCAACGTTGGTTCCCGATTCCTCTGCCTTCTCTTTCGTGCAGAGTATGAGTCGGGCCGCCGGTTGAGGCTGTGAAAGAGGCCACAGCCGCTCAGCCCTTCGGCCCTTCAGGTGTTACTGAGCGTGGGCGCAGTGATCCACTACGATTCCGACGGCAGGTCTTTGATGAACGCCTCGACCAGATCGGCAAGTCCCGCTTGGGTCCTCTTGCGGTTTTTCCGCTCGAGGCTCTGACGACTGGAGATCTCGTTCTTGTCGCTCATCGGGATAGCGTCGGTTCGGGGGATCGACTTGGCCGGAGGGAGGAAATCGTCGACGTTTCTGGAAAAGGCGATGCCGGCCCTATAGAGCGCCTGCGACTCCCCACCGCCGATGTCGATCATGCGTCGGAGCCTGCACCACTTGACGACTCCGTGAAGCGCAACGGACGCACCACCTTCGTGAATCCTGAACGGATAGCTTGCACCTACGCGCAACTGCCGTCGACTTTCGATGGACATGCCCTCGGAGTTCAGATCGCGAAGCACGACGTCAACGACGGAAGAGGTGGCACGGAAATCAACCACGCTGAATCGAGTCAGCCGACGCTTCTCGGACGGCTCCCTAGAGAATCTCGGACTCGTCACAGCCATACAGTATCGCTGATCTGCTGAAAGCGCAGAGCAAGAACAAGTCTAGCGAAATTGCCGAGGATGTGGAGGTGCGAACGCTCCGGACGACGATTTGGTAATCTGCGGGCCGCCGCCGTTTGCGGCGACCCGCTCGCTCAAAGGAGGACAATCCCGTGCTGACGTTGCTCTCGCCCGCCAAGACCCTGGATTTCTCGGCGGCGCCCAAGGGCTTGCCCGCAACCAAGCCGCAATTCGGCAAAGACATCCGGGTTCTGCTCGAGCGCTGCAAGAAGCTCGATGTCGCCTCGCTCCAGAAGCTCATGAACCTGAGCCAGCCGCTGGCCGAGCTCAACTATCAGCGCTTCCAGGACATGAAACTGCCGTTCACGGCGAACAACGCGAAGCCGTGCTTGCTGGCGTTTCGGGGTGACGTCTACCGGAAGCTCGACGCCGGCAGCCTGTCGAGGCGAGATCTGGCCTGGGCGCAGAACCATCTGCGGATCCTGTCCGGCTTCTACGGGCTGCTGCGCCCGCTCGACTTGATCCAGCCCTACCGGCTCGAGATGGGATCCCGGCTCGACAACGCACGGGGCAAGAATCTCTACGAATTCTGGGGCGATCGGCTGGTCGATCTACTCAACGCCGACCGGCAGGGCAAGGTCGTGCTCAACCTGGCCTCGAAAGAGTACTTCAAGGCCGTGCCTGAGAAGCGCCTCGCCTCACGCCTGGTGACCGCTGTCTTTCAGGAGATCCGGAACGGCAAGCCCAAGACGATCGCATTCTCGGCTAAACGCGCGCGCGGTCTGATGGCGCGCTACGTGGTCGAGAACCGCATCGACGACCCGAAGGGGTTGAAAGATTTTGCCGAGGAGGGCTACGGCTTTCGCAAGGACCTCTCGGACGGCGACCGCTTGGTCTTCACCCGCGGCTAGCCGGAGCGAGGGAATTCGGCTGGCCGGGGTTCGATTTCTCCTGCGCGTAGAAGGTCGGAGATACGCGGACCGATGTCGGAGAGCGGTAGCACTTCCGCGACGCTGCCATGTTCAATGGCGGCCTTGGGCATGCCGAAGACGATGGAACTCTTGCGGTCTTGGGCGATGGCGTGTGCTCCCAGGCGGGTGAGTTCGGCAAGGCCGGCGGCTCCGTCGCGGCCGTTGTTCAGGAGAAAAATCAGAACTCGGCTCGCATCGGTGACGGGCGAGCGGGGCAGACCGAGCAGCGCATGGGTATCCACCACGGGCAGAACGTGACCTCGCAAGTTCATCACACCGGCGACAGGTTGGGGCACGTTTGGAACCCCGGTAAGCCCCTCGAGTCGCAAGATCTCCCGCACATGGCTGACCGGAAGAGCCAGCGTGCAGTTGGATACGCTGAAGACGATCCAGTTCTCGAAAGTCTTCTGCTCCTCCGGCTGGGCCTTCCTGGAGCTTCGCAGGCGGCACAAAGCCACACCGAAAAGAGGCTAAACTAAACTAAGTTGCCTGCTTGTGAAATTCTTCGCAGAGTGAGCTCACTGCCGAAGGTACGATTCCGAGCGGACTCTCTGGGAAGTGGACAGTCGAAAGGAAGAGCACCGTGCATCCGAGAAAGATTCTGATCATCGATGATTCCAAGCTCATCCACAAAATGTTCGAGGTCATGTTGCGAGGGCATCACCTGGTCCACGGTTGTCGCCGACCTGCGGGACGCCGCATCCTTGCGCCAAGTGCTATGATTAAAAAACTTTCGGAGACTTTGGAGGTTGAAATGCGCAAGTTGTTACTGATCACGAGCCTATTCGCTCTGCTGGCCGCCGGTCCCATCACCGCCGCCGTCTTCACCGTTACCCTGACCTCGGGCAATACGTTTGTGACGCGCTACCAGCCGCACCAGAGCGACTCGCAAGAAGACAAGATCCTGCTCATGACCGAGTTCGGCAACTGGATCTTCTTGCCCAAAGAGGCGGTCGCCTCGATAACCTCGGACACCGAATCCAAGGGCTTCGGTACCGTGCTCGACAGCCAGACCATCTCTCTTGGCTCGATCCTACCGCGGACCGGAGCGCAGTCGAAGGCCGATGCCGAAGCGCAACTCGATCCGACCGCGCAGCTTATCCAATTCATGCAGCAACAGAACGCGCCGCCGCCGGTCTACACGAACGAGCTGGTGGTGGAGCCGAGCCAGTCCACGGGGATTCCGATCGGTCTGATCAGGAACTACTAGCAGCAGGCTCCTAGGGTTCGGTTCTCGTTAAAACTGACGGTTAACCATACCTATTGCCGTTTGTAGCGGTCGACCTCCGTGTCGACCGTCTGCCTCTGTCTAGTGAATCGCCCGAGCCGGTGGTAGAATCCACCCCGGCCCGCCGCGCGCGGGTCATTTGACAACTCAAGTGTCGTGGTGACCCGTTCGAGGGTCGAGTGAACTCGCAGATCGTTGCGAGGCCGCTCATGGGAAGTCGGTACCAAGCCGACGCGGTCCCCGCCACTGTAGCCGAGGACGAAACCGGGAATGCCACTTCGCGATGCATGATGCCATGCGCGAGGGAAGGTCCGGGAGTAGGACGATCCGGAAGCCAGGAAACCTGCTGCGGCACAAAACCGGGCTCGCTCGAAGGGGCGAGCCGATTCCCCCGGGGCGTGGGGAAGGATGTCTGCGCACAGAGTCGCGAACCTCTTTCCGAGCCCTGCTCGAGGAGGGTTCACCTTGCGCAGACAACACCAACTTCTTCTTTCATCGCTGATTCTGCTTTTCGGTGCGGGACAGTCCTGGGCGCAGAGCCCTTCGCCATCGAGCCCGGAGCCGCCGGATCCACAGTCCGTAGTTCAGGAAACTCTGGTGGTGACCGCGACCCTGGAAGCGGAGAGAGCGGACAAGCTCCCGGCCTCCGTCGAGGTCATCGACGCCGCCGAGATCGAGGCTCGCCAAGCCACCTCGATCGCCGAGCTTCTGGCAACAGCCACCGGCATTCACGTCGTGCGCTCCGGTTCTGCGGGCAAGGTGACCTCGGTCTTCTCCCGCGGCACCGAGTCCGATCACACGTTGGTGCTGTGGAACGGCGTCGAACTAAACAATCCATATTTCGGCGGCTTCGATTGGGCCTTCCTGCCCACCGAAGGGGTCGACCGGATCGAGATCGTGAGAGGGCCGTTCAGCGCTCTTCACGGCAGTGACGCGTTGGGTGGAACGATCCAGATTCTGCGCCGGCGGCAGACCGGGGGAGCGATCCGGCTGGAGGCGGGAGCAAGGGGCTACGAAAGGGGAGCGCTGAGTCTGGGCGCCGAGTTCGGCAACGCGCGACTCGATCTGGCGGGCAACTTCCGTTCCGGTGATGGTCTCGAGAGCAACGACTTCTATCGCGGCGCGGAATTGGTCGCCAGCCTGGAGTGGAGCGTGAGCCCGACCGCGACTCTGGGCCTTCTGACTCGGTTCAACGACTCGGCGGTGGGAATTCCGAGGTCTTCCGGATTGGCCTCACCCGAGCGCAGGATCGATTGGAGTGAGCGCCAGGTGGCTGTGCCTTTTCGCTGGCAGACCGGCAACTGGGAATTCGACACCCAGTTTTCGAACCTAACGCTCGATTCTTCGTTTCGAGATCCTCAGGATGTCTTCGGCTTCACCGAATCGGACACCCGATCCTCGGCGGATCGGCTGCGTTCACTGGCGACCTATCGTTTCGAGAGCGGCTCATGGGTGGCATTCGGGGCCGAGGTCGAGCGCCTCGAAGTCAGTGATCGCTCGGTCTTCGGAGTCAACCTGGATCGCGCCCGGCAGGAGACGCGATCGGTTTTCGGCCAGGCGCTCGAGACCTTCGGCGCGGTTACGGTCGACATCGGAGCTCGCTTGGATGACTCGGATGTCTACGGCAGCCGGCTGACTCCGCGCGTTGGAGTGCTGCTGCCGATCGGAAACTCGGTGCGGTTGCGGGCGTCCTACGGCGAAGGGTTCCGAGCGCCCTCGCTGGGCGAGCTTTTCTTCCAGTTCTCCGGCAACGCCGAACTCGAGCCCGAAGAAAGCGAAAGCCTGGAACTCGGTGCCCAGGTCGAGGTCGGTAAGTGGCAGCTCGAGCTCGTCGGCTTCGACAACCGGCTGACCAACCTGATCGATTTCGACTTCTCGACCTTTAGCAATATCAACATCGGCAGGGCCCGGACGCGGGGCCTCGAGGCGACAGCCGGCTTTGAGGGCGACCGGCTAGCTATCCGGGGCTCGGCGAGTTGGCTCGACACCGAGGACGAAGCCACCGGCTTGCCGCTCCTGCGCCGTCCGGACCGCAAGGCCTCCATGGTTCTGACGCGGCGCCAGAAAAATACTGCCTTGACCGTGACCGTGCTCTATGTGGGAAGCCGTGCCGACGTCGATCCGATCACGTTTGCGCGTGCTGTCAACGAGAGCTGGGCGCGGTTGGATCTAGCGGGTGAGTGGCGCGGTCACGATCGCTGGCGGCCCTACGCTCGGCTCGAAAACGCTTTCGACGAGAGCTACGAGGAGGCGCTTGGATTCCCGGCGGCCCCCCGGAGCCTGGTCGGCGGGGTCTTGATTCGCTGGCAATGACCAGAGTACCGAGAGCGATGAGAGTGCGCCCGGCTCTAAAGCCTCTGAAGCCGCTGATGACCCTGATGCCGCTGCTGGGTCCGCTGGTTCTGCTGGCTTCGATACCGCTAGCTCTGGTCTCGGTTTCGTGCCGGCAGGCCGAGGACATAGCTCCGGCGGTTCCCCGCCGCATCATCGCGGTCGCCCCTGGAATCGTCGAGAGCCTATTCGCGCTCGATCTGGGAGCACGGGTCGTGGGGGTAGGCAACTATGCCCACTGGCCCGTCGAGGTCGAGGCGTTGCCCCGAATCGGTGGCCTCTACGACCCCAGGTACGAGACCATCGCGACACTCGAACCCGACCTGGCGATTCTGGTGCCGAGTGAGGCCGAGCTCGAGCAGGCGCTCGAACGGTTGGGAGTCGAGGTCATGATCGTGCCCCACGAGTCGCTGGCCGATATCGAGACCGCTATCTCGAGGATCGCAGAGCGCGCGGGGGTGGCCGAGCGTGGCGAACGTCTCGTCGAGGAGCTGCGACGTGGTCTGCGCGCACGCGTCGAGCCGCTCGAAGCGCGGGTCCTGCTTTCGGTAGCTCGCCAGCCGAGCCGGGCCGGCGAGATCTACGCCGCTGGACCGAACACCTTTCTGGGTGAGCTGTTGTCTCGGCTGGGCGCGACCAACGCGGCGTCGGACTTCGGTCAACTGTACCCGCGCCTCGGTTTCGAAGAGGCTGTGCTGCGCGCCCCCGACGTCGTGCTCGAGTTGCAACCTGAGCCGGTTGCGCCCGAGGACGAGGCCGCCTGGACGCGGGATTGGCGCCACGTCGCGGGCGACAACGCCCCGTGCGTCAAGGTGATCGACGGCAGCCACGTACTGCTTCCCGGGCCCAGAGTGGCCGAGCTTTACCGGGATCTCGAGGCGGCTCTGGGCCACGACGATGAAGGATCCTGTCAAGGCGAACGCTACGCTGGCCATGAGCAAGTAGATGATCGGGATGCCGAGAAGCTTCGTTCTTCGGTTCACTTGCGCTTCGCCTCCTTCTTTCGTTTCGATTTGTAGTGCCACACCTTCTTTGGGATCGGGGCACGACCTTGCTCTTCTTCGAAGTAGACCGTGTCGTCTGCCAGAAGCGCGTTGAGGCGGTCCGACACGATGCCCGCGATTCGGGACAGATCGTTCGCTGGGGCCTTTC
>JADFQD010000071.1 GCA_022561975.1 Acidobacteriota bacterium
GGCGTTTGCCACCTCGGCCAGTTTAGGTTGTTGGTCTGCGCGATCGGCGAGAAAGCCGATCGCGCGTGCGACGCGTGCGTAGTCGGTGGATCGTTGTGCTGTCGTTATGCTCGTCGTTCTCATGATGCTCGTTGTTCTCATCATGCTCGTACCCTAGCCGCGCCCTCAGCACCCGGCCACCCGTTTCTTGCCTTCGTCGGTTCCGCCTTCATAGCCTCCAACCGATCACCAGCAGCACTCCCGACACCGCGACGACGATCAAGAGCAGCCAGCGAACGAAGCGCGCGCCGCGCTCGGTCGCGAGGCGCGTCGCCCACCAGGCACCGGCCATGTTGCCGACTCCCAGGGTCAATCCCGGCCACCACGCGACCTGGTCGTGGCGCAGGAAAACAGCGAGCGCAAAGACCGTGAAACACAGCACGATCAACACCTTGATCGCGTTGGCGCGCACGAGGTCGTAGCCGGCGCCAAGCACCAGACAGACCAGCAGAAAGACTCCGACGCCCGCCTGGATGAACCCGCCGTAGACTCCGATGAAAAAGAGCGCACCCCACACCGGCCAGCCATATTCGATGCGATCTGATTGCCGGCCCACCAGCCACCGCCGCGGCCGCAACGCGATCACCGGCAGCAGAAGCAGAAAGAGAGCCCCGATGATGCGCCGCAGGAGCTCTTCGTCCAGATCCACCGCCAGGCGCGCCCCGAGGATCGCCCCGAGGATCGCGGGAATCGCCAGCCGGCCGCTCTTGCGAACCTCGAGCACTCCGAAATCCCGAAACCGAGAGACCGCCACCATGTTCTGCATCAAGATCGCCAACCGGTTGGTGCCGTTGGCCACGGTCGGCGGAAGACCGAGGAAGATCAACGCCGGCAGGGTCACCAACGAGCCGCTGCCGGCGAGAGTGTTGACGAATCCGGCCACAAAGCCCGCCGCGATCAGGAGCGGATAGGCGTAGGGGGGCATCGACTCAATCAACATGACTCAGACCTGTCGCACGGTTCCAACCTACTCGCTTCGACCTGCACGGGTGCTACCCTTCTCCTTTTGCCGAAGTCTACCTTCGGCAGACCGGCTCAGGGCCAGCTGACTACCAGCTGACCGCCAGCCGATAAATAAAGGAGTTTGATCGATGGCGAGCGGTGCAGCTGGATCCGGAACGGCGTGGTTGATCTTCGCCCTCATGACGGTCGCGACCTGGGGTCTCTACGGCCTCTTCCTGCACCAGGGTCAGACCGCAATGGCGGACCCCGAAATGGGACGCTACAAGGCGTTTCTCTTCGTCGGTATCGCCTACTTCGTCACCGCGGTCGTGGGTCCGCTGGTGATCCTCGCGATCGGCGGGACTAGCGGAGCCAGTTGGATCTTTCCCGCCGGGGGAATGGCCTGGTCTCTGCTGGCAGGCCTGGTCGGTGCGGCCGGGGCCTTTTGCGTCCTTCTGGCGTTCGGCGCCAAGGGCAGCCCCGCGGTGGTCATGTCGATCATCTTCGCCGGCGCACCGGTGGTGAACGCGATCGTAGCCCTGCTCTGGCACCCTCCGGCGGGTGGGTTCGGCGCTCTTCGCTGGCAGTTCGTGGCCGGCATCCTGTTGGCCGCACTGGGCGGATTCATGGTCACCAAGTACAAGCCCCCGCCAGGGGCTCCCGCCCACGCCGGGCTCGAGTCGACCGTGGCGACGACCGCCAAGGCGCCCTGACCGACCGGGCCGGGCCTCACTCAGGCAGCAGCAGCACCTTGACGCAGCCGCCCTCGCGCCGGTCGAAGCGCCGATAGGCCTGTGCAGCATCGTCGAGGTGGACGCGATCGGTGACGATTCTGGCGACGTCGAGCTCCGAGTCGCCGGCCAGCTCCAAGGCCTCGTCCATGTAGGAGCGCACCGAGCATCGACCCGCTCGATAGGTCAGGTTCTTGTCGTAGGCCTCGCCGGGTGAGAAGGCGAACTCGGCTTCCGTGTGAACGCCGGCGGCGGCCAGCGTCCCGCCCGGGCGCAAGATGTCTATGCCGAGGCGTGTCGCCTGCGGCGAACCCACCATCTCCAAGACGCAATCCATACCCTTGCCCCGAGTCTCCTCTTCAACACGAGCCACCACGGCCTCGTCGAGGTCTATTCCAACGGCACCGAAACTCTCCGCCAGACGCCGGCGCTCGGCCCCCGGTTCGATCGCAAAGACTCTCTCGGCACCCCTGAACCGGCAGGCAACAACAGCCATGAGCCCGACCGGGCCACACCCGAGCACCGCAACTACCGAGCCCTTGCCCACATCCGCCATATCGGCGGTGAAAAGGCCGGTCGAGAGAATGTCGCCGGCAAAGAGCGCCGCTTCCCGAGCCGTTCGATCGGGCACCGTCACTAAGGTCGTATCGGCGAGCGGCACGCGCACGTATTCGGCTTGGGCGCCGTCGAGACCGCGCCCGTTTTCGATCCAGCCGAACAGCTCGCCCTGTTCGCAGCGCGCGGTCAACCCGATGGCACAAAAAGAGCAGACCCCGCAGCTGGTGGTAAAAGGGGCGACGACCAGGGCCCCTGGCTGAAACTTGCGTACACCTCGCCCGCACTCGACCACCTCTCCCAGAAACTCATGGCCCATCACCGTGCCCGGCTCGATCCCGATCTCGCGTCCCCGGTAGGGATGCAGGTCCGAACCGCAGATCGCCGAAAGCTCGACCTTCACAATCGCGTCGGTCTCGGCTCGAAGCACCGGTTCGGGGACTTCCTCGATGCGCACGTCGAACGGCGCCTGAAAAATGACGGCTTTCACTCCGCGGATTATGTCCGAAGGGAAACCCCGCGGGAGTAAAACCTCGGGGTATTCCAGAGGCAGGCCGGAGACAGGGTACGCTGTTCTTCCCGGCACAAGGGATTTTGCGAACCACATTCGATAAGATTGAATCGCTCCGACGGCATGCGTTCCGCCCCCGTCGTGCTCAACCTGAAGCGAGGAATGTCGACATGCCGATGAAATCTGCAACGCTCCTCTGTCTGCGTCACTCCACCTGGTTGTTCGCCCTGTTGCTCGCCTGCTGGGTCGTTCCGCTACTCGGCTGCGCCACGGCGGCACCAACGGGTGGCCTGTCTGAGGCCGGAGCTGAGATAGGAGCTGAGACAGCAGGAGCGAACACTCCCGCCGAGACCGCCGGCACCGGCAGCGAGTCCAAAGATTCCGGCGGCGATTGGGCCCACTGGAGAGGACCCGGGCGCACCGGAGTCAGCGCCGAGACCGGCCTGATCTCCTCGTGGTCGATCGAGGGCGAGAACCTGCTCTGGAGAGTTCCCTGGACCGGCCGGTCGACTCCGATCGTGATGCGGGGCCGGGTCTGCACCAACGGCAGAGCCGGCGAAGACATCCTCCGGCAGGAGATCGTCGCCTGCTTCGACGTCGCCACCGGCGAGCAGCTCTGGGAGCACCGTTTCAACATCTTCCACACCTCGGTGCCCTGGACTCGCGTCGGCTGGGCTCACATAACCGGCGACCCGGCCACCGGCTATCTCTATGTCCAGGGCGTCGGCGGAGTCCTCTTGTGTCTGGACAGTGCCGACGGCGAGGTCATCTGGTCGCGGCGGTTGATCGAAGAGCTGGGTTTCATGGAGGGCTACGGCGGCCGCACCCAGACGCCCTTCGTCGACGGCGACAAGATCATCGTGACTTTTTCAAACACCTCTTGGGGCCCCGAGGGTAGGCCGCTGCACCGATTTCGGGCCTTCGACAAGATCACCGGCGATCTGCTCTGGGTCTCGCAACCCGCGCCATCCCAGGCCGACAAGAACACTCAATCGACGCCCAACCTGCTCCTCGTCGACGGCCGGCGCCTGATCGTCGCCGGCAACGGCGGCGGCGGCATCTACGCCGTCGAAGCCGAGACCGGCGAGCCGGTTTGGGGATTTCAGCTCTCCAAACGCGGCATCAACAGCTCTGTAGTTATCGACGGCACGCGCGTGTTCGTCTCGCACAGCGAAGAAAACATCGACGAAGGAACCATGGGCCGGGTGGTCGCAATCGACGGCACCGGCCGCGGCGACGTGACGCAGACTCACGAAATCTGGCGCGCTCCGATCTCGGCCGGCTTCACCACCGCGGCCCTGGCCGAGGGTGTCCTCTACGTGATCGACAACTCGGCCAATCTGCACGCCCTCGACGCGGACACCGGCGAAGAGCTCTGGGGGTTCAGCGTCGGCCGGGTCGGCAAGGGCTCCCCGGTGTGGGCTGACGGCAAGCTCTACTTGACCGAGGTCAACGGCAGAATCGTCATCATCGAGGCCGACGCAGCCGCGGGCTCGATTCTCGATACAGAAGAGATCCTCATGCCCGACGGGCGCGCCGCCGAGATCTACGGATCGGTCGCGATCGCCGATGGCCGGATCTTCTTCACCACCGAGGAAGGCCTTTACGCGATCGGCGACCCCGAGAGCGCCACGCCCGCGCCGGCGTCCACCACGATCATCGAGTCCGAAGCGGTCGGCGTGGGTTCCGCTGTGCGACTCCGTGTGATCCCGGCCGAAGTTATTCTGCGCTCCGACGAAAGCATCGATTTCCGTGCCCTGGCCTTCGATGCCATGGGCCGTTCGCTAGGTGAGCAAGAGGCCACCTGGAGCCTTGCCGGCCTGGCGGGAACTGTCGATGCCGGCGGTTCCTACATGCCCGACTCCGACGCTCCGTCGGACACCGGCATGGTGGTCGCCCAAGTCGGCCACTTGGAAGCCAAGGGCCGGGTACGGGTTCTGCGCCATCTCCCGACCGAGGAGGATTTCGAGTCGACCGAGCCCGGCTCGCGACCGTCCTACATGATGGCCTACCTGGCTCGTTTCTCCGTAGTGGAACTCAAGGGCGAACTCGAGGACGAACTCGACGCCAACAAGGTCCTCACCAAGGGACCTTCGCCGATCAAGATCCATCGCCACATCACCTTCCTCGGCCATCCCGACGAGGCCGACTACACCATCACCGCCGACATCATGGGCACCAAGACCAAGCGCAGAATGCCGGACATCGGGCTGATCAACTCCGGCTACACCTTCGATCTCCTCGGCGACCACCAGCGCATCCAAATACGATCCTGGCAAGCCGGTCTTCGGATGATGCAGCAGATCGACTTCGCCTGGGATCCGGAGGTCTGGTACACGATGAAGTTCGAAGTCCACGAGGACGACGGCGAGGCGATTGTTCGCGGCAAGGTCTGGCCGCGCAGCGAGGACGAGCCCGCCGACTGGACGCTTTCCGTAACCGATCCGTTACCGATCGTCTCGGGTGCGCCGGGTCTGTCCGGTTTTTCGCCAACTCCCCTCTACTACGACAACATCCGAGTCACGAGGAACAACTGACCATGCAAAAAAGAATCTCACGCTCTGTTTTTTCCGCCCTGGTTCTGCCGGCCGCGGTGGCAACAATGGCAACCCAGGCGATCCTGGCTCCGACACCGGCCCTCGCGGCGCCTTCGGACGACGTCGCGATGTACGGAGGCACACCTTCACGCAACATGGTGTCCGACGAAACCGGGCTGCCTGCCAGCTGGGATCTCTCGAGCGGTGAGAACGTCCTCTGGAAGCAAACACTCGGAACCCAGAGCTACGGCGGGCCCGTGGTGGCCGGCGGCAAGATCTTCGTCGGCACCAACAACGAAGGCCGCCGCAATCCCAAGCTCGACAAGGACCGCGGCAACGTCATGGCCTTCGATGCCACGACCGGCGAGTTCTACTGGCAGTCCGCGCACGCGAAGCTCACGGCCGGACGCATTCACGACTGGCCCCTCCAGGGCGTTTGCTCGGCACCCTACGTCGAGGGCGACCGCCTCTACTATGTCTCCAACCGGGCCGAGCTCATCGCCGCCGACACCGAGGGTTTCCGCGACGGGGAAAATGACGGTCCGGTCACCGACGAGGTCAACGCGAGCACAATCGACGAGGACGTTATCTGGCGGTTCGACATGATCGACGAACTCTCGGTCTTTCCGCACAATCTGGCCGTAGGTAGCGCCCTCGCGGTTGGTGATGTCCTGTATCTGGTGACCGGCAACGGCGTCGACGAGGGGCACATCAACGTCACCTCGGTCCGGGCCCCGAGCTTCATCGCGGTCAACAAGAACACCGGCAAGCTGGTTTGGGAGTCCGACCTGCCCGGCGAGAGCATCCTCCACGGTTCGTGGTCCAACCCAGCCTACGGCGTGATCGGCGGCAAGCCCCAGGTGGTATTCCCCGGCGGCGACGGCTGGCTCTATTCCCTCGACCCGAAAGACGGCAAACTGATCTGGAAGTTCGACGCCAATCCCAAGGACTCGAAGTGGGAGCTCGGTGGCGCCGGCACCAAGAACAACATCATCTCGACACCGGTGATCTACAAAGACCGCGTCTACATCGGCGTCGGCCAGGATCCGGAGCACGGGGAAGCTCCGGCGCACTTCTGGGTGTTCGACGCCACCGGCAGCGGGGACATCACCGCCTCCTCCGTTGTCTGGCACCGAAGCGGTAATGATTTTCATCGCACGATGTCCACCGCCGCGATCGCCGATGGGATCGTCTACATCGCGGACCTCTCCGGCTTTCTCTACGCTCTCGACGCCGAGACCGGAGAGCACTTCTGGACCTATGACGCCTTCGCCGCGATTTGGGGCTCGGCCTTCGTCGCCGATGGCAAGGTCTATCTGGGCGATGAAGACGGCGACATCGCCGTGCTCAAGGCGGGCAAAGGCAAAGACGGCGAGCCGGAGCTTCTGGCGGAGATCAACATGGGAAGCGCTGTATACACGACCCCGGTCGCCAAGAACGGCGTGCTCTACATCGCCACTCGCAACAAGCTCTTCGCGCTCGAGCAGGGCGCGACGCCGACCACACCGCCGGGCGAAGAGCCCGCGCCCTGAGCCTTGGTGAAGCCATGAACCCGGCAACCGAAAACAGCCTCGCGGCACGATCTCGAGAGGCTCGGGCCGCGCTCGACGCCCACGTGCGCGAGATGGTCGCCTGGCATTTCTCGCCCGAGACCGGATGTCCGTTCTGGCTCGACTACGCCGCCAAGCTCTCCTTCGATCCGCGCGAGAGGATCCAGGGCTTCGATGACCTGAAACACCTGGGGCATTTCGAAGACGAATGGCTTCGCGGCGGCCCGGTCCGCCGATGGCTGCCCAAGGGCCTGGAGGGCGAGCCGCTCTACGCCTTCGAGACCGGCGGCTCGACCGGACTCCCGAAGACCCGGCTCAACATCCTCGATTTTCGCATCGACTATTCGCAGTTCAGCGAGACACTCTCGGATGAGACCTTTCCGAAGGATTCCGACTGGCTGATGCTCGGACCCTCCGGTCCCCGACGCCTGCGGCTCGCGATCGAGCATCTGGCCCAGGTTCGCGGCGGCATCGCGTTCCATGTCGATCTCGACCCGCGCTGGGTGAACAAGTTGGTCAAGGCGGGCAAGCACCAGGACATGGAAGATTACAAAGAGCACGTGATCGATCAGGGTCTCAAGATCCTGCGCGGCCACGACAACGTCAAGTGCCTGTTCACGACACCCAAGCTCCTCGAATCGCTGTGCGAGAAGATCTCGCTGCCCAAGGCCGGGATCACCGGCATTTTCTGCGGCGGCACCGAGATGAACGCCCAGTTCCATCGTTTCGCACGCGAAGAACTGGTACCGGGCGTGGATTTCGTGCCCACCTACGGCAACACGCTCATGGGCCTGGCCTGTTCCAAGCCCTTCGACCCGGAAACCAAGGACTACACCATTACCTACTACCCGCCCCACCCACGCGCGGTTTTCGAGCTCGTCGATCCGGACGACCCGGAGCGCGTGGTCGAATACGGCGAGACCGGCCGCGTCATGCTCACCACCCTCACCAAGGACTTCTTCATGCCGCGCTTTCTCGAACGCGACGAGGGTGAGCGCGCCGAACCGATCGATCCGTATCCATGGGACGGGGTCGCGAACCTGCGTCTCTTCACGCGCTTCGAAGAGTCGGTCGTCGTCGGGGTCTACTAGGAATCTCGAGCGCTACCCGCCATGCCGCATATCTCCCCCGGGTCCCACCTGCCCCGCATTCCCCATATTCCCCATCTTCCAATACTGCGCGCCGGCAAGGCCTATCGAAGCCTGAGCACGAAGGTGCTCGACAACCTGGCGACGGGTGAACCGGTAGCCGAGATCAGCCAGGCCAACTCCGGCCTCATCGCCAAGGACCTGGCGGAGATCGGCCGTGCCCGTCACGACCTCGAGAGCCTGACCACACGCGAGCTGGTCGCCATCTCGAAGAAGGCCGGAGAACTCTTTGCCACAACTGACCTGCCGCTCGGTGGCGCCACCCAGTCGGCGGATGACTACGTGGTTCAGACCTCGGCCACCACCGGCCTACCCCAAGTCATGGTCCGGGCCAACATGGCCAAGATTCGATTCGTCCTCGAGGAGATGGAGACCGTCCTCGGCGGTCTGACCCGAGGACTCGACCTCGAAATCCTGGATCGCGGCTTTGGCACGCAGGACGGCCGGATGGTTTCCTACCGGCGCGAGACCGACGCCCTGGGAGCGGTGTTGCCGTCCAACTCGCCCGGCGTCCACTCGTTGTGGCTGCCGGCGATTCCGCTCAAAACGGCCCTGGTTTTGAGGCCCGGAAGTCGCGAGCCGTGGACGCCGTTGCGCATCGCCCAGGCGTTCATCGCCGCCGGCTGCCCCGAAAGCGCTTTCCACTACTACCCTTCCGACCACGCCGGAGCACAGCAGATTCTGCTCCGCACCCGGCGTTCGATGCTGTACGGGGACCGCGCCACGGTAGATCCCTGGCGATCGAACCCGGGGGTCCAGATTCACGGCCCGGGCTGGAGCAAGGTCGTCTTCGGCGCCGATGCGGCCGAGCGCTGGCCGGACCATCTCGATCTCATGGTCGCCTCGGTGGCCGACAACGGCGGCCGCTCCTGCATCAACGCATCGGGCATCTGGACTCCGTCCCACGGACGGGCGATCGCCGACGCGATCGCGCGGAAGTTCGCCGAGATCGAAGCCCTTGCTCTCGATCATCCCGAAGCGCGACTGGCCGCTTTCCCGAGTCGAAAAGCAGCCGAGAGCCTGTCCCATGTGATCGATTCACAGCTCGCCCAGGGCGGTGCCGAAGACATGACCGCCCGGCATCGCGGAGACGCCAATCGGGTCGCCGAGGCCGGAGGATGCTGGTTTGTGTTACCAACGGTCATTTTCTGTGAAGACCCGAATCACCCTCTGGCCTCGGCCGAGTATCTGTTTCCCTTCGTGTCGGTGGTCGAGGTGCCTCAAGACGAACTCCTGCACAAGATGGGGCCGAGCCTGGTCGTGACCGGCCTGACCGAGGATCCGAACTTTCGCCGCGAACTTCTGACCGCTACCAACGTCGAGCGGCTGAATCTTGGCGCCAGCGGAGCCAGGGGAGCCGGCGCGGCCATACCGACCAGCAAGATAGCCTGGGATCAGCCCCACGAAGGCAACCTCTTCGAGCATCTCTACCGGCAGCGCTCCTTCCAGGGCGTGGCCTGACCAAAGTACAAAAAAATGCTCGAACCGAAAGACGGCTCAGAGCCGTCCGAACCGACCTCCACCGTCCAACCTTGGTCCGGAGAACTCGCGGGCATCAGGCTCACAACCGGGGCGGGTAGCCTCGAACGCCTAGGCCAGGAGGCCGCAGCGCTCGGCGCCGAGCACGCCCTCTTGATAACAGACCCCGGACTGGTGCGGGCCGGACACGCCGAGCACGCTCGAGATGCGCTCCGCCGTGGCGGGCTGAGAGTCTCGACCTTTACCGAGGTGCACGAGAACCCGTCCACCGAAGACGTCGCGCGAGGCGTCGAAGCCGCACGAACCTCCGGGGCGGACGTACTCGTGGCTCTCGGCGGTGGCAGCGCCATGGACTGCACCAAGGGAACCAACTTCGTGCTCACCAACGGCGGTGAGATGGCGGACTATTGGGGCTACGGCAAGGCCTCCAAGCCCATGCTGCCGATGGTGGCGGTGCCCACGACCTGCGGTACCGGAAGCGAGGCGCAGTCCTACGCTCTCATCGTTCAGGCGGGGAGTCGCAAAAAAATGGCCTGCGGCGACCCCAAAGCGTTGTTTCGAGCCGTGGTTCTCGATCCCGAACTCACGCTGAGCGCTCCACGATGGGTGCGCTCGGTCTCAGGCTTCGACGCGATAGCTCATGCGGTCGAGAGCTTGGTCACGACGCGAAGCACTTCGGAATCCAGGGCTCTGTCCAGGCGCGCCTACGCTCTATTGAACGGAGCCTTCGAGGGAGTCCTGGCCCAAGACCCCGCGATCGATCCGCTGAGTCGAATGCAGCTCGGCGCCCACCTCGCCGGCGCCGCAATCGAGAAGTCCATGCTGGGAGCCGCGCACGCAGCCGCCAATCCGCTGACGGCTCGCCATCGAATAACTCATGGAGAGGCCGTCGCGTTGATGTTGCCTCATGTGGTGCGATTCAATGCCGAGGCAGCCGATAACGCGTATACCGAGCTCATCACCGGTGGTTCCGAGGCATTGGCCACCCGGCTCGAGCAAGTGCGCAAGCTCGGCGATCTGGCCGCGTGCTTGCAGGAGCGGGGAGTTCCGAGAGAAACTCTCCAGCTGCTGGCCAAGCTTGCGAGCGAAGAGTGGACCGGAGGATTCAATCCCCGCCCGGTGACCGAGCGGGATTTCTTGGAGTTGTATGAATCGGCGTATGAGTAATATCGGGGACACCATTCCTTGGTGTCCCCTCTCGACTGGTTTTGCGAGCGTAGCTGTCGCCCTCATCACCTGCCTCGCTTTCGCACCACCGGCTTCGGCCGAGTGGACTCAGTTCCGCGGCGGCCCTGCGCAAACCGGGGTCTCTTCCGAGATCCTGGCCGGCGACCTCGAGCCGTTGTGGAGCTTCGAGGCCGGTGACGCCATCGAATCGACCGCCGCAATCGCCGGCGGCACGGTCTTCGTCGGTTCGTTGGACGGCGCGCTCTATGCCCTGAATCTGGCCGACGGATCGCTGCGCTGGCGCTACGAGACCGAGAGCGAGATCAAATCCTCTCCGTCGGTGCACGGTGGCGTGGTCTACTTCGGCGACGAAGCGGGACTCTTTCACGCCGTCGGCGCAGCGGACGGCAAGGTTCGCTGGACGTTCGAGACCGACGGCGGCATTACCTCGTCGGCGAACATCTCGGGAGACCTGGTGCTCTTTGGGTCCTACGATCAGTATCTCTACGCTCTCGACCGCAAAACCGGCGAGCTGCGCTGGAAGGTCCTAACCGATGGCTACCTTCACTCCACCCCGGCCATAGCCGGAAATCATGCCCTCATTGCGGGCTGCGACGGGACATTCCGCAAGGTGAATCTCGAGAGCGGCAAGGAATCGGGCAAACTCCAGCTCGGTTCCTACGTAGCATCTAGCATGGCCGTCGAGGGCGATCTGGCCTTTACCGGTACCTTCGACAACGAGGTTCTGGCGATCGACTGGCGGAATGAGAAGATGATCTGGCGCTACAACCATCCCGACAAGCACTTTCCGTTCTACTCCTCGCCGGCGGTTACCGGCAAGATCGTGGTCATCGGTGGACGCGACAAGCTGATTCATGCGCTCGATCCCAAAACCGGCGAGACGCTGTGGACTTTTTCGACCCGGGCCCGGGTGGACGCCTCTCCGGTGATCTCCGGGGATCTCGTCTACGCGGTGTCAGGCAACGGCGACCTCTTCGCCCTCGCTCTCGAGGACGGTAGCGAACGCTGGCGCTTCGAGATCGCGGCTCCGGTAAGCGCGTCTCCCGCCATCGGCGAGGGCTATCTCGTGCTCGGCAACGACGACGGCGTGGTTCTCGCCTTCGGCAAGAAGAACAACGAACCAGCGCGGCAGGGAAGCCCATGACGGGACTGGATTCGACCCGAGCGGATCTGACCCGACCGGATCCGGCCACCTCCGGAGTCATCGCCGAAGAGCAGGACCTCGGCAGCGTCTTCGTCTCGAACTACCCGCCCTATTCGGCTTGGAGCGAGGAGGCGGTACCCGAGGCGCGACGAGCCCTGGAAACCGTGGCGCCCGCCGATCGCGATCTCGGCCTCTATCTCCACATTCCGTTCTGCCGCAAACGGTGCAAGTTCTGCTACTTCCGCGTCTACACCGACAAGAACTTCGACGAGATCGGCACCTACCTCAACGCTCTCGGCCGGGAAGTCGAGACCTACGCCGAGAAACCCGCCATCGCGGGCCGTACGCTGAAGTTCATCTATTTCGGCGGCGGCACGCCGTCGTATATCAGCGCCAAGCAACTGCGCGCTCTGGTCGCGCGCTTGCGCAACGCGATCCCGTGGGAGGGTGTCGAGGAAGTCGCCTTCGAGTGCGAGCCCGGTACCCTAACCCAGGCCAAGCTCGCCGCCATCCGGGAGATCGGGGTGACCCGGCTGTCCCTGGGCATCGAGAATTTCGACGATGACATTCTGCGTCTCAACGGACGCGCTCATGTATCGACGGAGATCGATCGCTGCATGCCCTGGATCGACGATCTCGACTTCGACCAGCTCAACGTCGACCTGATCGCGGGCATGCTGGGTGAGACCTGGGAGAAATGGCGCGCGACGGTTGACCGCACCATTGCACTCGACGCCGACAGCGTCACGATCTATCAGCTCGAGCTTCCCTACAACACGAGGTTCACCAAGAACATCTTGGACGGGGAACTCGAGGTTCCGGTGGCCGACTGGGAAGCGAAGCGCGAATGGAATGCCTACGCAATCGAACAGTTCGGCAAAGCCGGCTACGAGACCTCGAGCGCGTACACTCTGGTCAAGAAGGGCCGAGCTTCCAAGTTTCTCTACCGCGACTCGGTCTGGCGCGGATGCGATCTTCTCGGAACCGGCGTAGCCTCGTTCTCGCACATCAACGGAGTTCATTTTCAAAACTGCGACGGCTGGGGTGAGTATCTGGCCCGTGTGGGCGACGAGGAACTCCCGATAAACCGAGCCTACGCAACCGGAGCCGGCGAACGCCTCATTCGGGAGTTCATTCTGCAGCTCAAATTCGGCAGCCTGGGGAGCGCCGGTTTCGCCGAGAAATTCGGGGTCGACGTTCTCGAGCGTTTCGCCGAGCCGCTTCGCCGGCTGCAAAACGATGGCTGGCTCGAGGTAGAAGATAACCGCGTCGAGTTGACCCCCGCCGGACTGCTCAGAGTCGACAGCTTGCTGCCCAATTTCTACGAAGACCGATTTCGAAACGCCCGCTACACCTAGCGAAAGGCACTGACCATGAAGCACCCACGTCCCGAGGCCGCACCCTTCGCGTTCACCCTCATCCTTATCCTCACCCTCGCTCTGGCGGTAGTCGGCGGCCCGAGTTCGGCCCACGCCGCCGACTGGCCCGCCTACCGCGGCATCGACGGTCATGGCCTATCGGCCGAGACCGACCTGCTCGCATCCTGGCCGCTCGAGGGACCCAAGGAGTTGTGGCGAATCGACATCGGACAGGGCTACTCCGGAATCGCTGTCCAGGCCGGCAGGGTCTTCACGCAGTTCGGACAGAGCGGCGATGAGATCGCGGCGGCTTTCGACGCCGCCAGCGGTACCGAAATCTGGCGCGCTGTCACCGGCAAGGACCGTCCTGATGGGCAGGGCGGCGGCCCTCGCTCGACGCCGACCGTAGACGGCGATCTGGTATTCGTCGTCGGCGCATACGGCACCTTGCACGCGTTCAAGACCGCCGACGGCACCACCGTCTGGTCTCGGGACCTGAGGGCTGATTTTGGAGCGCGAGTCCCACAATGGGGCGTTTCGGCTTCGCCCGTAGTGACCGGAGACTTGCTCTTGATCGAGGCCGGCGGCAGGGCGGACCACGCCCTGCTCGCACTCGACAAAGGCACCGGAGACCTACGCTGGCACACGCGCAACGACAAGCCCGGATACTCGACGCCGATCGTGGTCTCGATCGCGGACCGGGAGCAGGCGATTTTCTTCACCGCCGACGGGCTGGTGGCGACTTCCCTCGCCGACGGCAGTTCTCTCTGGGAGTTTCCGTGGAAGACCTCGTACGGCGTGAGCGCGGCGATGCCGATCTTCGTACCGCCGGACAAGATTTTTATCTCGACCGGCTACGGCAAGGGCGCGGCGCTCTTGCAAATCAGTGCGTCGGAGGCCGGCCTCGAAGTTGATGAGATCTGGCGCAGCAAAGTCATGCAGAACCATTTCAACTCGTCCGTTCTGGTGAACGGGTATCTCTACGGCTTCGACAATGCGACTCTCAAGTGCATCGAAGCGGCTTCCGGCGAGCAACGCTGGGCCAGGCGCGGCTTTGGAAAGGGCTCGCTGCTCTACGCGGACGGACACCTGTTCGTCTTGAGCGAACGCGGTGTTCTTCTTTCTGTCGAAGCCACGCCTGATGAATACAAAGAGACCGGACGCATACAGATCCTAAACGGAAAAACCTGGACCATGCCATCCCTTGCCGACGGCCGCCTGTTCCTGCGTGATGAACGCGAAATGGTGGCCGTTAGCCTGAAACCCTAGGAGAGCCCCTTGCGAAACCTACTTCTTGCCGTAGCCCTGAGCGCGGTCGTTTCCCTTGCCGGTCTCGAACCGGTGCTTGCCCAAGCTCCGGAAGTATCCTCTGCTCAGGCCACGGCTGAGGCCACGGCCGAGGCCACGGCTGAGAAACACTCAGAGCCTGCCCTCGCCGAGTCCGCCGAGCCCGCCGAGTCCGCCGAGTCCGCCGAGTCCGACACTCTCGAGACGACCGCCGAGTACGCTGACGTGCTCTTCGTCAAAGAGAGTCTGCCGTATGTTCCAGACACCAACACGATCGCGGCCAAGCTGCCGCTCGAGACCGGATGGACACCGGCCAATGTCGGCGTTGTCGACCTCCAAACGCTCTACGAACAGGACGCTCGCATCCTCGGCGACGCTCTCGAGAACGTCAGTGGCGTCAACGTTCACACCGGTAACGGCGTCTTCGACTTCTTCATCCTGCGCGGATTCGATTCGTTGAGTAGCGCGCTGGTTCTGACCGACGGGGCTCCCGAGCCCGAGGCGACCTTCTACCAGATGTACAACACCGAGCGCGTCGAAGTCCTCAAGGGCCCGGCCGGTTTTCTCTATGGCAGCAACCCCCTGGCGGGAGTCGTCAACCTGGTGCGCAAACAACCGGTACCCACCGACTTCGGCTCCTTCGGCCTGACCTTGGGCTCGTGGAACACGGCCGAAGGCACGTTCGACCTCAACCGCTCCAACGAGAGCGGTAGCGCGACCTTCAGAGTCAACGGCCTGTTCCTCTCGGGTGACGGGTATCGAGACGGCCGCGAGCGGGACGTCTCCGCCATCAACCCGGCGTTCTCCTGGCGACCGAACGATCGCACTACCGTGCACCTCAACCTCGAGTCGCTGAGCTCGGACTACGTGCCCGACGCGGGCTTGCCGCTGATCGCAGGTGAGCTGCCCCAGGTCCCGCGAGACCGCTCCTATGCCTCGCCCTTCGACTTCTCGGAGCAAGATCTCCTGCGGCTGCAGCTGGACGTGGAGTACACCCTTACCGACCGACTCGAGTTGCGCAACAAACTCTATTTCCGCGAGCTCGACTGGAAGACCAATGGCACACTTCTCAACGGAGCTTTTCCCAGCTTCACAACCGGCCGGCTCGAGGTCTTCCGGGTTCTCGTCGATCTCGACGACCGCCAGAACTTCGTCGGCAACCAATTCGAGCTGCTCTGGCGCCCGCAAGACAGTCGCCATCAACTCCTGGCCGGAATCGAGATCGCCAGGTTCTCGGATGAGTACTCGCTCGACGTCGGTCTACTGCCTTCGATCGACCTGCTGGCGCCGGTCGAAACCGCCACCCGGCCGATCTTCTTTCTGCCCAGCCAGTCGGCAAGAGGCGACTCGAGAAGCGACGTCATCGCGCCCTATCTGATCGACCGCTATCAGGCCACCGACAAGTTGATGCTTCTCGCCGGCCTACGATTCGACTCGATCGACTTCGAAGACGACGTCAGCGGTGCTTCACGGAGCCAGAGCGAAGCCAGTCCGATGCTGGGCCTGGTGTACTCGCCCAAGGAGGGCACCGCCTTCTACGCCAACGCGGCGGGCTCGTTCGCGCCGCCCTCGGCGCGGGTCGTGGGGGAGCGCAAGGCGGAGGAGAGCCGCCAGCTCGAGATCGGAGCGCGCCGCGATTTCGGCGACGGACGGTTGCACTCGACCTTCGCCCTCTACCGCCTGGAACGCGACAACATCGCCATCCCCGACGACAACGGCTTCACCCAGCAGGCCGGAGACCAGGAATCCCGGGGACTCGAGGTCGAGCTTTCCGGCGAGCTCGCTCGCGGGCTCCGGGCTGCCTTCAGCTATGCCTACACCGACAGCAAGCTCACCAGATTCAGCGAGCTGGTGGTGATGCCGTTCTCCAACCCGCCGTTTGCGGTATTCGACCGCTCGGGCAACCGCTCCGCCTTCGCACCCGAGCACATGGCCAACCTATGGCTCAGCAAGAGCTTGTCGAGCGGTTTGAGACTCGGCGGAGGCGCCCGTTTCATCGACGACCAATTCATCTCCGAGGACAACTCGGTCTCGATCTCGAGCTACGTACTGCTGAACGCGGCGCTGTCCTACGGCCGCAACGACTGGCGGCTGGGTTTGCGATTGCGCAACCTGACCGACGAGGACTACGAAACCCGAGGTTTCGGATCGAGCGCGGTCATTCCCGGCGAGCCGCTCTCCGCGTCGCTCTCGTTCGAGTACCGCCTTTGATGAACTCGGTGCCCAAGCCGCCGCCGAAGTCGCCGCCCAAGTCCCTGATAACACCGGCGACGTTCGCAGCCACTGAATACGACATCATTGTCGGCGGCGGCGGTCCCGGCGGCGCCGCGGTCGCGACCTTGATCGCCCAACAGGGCTACAGGACGCTCCTGATCGAGCGCTCTAGCGAGCCCGCGTTCAAGATCGGCGAATCCCTGATGCCGGCGACCTACTGGATTTTCGACCGGCTGGGTGTGCTCGATCAGATGAAGGCCAGCCACTTCGCGAAAAAGTACAGCGTTCAGTTCTTCAGCTCGGACGGCAAGGCCTCGACACCGTTCTACTTTCGCGATCACGACGATCACGAAAGCTCCCAAACCTGGCAGGTCTTGCGCAGCGAGTTCGACCAGATGCTGCTCGATAACGCAGAGGCACAGGGAGTCGAAGTCCAGCGCGGCGTCACACTCAAGGACGTTCTTTTCGAAGGCGATCGCGCCGTAGGGGCTCGTGTCAGCCGCAGCGTAGGCGATTCGATCGATCTCGCGTCTCGGGTGTTCGTCGATGCCACCGGTCAGCGAGCCTTTCTCGCCGGCAAGCTGGGGCTCCTCGAGATCGAGCCGCGTTTGAAGCACGCCTCTTTCTTCGCCCACTTCAAGGGCGGATTCCGGGATCAAGGCGTCGATGAGGGCGCGACGCTCATTTTCCACACCGACGGGAGAAAGTCCTGGTTCTGGTCGATTCCGCTTCCCGATGACACCGTGTCGATCGGCGTCGTCGGAGACATCGGGCACCTCATCCTGGGACGCTCGCGCGATCCCCAGAAGGTCTTCGAGGAAGAGCTCGCGCATTGCCCGGCCTTGGCGGCCCGGCTCGAGGACGCCGAGCAGGCGATGCCGATGAGGGCCACCCGTGACTTCTCCTACAGATCGAGCCAGGGTGCCGGCAACGGTTGGGTGCTGGTTGGCGACGCTGGCGGTTTCATCGACCCAGTGTATTCGACCGGAGTTTTTCTAGCGCTCAAGTCCGGTGAGATGGCCGCCGACGCCATCTGCGCGGGCCTCGAAACCGGGGATCTCTCGGAGCAGAGCCTGGGCTCGTTCCTCGCGCGCTACCGGGACGGCGTCGACGCTATGAGCCAGCTGGTCTATGCGTTCTACAACCCGAGCTTCTCCTTCGCCCGTTTTCTGGCGCGGCACCCCGACTGCCGAGGCGAACTCGTCGACATGCTGGTGGGCAACGTCTACCGCAAGCCGCTCGCGAGAATCCGAGCCGCCCTGGCCGAGGAAGCCGCCCCGGCTCTCCAGCCTGCCAAAGCGGGCGTCTCCACAGCAATCGACCAAATCCCTTTGTAGCGGTCGAGCCCCAAAATCACTCTATGGAGATCGACCGAATCCTTTTGTAGCGGTCGAGCCCCGTCTCGACCGTCCGCCTCCCCCCGGAGAATTCGGTCGACACGGAGGTCGATCGCTACAACTTCGCCAAGTCGGGGCCTTTGTCATTCCTGGGATAGCCTACCGGCGACCATGCAGCCGGAATCCGACACCCGCATCTTCAAGGTCACCGGGGGTTTCACCCTCGCCGTGATCGTCCTCTTCGCGCTTCATCAGGACTTCTGGTTGCGCGACAACGCGACCCTGATCGCGGGACTTCCGGTCGGTCTGCTCTACCACCTCGGCTACTGCCTGCTGGTCTCGCTGGTGTTGGGACTTTTTGTGTACCGACGCAAGTCCCGCCCCTGAGGCCCCTGATGACTCTGACCATCATTTTTCTCTACCTGGCCGCGGTTTTCGCGATCGGCACGTTGAGCCACCGTCTCCTGCGCGGCACCGGCGAGGATTTTTTCCTCGCCTCACGAACGATCGGGCCGTTCGTGCTGCTGATGTCGCTTTTCGGCACCCACATGACGGCGTTCTCGCTCCTGGGCGCATCGGGCGAGGCCTATCACCACGGGGTCGGCGTCTTTTCCTTGATGGCGTCGTCGTCGGCGCTGGTGGTGCCGCTCGCCTTCCTCTTCCTAGCGCCGCGCGTCTGGCGCTTGGGCGAGCGCCACGGCTATCTGACCCAAGTCGAGTTCTTTCGCGATCGCTGGCAATCCGACGCGCTCGGGCTGCTCCTGTTTCTGGTCATGGTCGCCCTCCTGGTGCCCTACCTCTTGATCGGAATCAAAGGTGGCGGGATCACTCTCGCCCAGATCACCGGCGGCGCGACACCCGAATGGGTCGGAAGCGTTCTGATGTCGGTCGTCGTGCTCGGCTACGTCTCGATCGGCGGGCTGCGCGGCACCGCCTGGGTCAACACGTTCCAAACGCTGGTCTTCATGGCTCTGGGCGCCACGACGTTCTTCCTGATTACCCACAAGTTGGGCGGGCTCGGCGCGGCCATGGAGAGGGTCACCCAGGCGTCGCCGGATCTTCTCGCCCGAAGCGGACACATCGCGCCACTGCAACTCTTCACCTACCTGGCCATCCCGCTCTCGGTCGCCATGTTCCCGCACATCTTCATGCACTGGCTGACCGCCAAGAGCGAGGCCTCGTTCCGGCTGCCGATCGTCGCCTATCCGATCTGTGTCGCCATCGTCTGGGTCCCGAGTGTCGTCCTCGGCATACTCGGCAACCTCGACTTTCCCGGCCTCGTGGGGCCGCAGGCCAACTCGGTGCTGGTCATGATGATCGCCAAGTACGCCCCCGGCGCGATGGCCGGCCTGCTGGCTGCGGGCGTTCTCGCCGCCGTCATGTCGTCGCTCGACTCGCAGGTTCTGTCGCTGAGCACCATGTTCACCCGTGACATCGTCAACCACTATGGTTTTTTGACTCGGCACGGCGACCGCCTCGGGGATCGCCAGTCGGTATTGGTGGGAAGAATCTTCGTGGTCGCGATCTTCGCGATCACTCTCGCGCTCGCGCTCACCGTGGATCGCAGTCTGTTCAAGCTGGGCGTGTGGTGCTTCACCGGCTTTGCCGCGCTGACCCCGTTGATCGTCGCCGCCCTCTACTGGAAGCGAAGCACCCGGACTGGAGCGTTCAGCACCATCCTGGTTGCCGCGGGACTCTGGATCTACTTCTTCGGCAAAGGCTGGGAAGAGCCCGGCTACACCGTCCTCGGCCGCGGCATCATGCCGGTCGCGGTGATCCTCGCGGCCTCATCCGTTGCCATGGTGATCGGTTCGCTGCTCACCAAGCCTCCGCCAGAGAAGCACCTAACCCGGTTTTTTCCGGAGTAACAGTGATACCGAGCGAGTACCCAGGAGCAGAGCGCGGAAAGCTGCCTTCAGATCGAGCCGCCCACAGCGAGGCGCACCGGAGCCCGGGGACACCATTCCTTGGTGTCCCCTCCCGACTGGTCTTTCGCGCATGTAAGTTCCGTGAATCGCGCGGGGACACCAAGGAATGGTGCCCCCGATGAGAGTCGCCTACATCGCAGCCGGAGCCGGCGGCATGTACTGCGGCTCCTGCATCCACGACA
>JADFQD010000185.1 GCA_022561975.1 Acidobacteriota bacterium
CTTCGGCGCCGGCTGGGCCTTGGCGGCTGGTTTCGGTCGTTCAGCCAAGAGCTCGAAGTCCACCTCGCGATCGCGGTAGAGGATCTGCAGCGATCCATCGAGGCGCCGGCGCACGGTGACCTTCCCCTTGGCAGGTGGCAGACGGCGTTTCGGACCGGTGATCTGGTACCAACGGTTCTGGTAGCGCACGGTCCAGTCGAAGACATCCGCCAGATCGAGCCCTTTGGGCAGGCATCGATGAAGGTCTTTGACCTCAGCGGGGTTCGACCGCAAAGCGACGTAGAGGGCCCGAGGGATGCCGTAGCGCTCGATCCAGAGCCACAACAGTCGCATCGCGTCGGCGGTTGTCTCCTCCTCGCTCATCCAGGTCCGACGCCTGCCGGTGGCATCGTCGATCATGCCCATCAAGGAGTCACGCTTGCCACGAGCGAACCAATCATGGGAGCTGGCGTCGAACTGGACGAGCTCGCCAAAGTGCTTCTTTCTCGCTCGCCAGCGGCGGTGTTTCGAGCGTCGCCGCCGACGTGTCCACAGGCCCTCAGCCATCAACCACCGACGCAAGGTCTCATGGTCGATCTCATGTCCGCAAGCGGCGAGCTTCTCGCTCGCCAGCGTGGGACCGAATCCTTCCAGCCGCTCGCGGTACATTGCCAGGCACTCCTGGCGCAACGATTCCGGCTTCTTGCGGTTGGACGGCCGGCCACGGCTTCGGTGCATCAGGCCCGCTTCGCCCTCCCGCTCGAAACGCCGCTACACCCGTTTCGCCTGCCGGTAGCTCATGCCCAGACGGCGCGCAGCCGCCGCAAGCGTCTGATCGCCTCTCTTCACATCCGACAATTCCACCAATCGGGTCCGCTCTTCTCTGCTCATCGAAAGGGTCGTGGCTGGTCATGGTCCTCCTGTCGTCGGGCTTGGAATTCCGAGACAGTGTGGCAGACCAGCCACTCCTCGTGGCTGGTGCCAAGGGCGCGAGAGAGCTGTGGAAGCTGCGGAATCTGCCCAACCGGACCTCCTCCCTGGAAATGCCGGAGGGATTTCCACAGATACCGCACTCCCACAGCCCCGGCGACGACGACAGGGTCAATCAGTTCAGAATCCTTCTCAGATCCCCCACCCGACCCCGAAGAGCCCACAGCTTCGCCAGGGGGGTACGATGTGGGATCCGTGTCCCAGCTTTGTCGAAAACGCCATTTTTGAGCCTAGCGTCCAATCTGCTAGACTCGGCGTCGATCTTCGACAAGAACTCTGGAGGACGCTCAATGGGTCATCGAAGCAAGTTAATGTGTGTCTTAGCGGTGGTTACGGGCCTCGGCTTGGCTACCGCGCCGATGTTCGCGGTCGAGCCGGATCCCGACCGCTACATAGTCTCTTTTTCGAATCCGGGCCAAGGCAAAGCCGCTCTGCGAGCGGCAGGGGCTCGAATCGAGCTCGACTTGCCGCGCCACGACGCCGCGGCGGCGCATATTCCCGCCCATGCCCTCGCCGGCTTGAGGCAAAATCCCAATATCGCCTACATCGAGCCGGATGCCCTGCGGTTTCCGATGGCTCAGACCACGCCGTGGGGTATACCCGCGGTGCAGGCGGATCTGGTGGACGATGGCA
This sequence comes from Acidobacteriota bacterium, assembly GCA_022561975.1. Classification (GTDB taxonomy): domain Bacteria; phylum Acidobacteriota; class Thermoanaerobaculia; order Multivoradales; family JAHEKO01; genus CALZIK01. The sequence goes on from JADFQD010000185.1 coordinate 1,603, forward strand.
ATGCCGGCAACCGAACGGTGTGCATCATCGATTCAGGCTACTGGAATGGTCACGAGGATCTGCAAACGCTGGGTTCTGGGGACACTTCTCCGGACTCCGGGACCGGGGATCCGCTGGTCGACCAGTGCCACCACGGTACGCACGTGGCCGGGACGGTGTCGGCGCTCACCAACACGGTCGGAGTGGTGGGCGTTCTGCCCGGCGGTACGGTTGGGCTCCATATTGTCAAGGTCTTCGGTGACGATTGCATCTGGGCCTATTCCTCGACGTTGATCGCCGCCGCAGACGCGTGTGTCACCGCTGGGTCAAATATCATCAGCATGAGCTTGGGTGGTGGGTTCAAGAGTCGGACCGAGAATCGGGCCTTTGCCGATTTCTTCAGCCAGGGAGTACTCTCCGTCGCGGCTGCCGGAAACGACGGCAACACCCGGAAGTCCTACCCGGCATCCTACGACTCGGTGGTTTCGGTGGCGGCGGTGGACTCGGCGCTCGTGGTGGCCGACTTCTCCCAACAGAATGACCAGGTCGAGCTTTCCGGCCCGGGCGTGGCCGTGCGCTCGACGGTCGAGCCCGGCGAGGGTTTCGAAGAGAGCCTGACGGTGGCAACCCAAAGCTTCGAGGCCACAGGGATGCAGGGGTCTCCGGCCGGCACCGGCACCGGCGCCCTGTTCCGGTGCAATGCGGTGGACGGTCTCGGCAGTCCGGGAGACTGCGCCGGCGCGGACGGAAAGGTCTGCCTGATCAAGAGAGGCGATATCACCTTCGCGGACAAGGTCGTCGAGTGCCAGGATCAGGGCGGTACTGCCGCGGTAATCTTCAACAACTCGGACGCGCTCTTCAGCGGAACCCTGGGTGAGACGGTGACCAGCATCCAGTCCGTCGGGGTTTCCGGTACAGATGGGCAGACACTGGAGAATACCCTGCTCGGCACGAGCACCAGCGTGACCACCGACACCGGCAACTACGCATACTTTGCCGGAACCTCGATGGCGACTCCGCATGTTTCCGGCGTGGCCGCTCTAGTATGGAGTCAGGATCTGACTTGCTCGAATCAGGAGATTCGCGACACCCTTGCCGCGACGGCCCTGGATCTCGGTGCCGCCGGACGTGATAACGCCTACGGCTTCGGTTTGGTCCAGGCTGCGGACGCGGTGCTGGCACTCAACTGTGACGGTGGAACCGGCGGCGGTTGCACGCTCTTGCCTACGGGCTCCTCTTGCGAATTGGATGGAGAGTGCTGTTCCGGGAAGTGCAAGGGCAGGTCGGGCAGCAAGACCTGCAAGTAGCCGCGGGCCGACTAGTGTCCCATCTGCTAGACTGAGTGTCGATCTTCGGGGCAGGGTGAGGGTCGGTGCGTAGGCGCCGGCGCAATTCCCGACCGGCGGTGATAGCCCGCGAGCGAGTCGACTACATTTCGGCGAGCAGACTCGGTGGGACTCCGAGGCCGACGGTACAGTCCGGATGGTAGAAGGTCGGAACCGGCGCCGCTGAGGTGTATCCGGGCAGTTGGAGGGTGGAGCTGAAAATTCAGTAGCTGCCTGCAACTGGTACGCGAGGATTTGTACCTCTAGGGCGACGGCTCGATGCCCCGACGGTCGTAACGACTTTCGGGGCATTCGGCGTGTGGGCAAGCAATAACGAACTCCAATACATGAGGCGAGCGCTCGATCTCGCGCAGAGGGCGGCTGGGCGCACTCGCCCGAATCCGATCGTCGGAGCCGTGGTCGTGCGCGACGGCGAAGTGGTCGGAGAGGGCTTCCATGCCGCGGCCGGAGCCCCCCACGCCGAAACCGAAGCCTTGAAGGCGGCCGGAGATCGAGCCCGTGGTTCGACGGTCTACGTAACGCTCGAGCCATGCGCCCATCATGGCCGCACCCCTCCCTGCGTCGATGCCCTGATCAGGACCGGAGTCTCGGAAGTCGTCTACTCGCTGAAAGACCCCAATCCCAGGGTGAAAGGGGGCGGACACAAACGCCTCGAAGAAGCAGGTGTCCGGGTCCGTGCCGGTCTCGCGTCAGCGGAGGCTTTTCGGGCCAACCAATCGTTCTTCAAGTGGGCTACCACGGGACGCCCGCTGGTGAGTGCTAAGTTCGCGATGAGTCTGGACGGCAAGATCGCGACCGCGTCCGGTGACTCCCGTTGGATCTCGAACGACAGCTCTCGGCGTCGCGGGCACGAGTTGAGAAATCGCCACGACGCCGTTCTGGTCGGCTCCGGGACCGTGCTCGCGGACGACCCGCGGCTTACGACTCGACTCGACGGTCAGGAAGTATCTCACCCCGTGCGAGTCGTCGCCGACAGCCGCGGCCGCGTCCCGGTGACGGCAAGAGTGTTTCAGCCCGATCTCCCGGGCCGAGCCGTCCTGGCGACGACCGAAACCGCTGCGTCGAACCGTTTCGAAGCACTGGCGGACCGCGGCGTCGAGGTGTGGAGTCTACCCGCCGGCGAGAACGGCCGGATCGATCTCGGAGCGCTGCTCGATCGCATCGGCCGGCAGGATCTGCTGTCGGTCCTGGTCGAGGGCGGCGGCACGCTTCTCGGGGGACTTTTCGACAGCGACCTGATCGACCGCATCCACACCTTTGTCGCGCCCATGATCATCGGCGGAAGGGGCGCGCCGGTGGCAGTGGGGGGCGTCGGCGTTTCGAGAATTTCCGAGGCTTTGCGTCTGCACGAGGTTTGGACCGAGACCGTCGACGGAGATGTCTGGATCCGCGGCGAAGCGCGTGAGATTCCGCAGACGCACCTCGCAATCACGGCAAACGCACGACGGGAGACGGAATGTTCACAGGCCTTGTCGAAGAGTTAGGAACCGTAGCGAAAGT
>JADFQD010000072.1 GCA_022561975.1 Acidobacteriota bacterium
TACTTGAAGTACGCCGAGGAGGCCGGTGGGAGCGTAACGCAGTAGATTCAGGCATTTGCGACGTCGCAGTAGAAGCTCGGTGTGAAGGTCAGGCTAGCGCTCAAACCGGCGTTAACTGGGCGGAGTTCGAGTCTCCCATCTCCAGCCCGCCGGGGAAGTACTCCTTCCAGCGCCGGCTGACGCGTCGCGAGATCTCCTCGGAGCAGAACAGCTCATCGGGAAAGCCCGGATTGACTCGCGCGTCGATTACGATCGGCATGCGGTAGCTCAAATGGTTTCTGACAACCTCGACGCCGGCCGCGTGGATGTCGGCCGCGGGCTCGAAACGAGTGAACGTTGTCCAGAGGAAGTTGATCGAACTTGCCACGGCGCGCTCGGGCTCCTCCGTAATCACGATCAGTGGCCACTCCGAAAACGCCGGGTGGCTCGCAACCCGCGCCGCAAGGCCAGGCTCTTCCGACTTCGCCGGTCCTCCGACCACCAGACAACCCCGGCAAAAGGGTTCGGCAAAGCTCACGCCGCTGGGCAGCTCGACCGACTCGAGAGCGGCCGGGAGTGGCCGCACCGGATCGCCGAGACCCAGCCAAATCCCCTTGGAGCCCTGGTTGACGGCAGGGCCGGTGTAGTCGAGGGTGTCCATGGCCAGGTTGGCGAAGACAAACAGATCGGTCTCGACCCTGGTGCGCTCGAGGATATGCTCGAGCGTGGAACGAAAATCCCGCAAGTTGGTCGGCTGGTCCGTGACCAAGAGAAACTTGGTCAGCGAAAGTTGGCCCTCTCCCAAAATCCGAAAGGCGCTCGCCATCGCCTCGCGCGCATAGCGTTCCCGCACCACCGCGGCGGCCAGCGAGTGATATCCGGTCTCACCGTAGGACCACAGATCGATCACCCCGGGCATGACCAACGGGAAAAGCGGCGAGAGCAGCTCTTGCAGCAGATCGCCGATGTAGAAGTCCTCCTGCCGGGGTTTTCCGACTACGGTCGCAGGGTAGATCGCGCCGTCGCGATGCGCAAGGTGCTCGACTCGAAACACCGGGTAGTCATGCTCGAGCGAGTAGTAGCCGTAGTGGTCGCCGAAAGGCCCCTCGGGACGGCGCACTCGGGGCGGCACCCGCCCGATCAGCGCAAACTCCGCCTCGGCGAGCAGTGGCAGCGGCCCGGGCCCGTCGCAAAGCGGCAACTTGCTCCCCTGGATGAGGGAGGCGAGCATCAGCTCGGGCACGTTCTCGGGCAGCGGAGCAATCGCCGCGAGCATGGCCGCCGGCGGCCCGCCCACGAAGACATTTACCGGCAGCGCCTCGTCGCGCGCCTCGGCAACGGCGTAGTGAAAGCCGCCGCCCTTTCCGATCTGCCAGTGCATGCCGGTAGTGCGGTCGTCATGAACCTGCAACCGGTACATGCCCAGGTTGTGACCTTTGCCATCGGGATGCTCGGTGTAGACCAAGGGCAGAGTAAGGAACGGCCCACCATCTTCGGGCCAGGTCGTCAGCACCGGAAGATCACGGAGCTTCGGGGCCGAGACCAGATTCTCGACAACCGGCCCGTGGCGGCGACGCTTGAGCCCCAGCCGGAGCAGTCCTCCCAGCACATCGCGGTGTTCCCAGAGCTTGGCCGCCGAGGGCGGCATGATGGTTTCGGCAAGATCCACCACGCGGCGAATCAGGTCAAACGGATGACGCCCAAAGGCCATCTCCGCCCGCCGGGCGCTTCCGAAGAGGTTGGTAACGCATCGAAAGCGCGATCCGAGGACGTTGTTGAAGAGCAGGGCCGGACCTTCGGCGGCGATGACTCTCCGATGCACCTCGGCGATTTCGAGATCGGCATCGAGCTGCGCTTCGATCTCCACCAGTTCTCCTTCGCTACGAAGAGCGTCGATGAAGGTCTGGAGATTCTTGAACGATTCTTTCACTGCGGCAGCCATAGCTCGAGGGCGAGTCTACGCGAACATCCGACCGCTGACTCGTTCGAGCATGGCTGCTAGATCACCAACCGGCGTAGAAGTACCGCTATCGCCAGGAGCACGACCACGCCCAGAACCTTCTGCACGGTGCGAGGCTTCAACTTGGCCGCACCCAGATGGGAACCAACCAGGCCGCCCAGGAGCACTGAGATCGACAGCGGCAGCAACCATGACGCGTCCAGAGACCCGGTCTGGAAGCGCGGCACAAGGCCCGCCACCGAGTTGAGCAATACGAACACGGTGCCGGCGGTCGCCGCCTCGCGCTCGCTGGCGAGATTCAGAAAGATCAGCACAGGCACCAGATAAATGCCTCCGCCGATTCCTACCACGCCCGCCACGAAACCGAGCGCCGCGCCGAGAGCAAGGCGCGCCGCCATGCGGCCGCGGGCCTCGAGCCGAAAACCCGAGTGAAGCTCTCCGAAGAGATAAATCCGGCCCGCCACGACGACCAGAGTCCCCAAGAGGAACCAGTCGAAGACCCGCTCAGACAGAGCCAGTCGGCCGCCCAAGTAGGCCATCGGTATCGACGCGAGCAACAGAGGCAGTATCAACTTGGACCGGAAGTGTCCCGTCCGCGAAAAGTTCACCAGCCCGAGACCTGCCACGATCACATTGAGCGTCAGAGACGTACTCGGGATGATCGCCGGCGCGATCCCGGCGATTGCGAGAATCGCGGTGTAGGAAGAGCCTCCCCCGAGCCCGACCGAGGCGTAGAGGAGGGCAACAAAAAAGAAGAGCGCCGCGAAGGGAATCGGCTCGAGCATCTCCGACCTCTCTTAGGCGGAAGGGGACACAATACGTAATGTTGCGTGCTCTCCTGGTCTACGAGTCGCCGCTCGCCGCTCGCCTGCAAACATTACGTATTGCGTCGCCTCGATTCCAGAACCGGCCGACCGTCCTTGATCGCCTGGTGGACTCGAGCGTACAGAGCAAACACCTGCGTGCGGGTGATCTTCGTGCCCGGTCCCAACTCTTCGACTCGGTCGAGAGTTGCCCAGGCCAGCTCTACCGGCAGAGCCGTGAACGCCACGACACCGGCCGGCGCTCTAGCGCGCTGCAACTCGCGCGCGTACTCGGTGGCCGCTTGAAGATCGGTCCTGGCCAGGGCGAACACCTCCTCGCGATCAACCGTAGACGGCAGGAAGTTCCGACCCTCGACTTCGTCGGAGACGCTATCTTTCAGAATATTCACCAGCTGGAGTCCTTCGCCGAACGCCGCGGCTCGCTTCCGCAGGAATTTCGCCGACGCGGCGACACCGTCGCCGCTCAGCAAAAACAGCTCGGTGAGCATCTCGCCAACGATTCCAGCCACAGCGTAACAATAGGCGCGCAGATCATCGAGATCTCGCAAACGCAGGACCCCCGCTCGATCAGATTGGGTCACGAACTCCGCCATCAGTCGCGCCGTTCGCCGGGTGTGTCCGAGGATGGCGTCTCGAGCGCTCTCGCTCAATGCCAGCAAAGCGGAAAAAACCAACGGAGTTTCTTCGAGCAGCTCGAGGTATCCCGCGTGGTCGGTGGGCGGCTCGCTGGTCCATTCCCGAGCACAGCCCCGCGCCTTCTCGACCGCAGGAGAACTGAGAAGGTGGTCGAATCCCTCGAGAGCCGCGAGACGCCGCGGTCGGTCCCACAGTACGCTGGCATCCTCGAAGGTGTCCGCAATCCTGAAGAGAAGATACGCGACCGTGACCTCGCGCAGCGTCGGCTGCGGCAATTGCGGAATCGCAAGGGCAAAGGTGCGGCTGGTCTTGACCAACAGGTCCTGCAGGCACACATCGCGCTCGCGCCCCGTCAGCTCTGCCTCTGTGTCACGTGTTGCGTCGCTCCCCATCTTGCCGATCCTAACCGACGCGTTCGGACCTAGCGGCGCCGACGTGCAGATCCCAGCAGCCCGTACTTGGAATCGACTACGCCCAGTCGACGTAGGTGCCGGGCACCTCTTCACCGCCGACGGCTCTCGCCAACAGTCCCTTGGAGCGTCCGTTCAGAATCCACGAGGGCACGCCGAGGCGGCTGAGCGCCACTGCGGTTTCTACGCGGTGTCGCATTCCGCCGGTCACGTCGCTCACATGGCTCCGACCTTCGTCCTTCCCAAGACTCGCGGCCTCGGACAGGCTTCGTGTAACCTCCTTGGCATTCGCCTTCGTGATTCGAGCAATTGTTTCACCGGCCGAGTCCAGCACGCCTTCGGTGTTGCCGAGCCAGTAGGCTGCAGAGATCCTGAAGCCCCTTGCCAACAGCACTGGCGCAATGGCTAAGAACACGTTCTCGGTCGAGTAGATCCGCGCTCGATCCTCGGTGTCGAGAACGACATCGCCAAACAGCACCGGCAGGAGGCCGGACTCGATCGCCTCGACCAGTGGCTCGACATGCAGACTCGAGAGTCGCCCTCTCGCAGACACCATCAAGCTGCCTGGTGCTAACGAGAATGGCGCCAGACCCGCCTCGAGGAGTGCGGTGATCACCTCGCGATGGAGACGGGCCGCCGCGTCTTGGGTGCGCGCGAGAACCTCGGCGGACGGGCTCGAGCCCTTGGCAGACCACCCTCCCTCGGTAGCCACCGTGTGGCCGAACGATCCACTGCCATGCCCCAAAACAAGACCGCCGGGGGAAGCCTCCGCCACTTGACGCAACTCGACGGCGAGTCTCGCCAGAACATCTGAGCGAACCGCCTCGTGACCGGCCTTGTCGGTGATCAGACTCCCGCCCAGCTTGATCAGGATCACCGAAGATTCACTCATGCGGCCGGCCCTTCGAAGTGATCTGACGTCTCATAGGGGCCTGTCCCCACTCGATCGAGCAACACCGATTCGACCTCCTTCATCGACCCGAATGCCTCGGCAACCCGCTCCTCGAACTCGGCCGGGCAGATCGCGTGGACGTTCGGTCCGGCGTCGATAGTCGCGTAGACGGGCACGCCCTCGGCCCGCAGCGACCTGATCGACCACAGCACGGCAAGAGTGCCGGGCTTCCAGTAGTAGATCGGTGGCCGCGAGGACATCGCAACCTGGTGAAGGTCGATGGCCTCGGTCTCGAGTGTCTTTCCGAGAGCCTCGATGTCGCGCCTCTGGATGGCATCGCGAACCGCCAGAAGCCGCGCTCCCAGCTCTTCGAGCCGCGGTGCGAACCGGGGACTCGAGGGCGCACGACGATGACCGTCGCGGGAAGAGACAGCTTTCGGCGCCGAGTCCACTACCGCCACGACGTCGCGCAAATCCCAATGAGCGGCGGTGGCGATCTGCACCGCCGCCTGCTCGGCCTGCTCGGACGACCCGCCGGAATCGTCGAGGCTCTCGGGCCAAAGAACGTACCCGCCCAGAACCGACCGCGCGGCCGAGCCGGACCCACTCATTCGCGCCAAGACCGACGCCTCGGCGGCATTCTTCGGAGGCGCGCCCATGGCTTCGCTCGCGGCCAGCGTGAGAGCCGAGAAGCCGGAGGCCGACGAGGCGATGCCGGCGCCGGTTGGGAAGCTGTTCTCGGTCCAGACTCTGCAGCCACCGCCCACCCCGGCACGGCTTCGAAGAGTCTCGAGATGGCGGCGAACCGGCCGGGCAAAGGCGTCCGCTGCCGGCTCGAAGTCGCCGCCGACCTGGCGAAACCAGATCTCGTCAGCCCCGCGGGCACTGTCGAATTCCACTGTGCACTTCGAGGTGCATCGAGACAGAGTCATCGAAATCGACGAATTGTAGGGAATCACCTTGTTCTCGTCGCGAATGCCCCAGTATTTGATGAAGGCGATGTTGGCTGGAGCCACGAAGGTGGCACGGCGTCGAGTGTCAGACATCGCTACCTTTTCTCAGCTCGAGCCCGTCTGCGCCGAGTCGCATAGCGAGCGGCCGGTAGTCACAGAGGATTACCTCGAGATCCGCCTCGACTCGAGCTTCGGGCGGCCAGAGTACGATCAAACTGCCCGCGGCCGAACCCGAGAGGCTCCCGGCACCCGAGATCTTGGCTGCGCCGCCGGCCGCCTCGACCCGGCGCACGACCTCCGCAACCGGCGGCGGGACCACCTCGAGGGCTTCGAGACAATGTTCGAAGCTCCTGACAGCATCCACCAACGTCGGCCAGGGGGGATTCTTCTCGCCGAGCGTTCCCAGAAATATGCTCGTAGCGCTCTCCATTACGTCGAGCGTCTCGACGAACCCGCGGGGCTCCCGGTCGCGCAGATTCCGGACCGCCGCCACCACTTCTCCGGTGGTTTCGGCGGGGGGGCCGGTGTCATAGACCCTGATCGCCCTCTGGAGCCACTCCGGCCGAGGCAGAGCAGAGGTTCGAAGCGAGTCGCCCTCGCGGGTCACCGATAGAACTCCCCCTCGAATCACCGCCGTATGGTCGACACCCGAAGGCTGTCCGTGCTGTCGCCTTTCGGCTTCGAGGGCGATTGCGGCGATCCGCTCGTCATCGGCCGAAAGCTCCTCCTGCACGGACAGCGAACCCAGCAGCGCAGCGCCTACGGCTACGGCCACTGACGCCGAGCTGCCGAATCCCGAACCCACCGGCACGTCGGATCTCACCAACACCCGAAGGCCTGGGCGTAGCCGGCTGTTTTCACTTCGCTCCAGGGATCTCATCGCCTCGGCGACCGCGACTTTGACGAAACCGGCTTCGTCGCCTGAGCCAATCACATCGGTGTCGGCAGCGGCAGCCGCGGCGGTTTGCTCGCCGGCGCCGCGCCACAACTCGCGGCGGCAATCGCCGTAGGCCAAGACGTCCACCCACGTGCATTGCTCCCGATAGCCCAAATCCGGGAGCAGGAGTTCGAGTTCCCCACTGGCCACTGGCGAGGCGGTCACCCGCGTGCGCAGCCCTACCGCCGCGACCACCGCCGGGCGGCCGTAGACCGCAGCATGCTCGCCCATGAGGATCAGTTTCCCGGGGGCGCTGGCCTCGCATCGAATCGGCGGCGCCACGTCTATTCTTGTACGGGGCCGCGCCCCAGCTCTTGGTGAGCCCGCGCGAGGTCGCTGGAAGTGAAGGCTGCCAGGAGGGATAGCTCGCCGGCCAGCACGGTCGCCCCCACGATCTCGGCCAGCCGCATCGCCGCCGCTCCCTTCTCCCCGGCACGCGGGCCGGCCCCTGGGCTGACGCCGATCATCGCCAGAGCTTCCGCCTGAGTGTCGAGCGCCGTCCCTCCTCCAACGGCGCCGAGCGGCAGGTCCGGCATATAGACGGCGGCAATCACTCCGTCCTCGCCTCGGGCCTCGATCGTGGTCACACCCATCGAACCCTCGACGACCTGAGCCACATCCTGTCCGGTCGCGATGAAGAAAGCAGCCAGAATATTGGCGAAGTGAGCGTTGTAGCCCATCGAACCGGCGGCGATCGAGCCCAAGAGATTCTTGCGATATTGCACCTCGACCAAGTCTCGGGCCGAGGTCCTCAGGGAGCCCTCCAGAATGTCCCCACTCAACTCCACTTCGGCCCAGACGCGCTTCCCCCTGCCTTCGAGGAAATTGATCGCCGACGGCTTCTTGTCGACACAAAAGTTTCCGGACAGAGCCAGGCAAGGTAGGCCCGTCTCCGGCTCGATCAAGTCACGAATCACCCGATCACAGGCGACCGTCGCCATATTCATTCCCATGGCGTCGCCCGTTCTGAAACGGAAGCGCAAGTAGATCGAACTGCCGAACACCTGCGAGCGGATCTCCAGTAGCTCGAGATGGTTGCTGGTGCTCTCCGTTATCTCACGGATGCGATCTTGGTTTTCATCGACCCAGTGCAGGAACCTCTGGGTGTCCTCGATGCCGCGCGATCTGAACACCGGCGCTCGGGTCATGCCGACATCTTCGACGCGAACGACTGCGCCGCCGGCCTCGCGAATCGCTCGGCAACCACGGTTTGTGCTAGCGATAAGCGCGCCCTCTGTCGTCGCGAGCGGAACGTAAAGCTCCTCGTCCGGCGCGACGTATCGACCTCTGACCGACAACGGTCCGGTGATACCAATCGGAATCTGCGCCGCCCCTATGAAGTTCTCACAGTGGCGACTGGCCGCCCGCCCCGCATCGAGCGTGTACTCGCCGGTGCGAGCGAGTGACACGCCGAGTTTCCGCTCGAGCGCGATGCGGCGAATCCGCGCTGCCTCGGAGGCCGGAAGCTCGGCAGGCAACTCGTGGAGCCGCCGATCGCCCGACACCAGCTCGTCAAGGAGCCGCTCGAACTCGGTGTTCTCGGCAGCGCTATCTTCGGGTCGATCCATACCGTTATCGAGCTCCTTCTCTGCCCGTAGTAGCTCCGAGCAGTTCTACGCGCTGAAGCTCGGCCAGCGAAGCTGCACCGACGCAAAACATCGCGATTCTGAGTTCTCGGATAACCCGTACCGCACATTCACCGGCTCGCTCAGCGGACTCGTTGGCGGCTTCGAGAAAGAGCTGCGCCATCCCGACGAGATCGGCCCCCATGGCGATCGCCTTGGCGACATCCAGGCCGTTGCGCACGCCGCCGCTGCCAATGATGGTCAAACCTCCGAGACTGCGAAGTTCGCGAATGGACCGTGGTGTCGCCACGCCCCAGTCGGCGAAGATCTCGCCCAGCTCGGCATCGTTCGCCCGGCTGGCCTCAATCCGCGCCCAGCTGGTGCCTCCGAGTCCGGCGGTGTCGAGAATCTCGACTCCGGCTTGCTTGAGTCGGCGGGCGGTTTCCGGCGATAGGCCGCAACCGATTTCTTTCACCAGCACCGGCACTTCCAGCTCATCGACGATCCGAGCGATCTTCTCGAGCAGGCCGGAGAAGTTGGTCTGGCCTTCGGGCTGCAGGGCTTCTTGCAGCGGATTCAGATGAAGAACCAACGCGTCGGCTTCGATCATCTCGACCGCGCGCCGGCATTCGTCGATGCCAAAGCCGTAGTTGAGCTGAACCGCTCCGAGGTTGGCAAGAATGGGGACATCGGGCGCCACGGCCCGAATCTGAAAGCTTGCGACTTGAGCCGGATCCTCGATCGCCTTTCTCTGAGAGCCGACGCCGATCGCGATACCCGCGCTCTGTGCAGCCGCGGCCAGGTTGCGGTTGATGCGCGACGCCTCGCCGGTGCCACCGGTCATGCACGAGATCAGCAGCGGAGCCCGGAGCGTATAGCCCAGAAACGGAGTCGAGAGATCGATATCGGCCATATCGATCTCCGGTAGCGCCAGATGGTCGAAGGCGTACCGATCGAAGAAATGCGCCGACAGCTGCATGCGATCGTCGAGTGCGAGAACGATGTGCTCGGCCTTGCGGTCGCGCTCGGGTGTCTTGCCGGCGGACACCCTCAATGCTCCCGTTCTCGAAGGAAAGCCATGAGGCCCACGAAGAAAGTCGCCGCGTCCGAGGTCAGCTCGACGCCGTCGAGCGCGCGTGCCGCGCGCTCGAGTCGGCTCTCGATCATTCGCTCGACCTCCGCGCGCGCTCCGGACGCCACCACCACCGCTCGGGCCTGCCTGAGTTCGTCCTCGTTGGCCGTTCGGTTCCCGAGAGTAGCCCTGAGCAGGGTTCGACCTCGGTCATCCGAGCGTTCGAGCGCCTGGTGTACGAGAACGGTCAGCTTGCCTTCGGCGATGTCGGAGTCGACGGACTTGCCGACCGTGTCGCTGACCCCGAAGACTCCGAGCAGATCGTCTTTGAGCTGGAAAGCCTCCCCCAACGCCTCACCATAGGCGGTCAACCGCTCGAGCACCTGATCTCGAGCGCCCGCCGCCAGCGCGCCGAGCGCAATCGGCCTCTCCACGCTGTAGCGACCGCTCTTGAGTCTCAGCACCTCGAGCAGCTCTTCCTTGCTCGGGTTTTCTCTATGTGGCGCGGTCATTTCCAGATACTGGCCGAGGACCACTTCCTGGCACATCGCGGTGAAGCAGTCGGAAAGCGGCCGAGCCGCGAAGCGAGACCGAGCTTCGAGAAACAGCTCGACGGCGTAGGAGTGCGCCAGATCACCGAGCAGGATGGCAACCGACTCGCCGTGCCGCTCAGAGCTTCCGGCCCAGCGCTGGTCTCGGTGGTCCGCCTCGAACAGACGATGAGCGGTGGGCCCGCCCCTCCTCACCGCCGCGCCGTCCATGATGTCGTCGTGAATCAGCAAGTAGGTATGGAGCAGTTCGGTCGACATCGCGAGCGGCAGAATGGCCTCTTGGTCCTCGCCGCCACAGCCCCTGTAGGCAAAGAAAACCAGCGCCGGCCTGAGTCTCTTGCCTCCTCGATCAACGAACTCACGAAGCCGTGAGGTGAGTTCCGCCGCCTCGGCGGCCGGGCCAACGAACTCCTTCGCCTTGCGGTCGAGCCAACCGAGAAGCTGCGGTTCGATCCACTCCCGAAAGCGGGTCAACGATCCGCTTTCAGAGACGGCTGCGGCTGCAGAGGATTTGAGCAGAGTCGTCATGTCATGATCCATGCGCAAGGCGCCTGGGACCGATCATCTTATCGAGAGCCGGGACCCGAGGGACCGATAGCCTCATTTTCGACCGCTACGCTTGAGCCGCGCGTCCCGAGCAGGAGCTTCCCCGACCTCGAGTTCGGAACCGGAAAGCAGCGGGCGTAGAGCGCTGGCAAGGCGAATTCCACGGCCCGAGTTGGTGCTCGGAACGTCGGTGAGCAGAAAACCCGCGGAAGCCTCCCAGAACAGCGCTCCGTGGGTCCAGCGAAGCTTCCCTCCGACCAATCGCGCCGCTCTTTCGGTCTTCTTTGGACCATACATGTAGCCCGGCTCCAGCGAACAGAGTACGGAGGCCGGATTGTCCACCAGCTCGAAACCACCGGCGATGCGGTGAAGCGCATCGGGATAGAACTCCTTCCAAGTGGCCTCGAACCAATCGAGATCCGAAAACCAGTCGCCTTGCGCAGACTCGGCTCGCCCAAGCCTCAGCCCATCCACCACGGCTCGGTAGCCGAGAGGATCTCCGGCCTGCGGGCGATAGCTCCACTCATCTCCGCGCCTGCCAATGGCCGCCAGCCCGCGGCCTGAAACCACCCACAGCTCTTCAGCCGTCCGATAGGCACACAGCCCGACGCCCTCGACCGACACCAGGACTTGCGCAAGCCGTGGCGCGGTGTCGACCTCGGTATAGGCTTCAAAGCTCGAGACCAATCCATACGGGATCAACACCACGTCGTTCGCATTTCGTAGGTGCTTCGCTCGCTTGAAGCCGACCCTCTCGAGGGTCTCGAGAACCCCGGTCAGAACATTTCTCAAGGGCTCGCCGCCGGCGATTCCGTGGTCCGAGAAAACCACGACTCGAAACCGTTCACCGGCGGAACGGGCCTCACGAATGGCCCGGCCGAGGAGCCGAAACATGTTGTCCAGGGCCGCAGGGCCGCGCAGATGGGCCGCCGTGTCGGTGGTCTCGACATAGGCAAAGAAGTCGCTCTGTTCGGAAGCGAGAAACGCCCCGAAGGCATTCAGCACCCTGCGCTCGCTGGCCCCAACGGGCCGCAAACTGGCAAAGGCGCTGCGGGCCACGCCTTTCTTGCTCCATTCAAAGAAGCTCCGCCAAGGAAACTCGATCCTGAAAAAGCTGATCACTCCACCGCCTCGAACCGATCCTTTTTCCCAATCAAAAAACCGCGCTTCGTAACCCGGCGAAACCTCGAGTCCCAAGGGTCCCAGGGCCGCGCCCAGAGCCACCGTCGTGGTCGACGGAAAGGTGCTGATCAAGGGCACCGGTCGGCCCAGTTCGCCGAACAGCTCCGGCGCACCTCCGCTCGAGTGGAGCGCGGCGACCGAAGTGTAGGGCACCGCATCCAAGGTCAGGAAGAAAGTTCTCTGGGCCGGCGATCGAGATTCCGAGGCGATAACTGGCGCTCCAGGCAGCAGCAGGCCGGCGATAGCCATGGTGATGGCTGTGCCCATCGCCATGGAGATCGGCGCGGCCAATCCGAAGCAATTGGATCGAGGATCGAAATCCGTCCCAGGTCTCGTGATGTGGACCACAGCCTCACTCTAGCCCGACCGCCCAGGGCAAGAGCAGATTATCGTTCTCGACACGATTCACCACAACAACCGTACAATGACCCGGAATGAGCCTAGGTCTTCGAATCCTCTCGTCGCCCCTGCTCGAGTCGCTCCTCTTGCCCCTACCGCTGCTGTTCTTCCAGACGGCAATCGCCGCCTCGGTGGACGACGCTCTGGCCCGAGGTGACGAGGCTTACGCCCGTCGAGCCGAGGGGCGCGAAGGCCTTTGGGCGGACGCTCGCCCGGTCTCCGAAGCCCTCGCGGCCTTCGAAGAGGCCCTGACGGCGGATCCGGAGAATCAACTTGCTCGAACAAAACTCCTGCGCGCGCTGTTTTTCAAAGGCGACTATGTGCTCAGGGATCACGACGCCAAGCTCGAGGTCTTCGAACGCGGGCAGACCTTGGGCGAAGAGGGCATCAGTCTGCTGATCGCCGGGACCAACCTCGACCGCCGAGGGGACGAGGACTACGACCAACTCCTCGAGCACCTCGAAGGTCAGCCGAACGCGGCCGGAATCTACTACTGGACCGCGGTCCACTGGGGTGTTTGGAGCAGGCATCGGGGCAAGATTGCCGCCGCAAGACAGGGCGTTGCCGGCAAGATTCGGGACTACGCCCGGATCGTCAACGCGATCGACACCGGCTACGATCGCGGCGGCGGTCACCGCCTGCTGGGCCGGCTGCACGCCAAAGCGCCCAGAATCCCATTCGTCACGGGTTGGATCGATCGCGACCTGGCGATCTCGGAGTTGGAGACCGCCAGGTCATTCTCCGACGACTCGTTGACGCTGCTCTACTTCATCGAGGCGCTGCTCGACTACGACACTTCCAGGCGGGTCGAGGCCATGGCTCTTTTGCGGGAAGTCGCGGCTCGCGAGGGCGAGCCCTTCGACCTCCTCGAAAACATGCGCGCGGTGTCCGATGCGCGCATTCTTCTGGAGCGCCTGAGCGACTGAGGAAAATGCCTGTCTCCATCTCCGCCGCAGAGGTTTTTCCTCAGATCGAACTCGCCGCCGAGCGCTTGGCCGAGCACGCGAACGTCACCCCGATTCATCGCTCCCGCACTCTCGATCAGCGCATCGGAGCCCGCGTATTTCTCAAATGCGAGAATTTTCAACGCGTCGGTGCATTCAAATTCCGCGGCGCCTACAACGCTATGTCGCAGCTGTCGCCGGCCGAGCGCGCGGCCGGCGTGCTGACCTATTCCTCGGGTAACCACGCCCAAGGGGTGGCTCTCGCCGGCAAACTTCTCGGCATCCCGACGACCATCGTGATGCCAACCAACGCGCCGAAGGTAAAGCGTGCCGCCACCGAAGGCTACGGCGCGCGCATCGTCGAGTACGACCCGAAGAAGACCACGCGGCGCGAGGTTGCCAAGGAGCTGGCTTCCGAAGGGGAGTTCACGCTCATCCCGCCCTTCGACCATCTTCAGATCCTCGCCGGCCAGGGCACGGCCGCTTTAGAATTCCACCGCCAGGTTCCCGATCTCGACCTGTTTCTGGCACCGGTCGGCGGCGGCGGCCTCATGTCCGGCTGCGCCGTCGCCACCAAGGGCGTTGCGCCGTCGTGCCGCGTGATCGGCGTCGAGCCCGAGGTCGCCGACGACGCCACGCGCTCGTTCAAGACCGGCCGGCTGCACACGATCAAGAATCCACCCACTATTGCCGACGGAACTCGCACCCAGTCTCTTGGCGAACACAATTTCCCGCTCTTTCTCGAATGCGTGGATGACATGGTCACGGTGTCCGAAGAAGCGATCAAGGAAGCCGTGCGGTTTTTATTTCAGCGCCTCAAGCTGGTTGTGGAGCCCTCCGGTGCACTCGGCATCGCCGCGCTCCTGTCCGGGGCGGTCGAGCCCGGGGCAAGAACCGGGGTGCTCATCAGCGGCGGCAATGTAGACCCTGAAGTGCTGGCCGAGATCCTCGGCGGTTAGGTTATAGGTTAGATTCGGTCGAGACGGAGCTCGACCGCTACGAGCCGACCGACGGCCGACGAAGAGGCAGCGCACGCAAGGCGCGCCTCGAGGCTAACCGAGTCGCGGTCCTCTACCGCTCGATCGAGCCCGCTCGCTCCAGCCGAATCAGATGCGCCTCCAACTGCCGGGCCGCCAGCGGATAAGTCTTCTCCGGAACGTCATCGTAGACAGCCTGCAGCAATTCTCGAGGATCCTTCAGGCCCTCAATCCACGCGTCGAGGATCTTCTCCTCGCGCCAGAGGCGGTGCTCCAAATACTCCGTGAATTTCTCGCGCACCGTGATCGTCGGTGGTCCATGTGCCGGAAACAAGGCCTTGGCGCCCAAGTCGCGCATCCTCTCGAGCGAGGCCAGATAGTCGTCCATGTCGCCTTCGGGCGGATCGACCACGATTGTCCCGAAGCCCGCGGTCAAATCTCCACCGAGCAAACTGCCTCCGTCCTCGTCGTAGAACGTGAGATGCCCCCGTGCATGTCCCGGCGTATGCGACACGAGGATCGGGAACGGCGGCGAGCCCTCGAGGACGACACGCTGTTGGTCGTGGAGATCGAGGTCCACCTCGATGCCGACCGCCGAGAGGCGCTTCGCCGTTTCGGCATGGGCCGCGACCGGGACTCCGAGTGCCTCGCGGAGCTTCCGAACGCCACCGACATGATCCGGATGATGATGAGTCAACCAGATCGCGGTCACCTTGCGGCCGTCGGTTTCCTCGAGCTCTCGAAGGGCCTGAATCATGCCCTCAGCCGCCTCGGGAAACGGCGAACCGGGATCGACAAGAACCGCCTCCTCGCGGCCCAGAACATAGGCGTTGGTGTATGCGGCCGGAGGCAGCGTCGGCGTTCTCAACGGAAACATCAAGACGCCGGGACGAAACTCGATCTTGCGGAAGGGGCCGAGGTTCGCCTCGAACGGCTCTCGGAGCCGGGCCAGGCCCTCCGAGGGTCCATCCTCGGCCATGACCTTCAGAATGTGCAAAATGGGCGGCGCAGTAACCACCTGGCCGGTCTCCCAGCGATGGATTGCCTCGGCCGGCCGCACCCACTCTCCCGCCACCAGTTCGCCGTCGATGACACTCGGCTGCCGTTTTCGTTCGCGCGGCCATTCCAGCAGGAAGAAGCGATTGTCGAACCGGACCGGCCCGAGCGGCGGCGTCAGCCAGCGGCCGGCATAGACCAGCTCGCCGGCGTCAAGCTGAAGGTCCCGTCCCGCGTTGTCTTGGAGCCCCTGCCAGATCTTCACGAAGTCTGCTCCGTGCTCGAGACTCGTTCGTCTCGCGCTCTCGACCAGGCCCTGCTCTACAGAGTCGACGCCATCCGCCAGAAGAATCCCCGTCTCTTCGAAGAGTTCGCGCACAACGCAAGCCATGATCCCGGGCGCGTCGATCGGCTCGAGTTCGACCCCGTCGAGAACATCTGCCGGCATCGCGGCCTCTCTCGGTGCGCTTTCGACACCCGCGGGCGCCCCAAGAACCGAGAGCTCTGTGTCCGAACGTGACCTCCCACCACCCGGAAAGGCATGGAACCCGCCCATGAAGGCCAACTTCCTCGAGCGTTCGACCCAGTAGACCTCCAAGTGCCCGCCGAGCGAGTCCCTCGTTCGACGCCAAAGCACCACACCGCCCGAAGCGCGCACCTTGGGCCGCGGCGCCTCGAGGCCCATCTTCAGAACCCTCTCGTAGAGGCTGGTCTCGCTCACGCGCGGAGTTTTAGCACAGGTCGGTTGATACGCTAAGGCGCCAACACGAGGCTTGACCTCGAGCTTCGAGAACCGATGCCTCGATATCCACACATTGCCCCGACCATCGCCGGCATGACCGGCTCGGTCTACTCGTCGCTTGCGCATCGGCTGCAAGCCTTTGACGGCGAGACCTACCCCTTCCATATCGGCGACACCTGGATGGAGCCCGCCGTAGGCACCCGCATGGAAGATCTCACCGTCGCCGACTACCCCGGCATGCATCGTTACGCTCCGGTGCAAGGCAGGAGGGATCTACTCGATGTCATCTCCACGAGAACGCTGGAGCGCACCGGCACCGCTGCGGAGCCGAGTGACATCCTGGTGACCGCGGGCGCCACGGGAGCACTCGGCGCCATCATCGGCGCGATCACCGAGGCGGGCGACGAGGTCCTCCTGCTGGCGCCCTACTGGCCCCTGATCTCGGGAATCGTGCGCTCATCGCGCGCGACCCCAGTCGATGTGCCCCTGATCGGAGAGGCGGACTCGCCGGAGACGGCTCTGGACATCGTCAAGTCCTACCTGACCGACCGCACGGTCGCCATCTACTGGAACTCGCCCAACAACCCGACCGGAAGAGTCATCCCGAAGTCCTGGATCGAAGCGCTGGTGGCCTGGGCGATCTCCGAAGACCTGTGGATCCTCGCCGACGAGGTCTACGAGGACTACGTCTTCCACGGTGAGCACACCTACGCCCGACCGCTTGCGCCCGAGCGTACGTTTTCGATTCACTCCTGCTCCAAGGCCTTCGGCATGGCCGGGAACCGCTGCGGCTATGCCGTCGGTCCGGGGGACAAGATGCGCCACGTCCGCAAGGTCTCGACCCACACCTTCTATTCGACGCCCACCGCAGCCCAGATCGCCGCTCGGCGGGCTCTCGCGGGCCCCGGAGACGTTTGGGCGGCGGAGGCCCGCGAGAAGTACACCGAGATCGGCAACGCCGCCGCATCGAGACTCGGGATCGAGCCCCCGGA
Organism: Acidobacteriota bacterium; assembly: GCA_022561975.1. Classification (GTDB taxonomy): domain Bacteria; phylum Acidobacteriota; class Thermoanaerobaculia; order Multivoradales; family JAHEKO01; genus CALZIK01. Next base: position 16,558 of record JADFQD010000072.1, read on the forward strand.
GGGCAGCACGTTTCTGTTCCTCGACGTCGCCGAGTTCCTCGACGGCGAAGGACTGATGGGTTTCCTGTCCAAGTGTGTGGAGCGGGGAATCCTCCTCGCTCCGGGCCCGAGCTTCGGCCCTTACCCGACCCATGTGAGATTTTGCTACACCGCCGTGCCTCCGGAGGTCACGGCGCGTGGCGTCGAGGCGCTCGCGCGGTTGCTCGAACGCTAGCTTTTCCGTACTGTCACTCTCATGAGTGACACCGAGGGCTCCAAATTCGCAAATCGGCTGCAGCCCGCCACCTATCAGAACGACACCCAGGTCCACTTCGGAATCGCGCCATCGCAAAAGACCCCTGAGAGTTGGGTGGCGGTGTCCGAGCGGCTGGTTGCCCGTCTGACCAGCCTGGGGATGGCCTACGAACTCCACCACATCCAGATGATCGACATCTATGACGACACCACCTTCAAGAGCCAGCAATGCGAGAAGCTCTACCGGGAGCTCGAGTTCCTTGCCGGAGTGATCAAAGACCCGGTCCTGGGCGAGGTTCTCAACACCCTGGCCGCTCTCATCAAGCCCGCTCTCGGCAAACCGCTTCACCTGATGGTGAGCGGCAACTGAGGCTAGCCTGACCTTCTAGCTCTCGTCGTCGGCGGCTTCTTGGAGCGGTCGAGATGCCTCGAGCGAGAAGCTGATCGTGACGTCGTTGCCGACGATCAGCCCGCCGGTGTCCATCACCCGGCTGAAGGACACACCGTAGTCCTGACGATCGATGGTGACCTCGCCCTCGATACCAACCCGCAAGGTCCCGCGAACGGTAATCGGGCCGCCGAAGGTCACGGGCATCCGGACTTCGTGAGTCGTACCGCGAATCGTGAGCTTGCCAGTGACCAGAAACTCGCCGTCGCCGGTCTTCTCGATCTTGGTGCTCTCGAAGGTCAACGTCTCGTGATTCTCTGCGTCGAAAAAGTCAGCGCTTCTCAGGTGGCCATCTCGCTGCTCATGACGTGTATCGATGCTGGCGGTGGCGATCTCAATGGAAACGGACGAGTTGACGAGGTCCTCTTCGTCGATCATGAGCTCGCCCGAAAACTCGGTGAACCGGCCACGCACGGTCGAAATACCGAAATGCTTGACCGAAAAACCGACACTGGAATGGCTTAGGTCGATGGCGTAGGCCTCCACGGCATGGGCGGTGGGGACGGTCACGGCAGCAAGCGCGGTGGCTATGGCCAGCCCAGTGAAGTGTCTTGATCGCATTTCGGTCTCCTTGTATGAATCCAGTGGTCCTGTCTCGACCGCCGACCTCGGACACGAACCCCGGTCGACACGGAGTTCGACCGCTACAATGGAAACGAGCCTGTGGTGGTCAAGCTCTGTCTCGACCGTCCAGCTCGGACACAAACGCCCGTCGACCGCTACATTCTATGCCTACGGTCGAAGCCTACACCAGCCCTCATAGCCTGCGATGCTCCGCAACCGGCATGGCGCGCCGGACCTCGGACAATCTCTCCAGATTCAATTCGGCTATCACGACTCCCGGCTCTTCCTCGGCCATCGCAAGAACCTCTCCCCAGGGATCGATGATCGCCGAGTGACCCCAGCTCTGGCGCAACCCCTGGTCGTCGTGCTCACCGCACTGGGCCGCGGCCAGGACAAAGCACTGGTTCTCGACCGCTCGCGCGCAAAGCAGTAGTTTCCAGTGCGCCTTGCCGGTGGTTCGGGTGAAAGCGGACGGCACGCAGAGCAGTTCGGCTCCATCCTCGGTCAGCTTCCGATACAGCTCCGGAAACCGCAGGTCGTAGCAGATCGAGAGGCCGAGACGGCCGAGATCTGTTCTGGCTACAACCACATCTTCCCCCGGCTTGATGGTCGCCGACTCCTGGAAACTAACCTCCTCCGACAAGTCGATATCGAAGAGGTGAATCTTGCGATAGACCGCGATCTGCCGGCCTTTGGGGTCAAACAGCACGGACGTGTTGTAGCAGCGATCGGGTTCGTCGGAACGCTCATTGAACGAACCCAGCAACAGAAACGCCTCGCACTCGGCAGCGAGCTTTCCGAAGCGCACGCACGTTTTGCCGTCGAGCGGCTCCGCCCGGCGGACCTTCTCTCGATGCGGCCCGAGGAAGTTCGTGTTCTCCGGAGTAACAATGAACCGGGCACCACGACTCGCCGCCTCCCGGATCAATGCCTGCGCTGTTGCCCAGTTGCGATCCTCGTCCGAAGTCGAGTTCAGCTGGACGGCGGCAGCTCGAAACGGAATCTCCGTCATCACCCAATTCTACGCGGGCTCGAGCGAGGCCGCCGACTCGCGCAAAAAGGTCGAGGTGGTCTCGGCTCGCTGTCGCCAGAAGCTCGAGATCAGTGCAAGCGATCCGGCCCGGTTTCGATGGGCGGTTGCCCACCGATCGGCTTCGACGGCCAGCCATTCCAGCGTCTCCCGCGGCGCCTGGCCCAGGAGGCTCTTCAAGGCATAGCGACGCTCGCCCTTGCGCAGGCCCAGGCCTAGACCTCGTGCACAGCGCTCGAGGTCGGCGCGTACGAGGATCATTCCCGTGCGAACGGGCGTCGTGATCGCTCGCAGAAAATCATCCCCGCCGGCGTCGTCGAGTGCTCCGAGGGGCGGCGCCTCGCGCAGATGGAGTGGCAGGAGTATCGCAGCCTGGGGAGACTGGGCAGACTGGGGACAAGGCAACGCCGTGGCCTCCTCGAGCAGTGCGGTCGAAAGCAACCCGGCCCACTTTCTGTAGAACTCCGACCCGAGCTCGCCGAGCTTGTCCAGGTAGACCGGAAGCCAGCTCAACAGGTGCTCCCAGAGAAAGGCCGCTCGGGCGTGGCGCCAACGCGAACGCGTCTCGTCGCCGTCGGCATCGTCTTGGGCGTGGTCTTCGGCGTTGTCTCTGGCCTCGGCCTCCCGCTCAGCCAGCTCCGCGTAGGCCGCCAACAACACCGTCAGGTGGTCGGGCTCCGGAGGTGGCGTCTCTCCGAGCGCGCGCCAGAAACCGGCGATCCGGTCGCGCGCTTCGCCTCCCATCATTCCCTCATCCCCGAGGTAGACGGAAGCGTACGGGTAGAGCTGGAACTCGAACAGATCCGTGTACTCCGATCGAGAGGGCAACGAGCCGAGCTCGAGTGCCGCCGCGGCGATCTCGGATTCGAGGCTCGGCACCTCCGACAGAACCGCGAGCGACCGGAAGAGTTCCACTAGCGAAACTGCCCGCGCCCGATCTCACGCAGGCCCATCATGGCGCTACGATCGGATGGCGAACAGACTGTAGAGCAGCCCACGGAAGGGAGGCTGTTCGCATCGGCGCTGTAGCTCATTCGCTCTGATGAGAATCGGACCGGTCCAGTTCGGCGTAGACCGATTCCTTGTCCTCGAGATCGACGCGAGCGCCCATCGGCTTCGAGATCCACACGAAGCCGAGACTCTC
>JADFQD010000073.1:0-15272 GCA_022561975.1 Acidobacteriota bacterium
CCGCCGACCCAATCTTCAAGGGCGACGGTGGCGCTCTCCACGGCGAGGCCCAGGGCGAAAACCACAGCTTCATCTACGAAGACAACATGATTACCGGGAACACGGCTCCGCTCGGCAAGGGCGGCGGCATCCATCTCTTTCTGGCGCTCACCGCATCGACGGTCGCGATTCGCCGCAACACGATCCAGGGTAACGACGCCGACCTGGGCGGCGGCATCGGCAACTTCGACTGCCCCACAGGAGGGGCGGCGGCGCCCTGTGCCGGAACCCAGGGCAACAGCATCCAGATCGTCGAAGACAACACGATCAAGTCCAACACCGCCGCGAGCTTCGGCGGCGCCGTCTTCGCCGACATCTCGGACCTGACTTTCGAGCGCAACTTGGTCGAGGGCAACAGCGCGACCACGAACCACCCGGGCCTCTACTTTCAGGGTACTAGGTGCGCAATCATCGGCGCCAACAAGTTTCTCTCCAACACCAACAGCGGCACTACCGGCTTTCGCGACGGGGCCGTCCGGATCAAGAACCTGCGCAGCTGCCCGTCATCCACCCGGAGCGCCGTCATCGAGAACAACTTCTTCTGGAACAACAGGGGCGTCGAGGCCGGCGCCCTGGCCATTATCAGCGGGGCATCGAGCGAGGAGATCGACGTTGTCGGCAATTCTTTCGTCGACAACGTGGCCACGAACAGCAACGGAGGTGCTGTCTGGACCCAGTCGGACACCAACTTTCGCAGCAACATCTTCGCCCGGCACAACCTCGCCGTCACCGACAAGTGGGGAATCCGTATCAAGAAAGACCCCGATCCGATCACAGTCGAGGTCTTCTTCAACGACTTCTACCAGAACGAGTCGGGATTGGTCAGCGACCCGAACACCGTCCTCGGGGGAGCGACCAGTCACACTACAGTCGCCAGTCTCAACTCAGCCCCAATGGCGGGCTCCAACACGGCCCTGAACCCGAGCTTCGTGGCCGCCGGAAGCGGCAACCTTCACCTTGGCGCCGGCTCGGCTGTCATCGACCAGGGCGACTGTCTCCTGTTCACGGTCCCCAAGGTCGATATCGACGGCGATACCCGGCCAGCTCCCACGCTCGGCGCGTGCGACATGGGCGCGGACGAAGTGGTCAGCTTTGCGCTGACGGTCGCCAAGGCCGGATCGGGCGCAGGAACGGTCACCAGCAGCCCGGCCGGTATCAACTGTGGCGGCGACTGCGCCGAGGTCTACACGAGCGGCACCGTCGTGAACCTGACGCCCACCCCCGGCGCCGGCTCGGCGTTCACCGGCTGGAGCGGCGACGCCGACTGTTTGAACGGCCAGGTCACCATGAGCGCTCCGCGCTCGTGCACCGCGACCTTCGTCTTGCTGAGAACTCTGGATGTCAGCAAGCTGGGCGGCGGCACCGGCTTGGTAACCAGTAGTCCCAGCGGCATCGACTGCGGCGGCGACTGCATCGAGAACTACGTCGAGGGAACGATCGTCAACCTCTCCGCGGTACCCGACTTCGGCTCGGAGTTTGGCGGCTGGGGTGGGCCCGCGGACTGCACCGACGGCTCTCTCGGCATGCTCTTCGACTTCTCCTGTACCGCCACCTTCAACGCCTGCTCGATCGACTCCATCGTGAACCTGCCGGCGCAGAATGTCAGCGGCAGTCCGAACCTATTCGAGGCCTGCAACCGGCTCACCGCCGGATCAGGCGCCGGAGGGTTCAACATCCTGGACGGTGCGACCTCAACCCTTCGCGCCGGCAACGAGATCGTGCTCGAAAACGGCTTCACAGTTGGCGCCAACGCTACCTTCACGGCGATCCTCGGCCCGCCCTAAAGACTCGGCAACGAGTACGCTCTGCGGGTTGGCTCCGACGGTTCGACCAGCGGAGCTAGTGACCGTTGCGCACGTATTTTATGTACGCGCCGTCTAGGTAGGCGCGGTACTCGACGAGCGCCTCTTCCGACCGCTCGGCGGGGCGATTCGCCTCGACGATCCACACGCTGGGTAGGCCTTTGCACACCTGCAGGTTCCCGTGCCGCTCCAGCCCGGCCAGGTTCGGGTCATCGCTTTGGCCATAGTCACAGAAGCGCAGGTTCTCCCAACCCAGGTTCTCGAGCAGGCTGCGAAGCAAATCCCGAGTGTAAAGAAACTGATGGCCCCAGCCATGAAAGGCACGGTTGGTCATGAACGTGTAGTCGATGCGGCGCTCGACCCGGTCCTCCTGTGCGTCGAAATGAGTCGCCAACACCCATTCCAACGCGGGCGTTGAAAGCCGGATCGTGCCTCCCGGCCGCGAGCTCATCCAGGCCTGATTCAGCATCTCGAAGGCTCCTTCGAGCGGCAGGTGCTCGAGAAAGTGCTCGGCGTAGACGTATTCGAGTCGTTCGAACGGCCAGGGCTCGGTAGCGTCCAGCACTTGGTCGACGCCAGGAAAGTCTCGGATATCGACATTCCACCAGCCTTCGAGCGCGTTCCTAGGCCCGCAGCCGAGCTGGACGCGAGTGACCGGGGGGCGGCCCCCGAGCCCCTGCCAGATGAATCTCCGCTTGCCCATCCTGGAGCTCGCCTCTCACCGTACCCCGAGCACGTAGATATCCTGATAGTGATCGCCCGTTGCGCCGGGGCACCAGTTGCCATAGCTCCGGTTGCGGACTTCGAGCCCGAGACTCTCGAAGCGCTCCTCGAGCCAAGTCTCCTCGTAGGCCACCGCACGCAAAGGCTCTTTGACGTACTCAAACCGCCCGCCGCCACCGAGCTCATGGGCGAAACTCATCACGCCGACCTTCTCGCCGGCACCGGCACCCTCGTGGCGAGTGTTCAGAGCAAAGAAGCTCGCATAGATGGCACCGTCCGATGCCAGCACCGACACGAACTTGCTCAAGTAGTGGCGCACGGATGCTGCCTCGAGGTGAGTAAAGAGGCTCGATGCCACGATCAAATCGGCGGACGAGCAATAGCGATCGAGAGCCAGTGTTTCGGCGGCGAGCCTGCCCTCGGGGTTGTAGCGGGAATTGCGCACGTCCATGTGGCGAAAACGCCAGCGCCAGCCTGACAGATTCCGCTGGCACCAACGGATATGGCGGGGCAGGATATCGAGGCCGAGGTAGCGCCCATGAAAACTCCTGCGTTGAAGTGCGTGGGCCAGGCGACCGTAGCCGCAACCCACGTCCAGCACTCGACCACGGTCTTTCAGACCCGCCCACTCTTCGAGCTGATCGGCAATGGCATCACCTATCGCCAGGAACTGCTCGTCGCTCTCCCCCATGAACCGAAGCTCGGTAGGAGGCAAGGGCGGCGCGGCGGCGCCTCGACGACCGAACATGCTCTACTTCGCTCCGCTCTCGGAGCCAGCCAGCTCGGTGCCTGCGCTGAGGCTGGCGTTTCGCGTTGCCGCCCCCGGTCTCGATTCGGAAAAACCGGAGTGTAGGCCGCGGCAACGGTGATGGTGCAATGCCTGGGCAATCCGCAGAACCTCTCGCGCCCGGTCGGAGAACGTGTGCTCTCGGGTCACGATCTCGCGCAGCTGCGCTCCCATCCGCGACCTGCGCTCCGGATCGGCCAGAAGGCCATCCACCGTCGCGCGTAGATCCTCGGCGGTTCCGTCGTAGGTGGCCACGGTATCGCCGAAGAGCTCGCTCAATCCCACCGTCTCATCGGTGACGATGCAGGCCCCACACGCGCCGGCATCGAAAATTCGATTGGAAACGAACCCGTTCTCCTTCATCGACGGCCAGTGGTCGTTGAGCACGACCTCGGCATCAGTATAGAAGCGGTGCAGCTCGTCGTTGCAGATGTGCTCGCCTTCGACATAGAGCTCCGGAATGAGGCCCTCCCACATCGCTCCGAAGACCGACAAGGGCAGACCGCCATCGACGGCGTCGCGCACAATCGGGCGAAGCTGCTTGCGAGAATTACCCACGAAGAGAACCCGTCGCCCGGTCCCGGCACCAGACTCGGGATGAAAGACCGCGGGATCGGTGCACTGCAAGAGCTCGCTGACCGGCACCTTCAGCCGCTCCCGGAGTTTTCGCGCATGGCGAGCGGAAGCCACGAACACATGGTCGTACAGCTCAAGCTCGTCGTCCGAGATCCGATCCGGATGGGTGATGTTCCAGAGCAGGTTGATGTGCATGGGTTTCGGCTCGTACCGGCTGAGGCCCCGGAAGACGAAAACCAGGTCATCGCCGATGCCCCTGGCAGTGTTCCATTCCGGTAGCAAATCGATCCTGACCGCGTGACCGAGCTTCTCGAACTCCCGCCCGAGCGCCTGCGCCATGTGGTAATCACCCCACCGGTGCTTTTCCTCGTCCCGCGGGCACGGCACTTTGATCGCGATCCGAAACCGTTCGCGCACGAAGGTGGCGAGAATGTCGCTGAACTCATGCGCCCGCTTCGCATACGTGTGTTTCTCCAGAACCTGGCGCCTGAGCTCCTCCACGCGGGCTCGCCGAGCCTCGTCTTCGGCCAAGAACCAGCCGACGAGCTTCTCGAGATCCTTCGCGCTCGAATAGGTAGGGAGGGCTTCGCCAAAGACCTCTTTCGCCCCCTCTTGACCGTTCGTGATCACCAGCGCACCGGAGGCCAAAGAGTCGAACACTCGACTGTTGACCGAACCCCAAGGTCTGGTTGCGTGATTGGCATCGTCGACAACGATCTTGGTCGATTGGTAGACCCTCTGGAGCTCTTCGTACGGCACGAAACCTCGGCGATGCGCTCGGAATCGCCGATGATCATCCCAGCCGCTGCCGAAGATCGCGAAATCACCTTCGATCCGGCTCGGTCGGAGCCTCTCCAAATCACGCTCGGTGTTCCAGTAGCTCCCGGTGAAGCAGTAGTCCGAGGCCAGCTCGGGATCCACGTCGCCGGGCCGGAAGCGCTCCGGGTCGGTCGCGATCCGCAGAACGTGCGCCTCCTTGCCATGCTCGTCCCTGATGTAGCGCGCCGCCTTGCCCGAGGAGCACAGGTAGAGATCGAACGCCCCGAACCACGGTTGCTCGGCCCAGCGGTCGAACCAGTTGCGCATCCACGCCACCTTGATGAGACCGGGCGACTCGCTCCGAATCCTGCCCAAGTCGTAGGTGTCGAGCATGACGATGAGGACGTCGAGATCGGCGACGTCGTACCAACTCCGGGACACGTCTTTCCTGGCGTGGTAGCGCGCGCTCCAGCCGTACTCGCGCTCGCAGGCGCGGCCGAGCTCCGTGGCGGTGAAGAAGTCGCCGGCCCGGGCGAGCGGCCCCTTCTCCTCGACCGCGAATCCGAGTCGCAGAGAACGGTCCGTCCAGAATCGCTCGCCACGGGCCAGGTCGCTCCAAAAGCCGCGTTTGACCGCGTAGCCGAAGCGATCCGCCAACAGCGCGATGTTCCCCAGTCGCCGCTCTCGCAGTTCCTCGGTGGTCTGCGTTCGCTGGGTCGAGCTCTCGTCATGAATCAATTCCAGTTCGTGGGCCACGATGCTGGCGAGGCCCGATTCAGCGCGCAGCTCGAGACAGAAATCTATGTCCTCATAACCGTAGACGTAGTCGTTGTTGAAGCCACCGGCCTCCCGAAAACGATCGGACCGGCAGAACAGAGCGGCACCGGTCACCGCCGGCGACGGTGATGCACCACTTGCCGGCACATCGCCAGCGCGATTCAAGTTGAAGGGTCGGAAGAAGCAAAACTCCGAATCCGGCCGGAAGCGGATTCCGCCGTGTTGGAGCCCCCCCGGCGAGACTTCATAGTAATCCGGGTATCGTAGGCTCGCTCCGACAGCTCCGACGCCGGCCGTTTCGACGCGCTCGACAAGTCCGGCGAGGATGTCACGGCTGAAGATGATGTCGTTGTTGAGGAAGAAGAGGTACTCGCCGTTCGCGGCCTCGGCACCACGGTTATTCGAGAACGAAAAGGTGTTATTGACCTCGTAGCGGAGCAACCGAATCGGCAGCTCGGCCTGGAAACGCTCAATCACGGCCAGACTGTTGTCGGTGGACGCGTGATCGACCACGACGAACTCGACCGCCAGGTACGTATTCGTATCCAGAAACGAGGCAAACAGGTTGTGCAGATGGCCGCCGCCATCGCGGTTGAGCACCACGATCGAGATTGCCCCCGCGGGCTCGACGGGCGCCCCGTACTCGATGCGCGCCCGCCATTCGGTCAGGAGCGGTCGCGGATCCGGCGGCCCCAGAGGCGGTCGGCGCGATGCGCCGCTTCGAAACGTGGCAAGCCGCTCCAGACCCTCCGTCGCCTTCCAGTCTTCGAACTTCCGCTGGGTCTCGTGGATCCGAGTCATGGTGTACGGGTCACGCCGGGACCGCCCAAAAAAGCCTATCCGGTTCACCGTTCGAACGAGCCGATCGCCGACTCTCCAGCGCCGAGATCGGACGATGTCCTCGAGCGCGCCCAGAATCTTGTCGAGCCACGAACTCAAAAGCGTCAGGTCGGCACCTGCGAGCTCGATCGCAGCCAGATGACGATCAAGCTCGGCCTCCGCGGCCTCGGTCAGGGCGCGCTTCCCTTCCGGACTGGGGCCCTCCTCGGCCGTTCTCGGATCCCGCGACTTCCCCTCGCGAGCCTTCTCCCACGCTTGGAAGGCCTCGCTCACTTCTGCAATGAGCTCGGGCGCCCAGGGAGCGCGCAGATTCGGTCGTCGCAGCAGACGCTTGCCGATACGATGGACCAAGAGGTCTCCCACTTTCCATCTACGAGAGCCGAGGATTTCTTCGGCGTCGCTCAGAGTCGCGGCGATCCAGCCGTGGGGCCGCGCGAGCTGCTCGACCAGGTCCTGCAGGCTCTCCGAAGCTTCGTCGCGATGCCGCTCGAGCGCCCTGAGCGCACGGTTCTCGTACGATTCGCCGTGCCGCGAAGCCGGGTCGTGCCGAGCCGAGGGAGGGTGCTCATCGGGAGGCTGTCGGCGGGCCATTGCGCTATCAGGGTACCGCGGCTTTGCTGTCGCTCGACTACCCCTCCTTTCGAAGAGATGCCTCGTAGGCCTGAATAACCTCTTCGGTGGGGCCCTCGGTGAGGCTCCTGCCCTTCTCGATCCAAACCGCCCGGTCGCAGAGCTGCCGAATCGTGTGCGAATTGTGCGACACCAACACGATCGTGCGATTCGACTTTACTCTCTCAATCATGCACGCCTCGGATTTGGCCCGGAACTCGGCGTCACCGACCCCCATGACCTCGTCGATCAGGAGCACGTCGGGGTCGAGCTGCAGCGCGACCGACAGGCCCAGTCTCGCCTTCATGCCCGACGAGTAGGTTCCAAGCGGCCGGTCGAAGAAATCACCGAGCTCCGAGAACGAAACGATGTCTTCCATCTTGTTCTCGACGACGCTCTTGGAGATTCCCAGCATCAGCCCACCGAGGATCGCGTTCTCCCTGCCGCTCAACTGGTCCAGGAAGCCGATCTGGAGCGACAGCATCGCGGCCTGTACACCCGCATTCTCGAGCTCGCCCCGATCGGGACTGATGATGCCAGCCAGAAGCTGAAGCAGCGTCGTCTTGCCAGCGCCGTTGCGGCCGATCACGCCCAGCGCTTCGCCCCGGTGAAGCTCGAGCGAAACGTCCTTGAGCGCCCAGAACCGCTCCCGGCGAAGGTATCCCTTCTTGAGCCAGTAGTAGATGCCCACATTGCGCATCACGATCACCGGCTGCGAGCGAGGCACGTCCGTCAACGGATGCTCCTAGGGTAGAGCCGGTCGAACCGCGCCAGAAGGTAGCTGCCGATCGCAATGCCGACGAGAGCGCCCGCGCCAGTCCAGAGAATTGGCGGCCAGTTGGGCCACACTCCACTCATCAAGATCGCTCGATAATTTTCGATGATATGAGCAAAGGGATTCAAGTAGAAGTAGAACTGGTACTTCCCCGACAGTGACGAGCCGGCAAAGAAGATCCCGGACAGAAAAAACAACATCGTCAAGCCGGTGTCGATCGCGACCCAGAAATCCGGCACGAACGGAACGACTGCGGCGATCAGGTAGGTCAACGCAAGTATGACCAGTAACTCCACCAGCAGAAGCACGGGCAACGCCGCGTAGGCCGGAGTCAGCGGGAAACCGTAGATCAGCAAGAATACGATCAGTATTGCGAACGCCGGAAGGAATTTGACGGTCACGTTCAGTATCGCCACCGACGGAAAGACAATCTTGGGAAGATAGACCAATCTCATGAGCCCTGCGTTGGCGATCACCGAGACTCCGCCCAGCCGAACCGAAGTCTGGAACCAGCGGAACGTCACCATGCCGATCAACAGAAACGGAGCGAAGTCACTCCCGGTTCCTCTCTGCAGGAAGAGACTAAACACGACGTAGTAGACCATCATGTCGATGACCGGCTCGATGATCCACCACAGGAAGCCGATGTACGTCCGCTCCGACTCAGCGCGAAGGTCCGCATAAGTCTTGTAGAAGACGAGGTGAAGGAATCGGGAGTCAAGCCAAGACCACATCACACCTCCCGTTTCGCGACTGTGCTGACGATGATTTTCCGACTCGTGCTCTCGTCGCATCGCGATCTTTGGCTCCGAGAGGATTCTGGCACAGAGGAAACGACTCTCGCACCCACTTCGACTTTTCCAGAGGGCGAGGGGCTTGTTATCCCTTGACCGCTCGAAAGAAGAACTGGCCCGAAGCTCCGAGGTGGCCGAGCTCACGGCTCCAATAGGCAAACGCGGAACACGACAGGCCTGCTGACCGGATTTGCTCTACCAGCTCCCATCCGAAATCGGTGAACACCAGGGAGCCCTCGGGAGAAAGCGGGTTCCCGTGATACTGCGGCTCGTCGATGTGAATGATCTCATCGTGTTCCAATCGGGCACGTTGGTGATTTCGCGCATTCAGCCTGAAGAAGGGTACCGACAGAAAGAGCTCACCGCCCGGCCTCAAGACTCTCGAAATCTCATGAACCGCCGCCGCCGGATTACTCACATGCTCCAGGACGTCCGAACTGAGCACGAAATCCATCGATTCACTTGGGAAGCTCAGGTTCTCGGCGTCCTCGTGCCGAATCCCGTCTACGATCGTGCCTCCTTCAATCCCGGGCCCGAGATACTCGCTTCCGTCGCACTCCGCCTCCGGCACACGATCATTAAAGAGTTTGTACAAAGGCGTCACTTGTTCCATCATGTAGAGGTTCTGTCGCCGGCCCGTCAACGCAGCCCTACGCCGTATTGCCTCTCTTGATGCCCAGGCGATCGCTCGCTGCCGATTCCCCAGGCCGCAAAGCGGACAGACGAGTCGCCCGCGCCAGTTGGGAATTCTCATCCCCTCTTCGTTCACCGCGCCGTGGGCAAAATCTGCCGAAAACTGCACCTCGGCACCGTCGATGAGACAGTAGCCAGGCAGCTCGAAGTGGTCGCTCTCCTGGTGGGCCAACGCGAGCGCGGTCTCCAACGCTCGGGCTCGTCGAAAGATGGGCAGTGCATCGAAACCGAGTAACTCTTCTTGTGAGCGGCACTCCACAAACTCCAGCGACTCGGGACGGGAGACAACTGGTTCAGATTCAGTGCTCAGGAATGGAAGAGCTGTGCAGAGCGCCGCTTGCGCGGCGTCGAAGGAGAAGTGCTTGCGGATGTTCTCGAGCCCCCCGTTCGAGAGTCTTGTCCACAGTTCCTGGTCCGTATATGCGCGTTGGACGCACTCGGCGAACTGCTGCGGATCGTCGGCGACGAGCACGTCTTCGCCGTCGCGCAGACCCATACCCTCTACCGCCACGGACGTCGCCACGCACGGAAGACCGTAGGCCATGCTGTGATTGACCTTGCCCTTGACCCCCGCGCCATAGCGAAGCGGCGCGATCGAAAGCTTGCAGTCGACAAAGTAGGGCTCGACGTCCGCTACATACCCCAGGACCTCGATATCGTCGGCAGCCAGAGCGAGCACCTCGTCCGGTGGCTTGCTGCCGATCAGGTAGAGGCGCACTCCCGGCAGGAGCTCGCGGATATGCGGGAAGATTTCTTCGACCAGCCATTTGACACTGTCCACGTTGGGCCGGTGCTCGAAGCCACCGATGAAAAAGATATCCTTGCGCTCCTCGAAGGCTTTCTTGCACCCGTGGACCTCGTGGACATTGGAGACAATCTCTACTCTGGCTTCCGGCGCGAGCCCCGCCAGCACGTCCTTTTCCACCGGGCTCACGACCAACGTCAAATCGGCGCGCCGGACCAGATCGAGTTCCCTGGCCTCGGCCAGCCTCGCCTCTCGCAGGGCACCCTCGTCTCCGCGCAGCTCGCCGAACCTGCGTCGGCGAAGAAACTGGAGATCCACGGTATCGAACACGAGCATCGCTCGAGGGCAGTAGCGTTTGACCAGATCGATACAAGGCCAGGCGACGTGAAGCCGGCTGAGTAAGACCGCGTCGTAGTGGCTTCCAAACGCCTTCAGATGCTGTTCGATCGAGACGGTAGGGGGCCAGCAATGGATCTCGATTCCGCTCCTGCGTAGGTTGTCCGTATACGGCTGCATGGGGATCAGATCGTGCGGAATGAAGCTCACCTTGACTCCGAGTCCCTGAAACACCTTGAACAGATTGACCATTCTCAGAGAGCCCGAATCCTGATCCGGAGTCGGCAAATGATGATCGATGATCAAGACACGCCTCCTGACGGACCGCTCCTTCTCTAGAAGCGCTGACTCTCCCTGGGGCCGATGGGTACCAAGCACCTCGCTCCAGCGTTTCCGAAACTCCTCCTGAATCCGGCCGGAGTCGGTATCCGTCGAGCCGCTATCGAGCCAAACCACCTCCGACAGAGGCTGAAACAGCACCTTCTTTCCGCTCGCCTTGACGCGAAAGGCAAGATCCGCGTCCGCGTAGCCCGCTTCCGTCAATCCCAGATCGAACCCACCGAGGTCTTGGAAGAGCTTGCGTGGAACCATCAAGCTGGCGGCAGAGCAATAGTCGACCTCGCGAAGATAATTGTACTGCGGACAGATGGGATCATCGCCCCGTCCGAAGCCCGAGGCGGATCCATCCTGCCAGACAAGGCCTCCCGCCTCGAGCAGGCGACCCTCGCCGCTCAGGAGCTTGGATCCCACGATCCCGGCCTGAGAGGACTCCAGGAACGTCCGGAACAACTCGTCCAGCCAGCCGTCGCGGACGACCGTGTTGCCGCGGAGAAACAACAAGTATCGACCTCGGGCCCGATCCGCGCCCGCCTTGGCGGCCTTTGCAAAACCACTGGTCTCTCGACGACGCACGACCTTCAGATTTCGGATGGACCCGAGTACCGCGTAGGAACAATCTTTCGAGGCGTCATCGACTACGATGACCTCAGCCGAGGTCCGGTTCGAGCTCCGATGGATCGATTCCAGACATTGCACTGTGACTTCGATGCCATCGTGGACCGGAATGATCACCGAGACCTCGGGTTCGGTGATCTCCGCGAAGAAGATCCCACCGGCCCGAAGCCGTTCGGTCAGGGTTCTCTGGAGACGAGCCCTGCGCCACCAGTGCGCCGGCAACGCTCCGACCGCCCGGAGCCCGGCGGCCCATCTTCGGCGAAGCTCCCCGAGCCGCACGTAGGATGTCCAGGGCTTGCTCTGCCAGAGCGCCTCGGAAACCGCTCTGGCCCTCACAAGCGACGCCTCGGCGGCCTCGAGGCGCCGCTCGAGTTTCTCCGCCTGGCTTTTCAACTCCGCGCTCTTCAGCTCGAGTCGGGCGGTCAGAGCCTCCAATCGGAGGTCGCTCGACCGAACTTCTGTCTCGAGGAGCTCGGTCCGCGCCGCGAGATCATCCGGCACAGCTTTGTCTTCGGCCTGGTTCTTCAATCCATCGCTCCGACACCAACCTCTCCCGAACCCGCCTCGAGCTCCGCCGGGTTCTGTCCGTTGACACTAAATTGTCTCACGTTCCTGGATGGGAACGGCGGTCTGGCGGCGGCAAGAGCGCAGCTTGGTTCAGGCGTCGGTGACGGCCCGTTTCTCCTCGATAAGACGGCAGCACGCGGCGGCGATCTCCGCGGGCGAGTCGGCCGGCAAGCTCCCACCGCAGACTCGCGGGTCGGCGGCAAGAGCCTTCCTGGAAGCCACTAGGGGCAGCCGGTTTGCGATCAGAAACTGCGAGGCTCGCAGGCACGCGGGATCGGATCCCGGCGGTGCGACAACCGCCGCGCACGAGTCGAGGAGGTCCGAACCGAGCAGCTCCGAGAGCACGGGCCGCAAAAGTACAGACTCGGTTTCGGAAAACGCCGTACCTTCTAAGTGGCTCGAGTTGCCCGCGACCAGCAGGCGGACCCCGGCGTATCGCTGCCGAACCAACGGAAGCACCCTTTCCGCCAAGAACAATGCCGCCTCCGGGCTCTGGGAGGTCCCGATCTCGCCGGCCAGGAGTAGCGAGAGTTGTGCACGCTCGGGTTCGAAGCTCTTCTCCGCTCCGTCCGACGTGGCCGTCCATTCGGGAGACAGCGACCTCCAGCCCAACCACTCGAGCTCCGGGCTGCCGCCCTGGTCCAGAAACGAGTCAAGACGCCCCTGTTTCGCCAGCAAGGGCAGGCAGCGATAATCGTAGCAAGCGACGCCGGCCTCCCTGAGGCGGGCCGAGAGCAGATGCTCCCGCAGAATTGAGCAGACCTTGGCCCGAAACAGGGGCAGCGTCTCGGCGCTCAGCTCGAACCGGGAATGCCAGCGCTCCGCCAGCCGGGATCTCTCGGGCTCGAGCGTGGTGAGCCACTCGAGCAGAAGCTCCCGGAGATTCTCGCTGATCTCGGCCGCGTCGGAGAACGGAGCTTCCGGAGAGTCGCCGAACAGATCCAAGCTCTCGAGGTCGCCAGACAAAGGGCGGACCGAGGCAAGGCTCTCAGCCGGCAAGAAGACGAAGCTGGAACGCAGCCAGGTGTCGTAGGTCAGATTTCCGATTCTGCATTGCTGGAGCCCGAAGCTGTCCATCCAGCCGATGCAGGCGCGCAGCCGGAGAGCGCACTCGACGACCCGCTCATCGATCAGCTCGAGGAATCCATCGCCGTAGGCCTGAAACGCGTCCGTAACCAGGACCACCAGGTCGGCCCCCGGCCGCCACCGGTCAAGCGCCTCCAGCCCGCGGTCGAAACCTGAGAACTCCCAAGCCCGATTGTCTCCACCTACCTGCAGAATGTTCTCGGACACCCGATGCTCCCAGTCGCCCTCGCGCCCGTTGTCCACCAGGACCAGGCTCACCTCCACGGATCGCAGCCGATCGAGCACCGCCAGCAGCCGCGGCAGCGCCTGCGGGTACTTGCCTTCCACCTCATACTGAAGCAGTACGACTGAAAGGCGGACTGCCTCGTCTGACGTGCTCACGAGGGTTTCAGGGTCACGATTACCTGCAACAGATCGCCCATGCTGTAGTCGGTGCTGTCGATGACCCACTCGTCCTTCGTCGCATCCGCCAACCAATCCAGAGTGAACGAAGTGTCTCCGTAGGTTATGTCCCCGTCGATCGGTTCGCGGCCATGAGGAACAAAAGAGAAGCCCTCGCGGTCATGAGCGGCGATCCTCTCCTCCGCTTCCTTTCCTCCGTCGTGGAAGCGCCAGTATTCCTTGGGACGGATCGTGATGAAGAGCAGTCCGCTGTCGGCAAGATAGTGTCGCAAGGTCGAGAGCACCCGACGCGCCGTCTTCTGGCTGAGGTGGGTAAACACCGAAAAGGCGTAAATCATGTCGAACCGCCGATCGAAAGGCAGCGAAGTGGGCACGTAGTCGCTGAGGGCGAGATGCCCCTTGAGATTGGAGGCTCGGCAAAGTTCGAGCGATTCTTTCCAGGGATCGACCCCGTAGAGCTGGTCGTGGGGTACATACCGGTACATGAGGCGCAGCAAGCGCCCCCAACCACAGCCGAAATCGAGCACGCTGCTTTCAATGAGCGGTTTGGTGATCTCGCTCTTGTACTTCGCGACCACTCGTCTCACGAAATCCACCGACATGCGCAGAAGTTCCCGGCCCTGGGCTCCATTCCAGCTCTCCTGCACTTCTCCGCTAGGCATAGTCGGCAGAAAGTTGGAGAGATTCCCGAACCGACTTGGCCTCTCGAGTTGGAGCAGAGCGAAGACGTCGAGGGGTATTGCTTCAAGAAGCGCCGGAATCGCGTCTGGCGGCGTCGTCGTAATCAAGGCGTCGACCTCGCCGAGAATCCGATCCCAAAACGAAATCGCGAGCCCAGGGCTCGACCCGGTCACAGCGCCGCCCTCGTGTCTCGCCGGGTGACCCAACCGGGCTCGACCGCGCGTGCCCGGACCTCTTCGATGCTCTCGACCGCGACCGGGGCTTGACACAGAATTACTAGATCGTAGATCGAACCGTCAACCTCGAGATGTTCTGCTACCGACGTGAGCTCCTTCTCGGTGAGGACATGTATGCCTCGATCGATCACAGCAACCGTAAACGGCGCGCCACGGTTCGGCGGGCGCGACCGAGCCACAAGTACAAACGCCAGGGCTTGCTCTCCCAGATCATCTCACCGAGGGCGCCCCTCCGCTCCTGCTCGGCAACCGTAGCTTTGACCGCATCCAGGTCGCTCCGCAGTGAAACCAGGCCGTCTCCCTGCCAGTCCACGATCTCCCGGATCGAATCCAGGTCATCCCGCAGTGAAACCAGGCCGTCTCCCTGCCAGTCCACGATCTCCCGGATCGAATCCAGGTCATCCCGCAGTGACGTCAGGCTCTGTTGCTGCCTCTCGATCTCCCCGGCCTGCAAGCGAAGCCAGCGTGTCCGATCCACCAACGTCCCGCGCAGCTCGGTGATCTCGGCGAGCGTGGGGCTGCTCTGACTCGCCTGCTCCATGAGCAAGGGATCGAAAGTGTCGTAGACCTCCTCAAAGCTCCGGCGGGCTTGCTCGAACTCGCTCCGTTGCGCCGCGCCGTCCTGGCGGTTTGCCTTCTCGAGCGCGGCATAGAGCACGCGAGCTGCATTCGACATTCGACCCAGGACGAACGCTTTTGCGTTCTTGCGAGTACGATGGTGCTGGAGGCCGGCGCTCAGGAACTCCGACAGAGCCTCCTCCACCCGCGGGGGTGGGACCGGCCACGAGATATCCAGCTTCTCACTGACATCGGTGAGACAGCCCGCCGGATCTTGAAGCAAGGTTCGATAGTCGAGAAAAATTCGTGGCAGATTGCGCGAGTCTCGCTCGGCCGCGAGGTTGTGGTCCGCCCACAACAAAGCTGATTTCTCAGCCGAGAAACCATCACGCAAAGCCAACGAGTCCGCGACTTCGCGAGGGTGTCGATAAATGATCACGCACCGCGGAGAACGCTTGACTTCCTTCAAAACGTCCAACGGCATTAACGATTGTCCGGCGATCTGACGGCGCCTACGCACACCTACGCAGATG
>JADFQD010000073.1:15282-17041 GCA_022561975.1 Acidobacteriota bacterium
CGGGCAGAAGACGGCATAGACGCGGGTCCTTGATGCCCCAGAGAGGCGCACTTCCGAAGTCGCGTTCAAGCACCTCTCTTGCGTTCCGACGAAAATCCCGAATGGCATTCGTCGCCAGCTCTTCTGGAGACAATGCCCGCAGATCGTGCCAGGTCCGCCCCAGGTCGCCAAGCAACCGCCGGTGGAGATCTCGGATCTCGAGGTGCTCGAAAAAGCCCTTCTCATTATCGCGTGCGGTCGGCAGCAGGGACGACCCAAGCTCGGCCCCGAGCATTTGGGCCGCTCCGGCCAGCGCCGAGGTCCCGCTTCGATGCATGCCGAGGATGAGGAGACAGGGCTGCAAGATCGGACTATGCTATACGCTCTGCTTCTTACCAGCCAGTTAGATCGATCTGGCGCGCTTCGCACCCACAGTCGGTCCTCTGGCCGAACAATGCGGTCCGCTCCACCGGTTCCGGGTGCGTCGACTTCCGCAGAATCATCTTGTACTCTCCAAATTACAAGCTGGTCGGCGAAGTCGCCGGTCCGGACGACACGGCAGGAAGACTACTTGAGCAACGCAAGCGAAAAGCGCGACGAGATCCGGAACCT
Source organism: Acidobacteriota bacterium (assembly GCA_022561975.1). Lineage (GTDB taxonomy): Bacteria > Acidobacteriota > Thermoanaerobaculia > Multivoradales > JAHEKO01 > CALZIK01. Next base: position 15,874 of record JADFQD010000073.1, read on the forward strand.
CAAAAGGGCTCTGGAGGAGAAAGACCGAGCCCTTGCGTCCGTCCTGCGCTCGAAGTCGTGGCGGGCAACGAGGCCTCTTCGCTGGTTGACCGAGGCTCTCCGTGGCGCTCGGCCGCCGAAGACCGCGATCAGCAACCCAGTCGAGGCGGCCCCGGCGCCAGTGCCAGCGGTCGACTCGATGGCGGTTACGCCCGAGCCGATCCAAAAGCCGGTGGCGGTGACCGAACCCGACGACGATCTCTGTGAGGCGCAGCAACTGGGCCTGAAGGGCCACACTGACATCCGCCTGATCGCCTTCTACCTGCCCCAGTTTCACCCGATCCCCGAGAACGACCGTCTCTGGGGCAGGGGATTCACCGAGTGGACCAACACGAGCAAGGCGAAGCCGCTGTTCGAAGGTCACCATCAGCCGCGCCTTCCGGGCGAGCTCGGCTTCTACGATCTTCGGGTCAAGGAGGTTCAGAGGCGCCAGATCGAGCTGGCACGCCAGGCCGGGATCAGCGGCTTCTGCTACCACTACTACTGGTTCAACGGCAGGAAGTTGCTGGACCTGCCGCTGCGGCAAGTCCTCGAGGATCCGTCGCTCGATTTCCCGTTTTGCTTGAGCTGGGCCAACGAGCCGTGGACGGCCCGCTGGGACGGCATCAGTGAACAGGGAGGTGTCCTGATCCCACAGGATCATTCTCCCGAGGACGACATCGCCTTTCTCGTCGACATCGAGCCGGCTCTATTGGACCCACGCTACATTCGCGTCGACGGTAAGCCGCTGCTCGCTGTCTACCGCCCGGGTCTCTTCCCCGATGTGCGGGCCACCGCCGAGCGCTGGCAAGAGCACTCTGTGAAGGCCGGCATCGGGGAGCTCTATCTGGCTCTAGTGCAGAACGTGTACGACGCTCTCGTGGATCCGCGAGAGCTTGGTTTCGACGCGGCCATCGAGTTTCCGCCCGCGTACATGGAGTGCGTTGACGTCCGCAAGGAAGCCACACCGTACGCGGCCGGATTCCCTCGAATGATCTACAGCTATCCGGAGGTCGTGCGCGGCAGTCTCGACCGGCAGAAGCCCGACTACACGCTGCTTCGGGGCGTCATGCCGGGATGGGACAACACCGCCCGCCGCAAGGACGCGACGCTCTATCTCGGCGTCGTACTCGCCGGGCCCATAACCGGC
>JADFQD010000073.1:17051-19344 GCA_022561975.1 Acidobacteriota bacterium
GACCTCTATCAGGAATGGCTGGAAGGACTTTGTCGATACACCCGCAACAACCTGCCCGCTGAGCAGAGAATCATCTTCATCAACGCGTGGAATGAATGGGCCGAAGGCGCCTATCTGGAGCCTGATCGGAGGTACGGCTACGCATATCTCAACCGCACGGCCCTGGCGCTGCAGAAGTACACATCCAAACCCTCGATTCGCAAACTCCTCTTGTTCGGTCATGACGCCGTTCGAGCGGGCGCGCAGATTCTCCTCCTCGACCTCGCACGATGGATCTCGACCAGAACCGCGACGGACATCCGCATCGTCCTAGCAAAGGGCGGCGACCTCGTGGGCGCCTACACGGAGCTCGCCGATGTGCTCGTCCTCGAAGATCTACTGGCTTCCGGTGCTTCGACCGAGGAGGTGCGAGAAAGCCTTCACAGTTGGATCGGTGGCAATATCGACCTGATCTACGCCAACACGGCAGTTTCCGGGAAGTACCTGCCCTATCTGGAGTCCTTCGAGGCTCCCGTGATCACTCACATTCATGAGCTCGAACAGAGCCTTCGTACTTTCGCGGGCACCGAGGCCACCCGGAACATCATTCGCAGGTCCGATCGCCTGATCGCGGCTTCGCCGGCCGTCGCCGCCAACCTGGTCGAGAACCACGGAGTCTCGCCCGACCAGGTCGACGCTGTCTACGCCTTCATCCGGCCCCAGAACCTCAAGCGCGAGCCGGACCATCTCGCGATAATCCGACAGCGGCTCGGCGTCCCGCCGGACGAAGTCGTGGTTTTCGGCTGCGGGACCCGAGATTGGAGGAAGGGGCCGGATATCTTCGTCGACGTCGCGGCGGCGCTTCGCGATCGTGGTCTCGGAGGTTTTCGCTTCATCTGGATCGGACCCGAGAGAACAGGACAGTTCTCCGATCTCGAGAGCAGCCTCGAGAAGAGAAAGCTCGGCTCCATGGTCCGGTTTCTCAGTCTAGTGGAGAACCCGTCGGAGTTCTTTGTCGCGGGAGACCTCTTCCTGCTTCCGTCCAGAGAGGATCCGTTTCCGCTCGTCTGCCTCGAGGCGGCCGCCTGCGAGCTACCGACGATCTGTTTTGCCGACGCCGGCGGAATGCCCGACTTCGTGGAGGCCGACGCCGGGATTGTCGTTCCCAAGGAAGACCTGGAGGCCATCGCCGATGCCGTCGAGCGGCTGATCTCGAATCCGAAGGAGCGAAAGGCCCGCGGTGCCGCGGCTCGCCGCAAGCTCCTTCAGAGGCACACGACCGACATCGCGGCACCCGAGATCTTCCACATCATCCGCTCCGTATCGGGCTCCCCTCCGCTGGTCTCGGTCGTGATTCCGAACTACAACTATGCCCATCATCTGGACCGGCGCCTGGAGTCCATCTTCAACCAAACCTTTCAGGACTTCGAGATCATTGTCCAGGATGACGGCTCGACCGACGAATCTCTCGAGCTCTTGAAGCGATACGCGTCTCGCAGCTACCTCCGCGTCTTTGCTCATTCAGAGAATCGCGGCGCCTTCGAGATGTGGCGTCAAGGCCTCGAGGCGGCTTCAGGGGCGCTCATCTGGATGGCGGAAGCCGACGACCTGTGCGAGCCGAACTTCCTCGAGACTCTCATCACTCGCTTCGAGGACCCCTCGGTCAAACTGGCCTACTGCCAATCCATCGTCATCGGCGACGACGACAAGGTTCTGGGCGACTACACTCTCGCTTTCCCCGATCTTTCTTCAGAGAAATGGTTGGCATCCTACCAACAACCCCTGGAGGACGATATGAACCACCGAGAGACCTATGGGTCAAGCTCCCAGCCTGATGACGCGCCCGACAGTCAGGAGGCCTTACTAACCGAACAACAGGCTGCAGCTTTACTAAACGTGAACCCCAGAACATTGCAGAAATGGCGCATTAACGGCGGCGGGCCAAGATTTGTCCGAATGTCGAGACGCTGTATCCGATATTGGCCCAAGGACATCAGGGAATGGGCGCAAAACCGCACCAAATCATCGACATCAGAAACCTAATTACAAAGTGAGGGAATGAAAATGACTACCAAGAAATACGACGGAAACGAAGAAAAACCGGATAACGACGAAACCCCAACTAACGACGAAAAACCAGCTAACGACGAAAAACCGAAGGACGATGATGAATTGCAATTATCGAAACTGCGATTACCTCAAAATTTCGAAAGTATCGTTGGCGGAAAAAAGCTTACTCAATATCTCCCAGTCAAGAAGCCGGAAAAACAGTGGTTTATCCGAACGCACCCTAATCGGGAGATGTGGTTTTATG
>JADFQD010000186.1 GCA_022561975.1 Acidobacteriota bacterium
TGAGTCTGCCCAGCACCGCAACGCAGGGTATGGGATCGAGAACAGAACGCTCGATATCCCCTGGGCGTGGATGTGCGCAGGTAAACTCAGCATTCTCGTTCACCAACTCGCCCCGGGCCGAGTTGAGAAGGATGACGCCGTCGCGCATGGCGTTAAATTCCTGGGGTCCCAGAATTTCGTCCGCTCCGGCCGCGTGCAGCGTCACAATGCCGGTGGCCGAGAGAATCAACCCGAAGAAAACCAGGACCCATGCCGACAGGAAGTCGTATTCGCGGGCCGCGAACGGAGCGTAGAGAGCCACTGCGATCAGGACGACACCGAGAATGAGCTGAGAGCGCGTGATCCAGCGCGAACCGACGAGAGGGAGTGTTTTCGACTCCCCCCGGGATTCACCCCAGCCGCAGAGAAAGGCCGTGAGCGCGGCGATCATCAGCGCGAAAGCGGGAAGCGCCGGTAGCGCGTACAATTCCCGCTTCTCGCTCGAGATCGAGAAGAAGATCACGATGAACCAGGCCGTCGTCATCAGGAACCGATCGAACGGTTGCCGCCGGCGCCAGGCGAGCAGCATCGCGCCCGGAAGCAGGAACGTCCACGGCATGATCAACGCGGGCAGCACTTGGAGGTAGTACCACGGCGCCCGTCTGTGGTGGAGGCCGTGCATTCCGCGATCGATGAAGTGTTCCCGGAGCGCTCCCCACACCGAGTACTCCCCGCCGCTGCCGAAGGTGGCGAGCAGCATCCACGACCCGATCACCAGTACGAATAGGGCCGGCCCCGACCAGGGCGCGAAACTGCGCCAGAGATTCAGCTTGCGGTCGCCGAGCAGCACCGCGACGGCGATGCCAAGCGGAAGCAGCAGACCCACCGGCCCTTTGGTCAAGACGGCCAGAGCGAGGGCGAGCCAGAACAGACGTCCCGCCCCGCGCCCTCCCCGCTCTCCCAGCTCCCGATCACGAAACTCGACAAAGGCGGCCAGAGCAACCCAGATCAGCAGGCACAGGACGGCGTCGGTCTGCACCCAACGCGCCTGTTCCCAGAACATGTAGCTGATGGTGAGAACGAGACCGGCCAGCGCCGCCGTCTTGGGACCGTAGAACCTCTGTCCGAGACGCATGGTGATCGCCACGGTACCCAAGGCCGCGAACACCGATGGCAGGCGGGAAGTCCACAGCGTTACCTGTCCGAACGGGAGCGAGACGAGGGCGATCAACCAGAAGAAAAGCGGTGGTTTGTCGGTGGTCATCACCCCATTGACATGGGGGACCGCCCACTCACCGTCGACCACCATCTCGCGGGCGCCCTCTGCGAAATAGGGCTCGTTCGGCGCCCAGAGATCTCGGCCGCCCAGCCACCACAGAAAGAGCACAGCCGCGAGCAGCAGGACCATTCGCTGGTGCTTCATGAGGCAATCCTGGAAGCGCTGTCGGTCGCCGCTCCACCTTCGAAGCTGAGCGGCACCTCGGCACCGACTCCGAAAGCTCGATCGCACCAAAGATCCAGAGCCAGCAGATTGAACAGCGGCTTGCGGTGGTCGGCCCGGCAGGCAAGGTGGTCCTCGAGAAGACGGCCGACGCCCTCCGCCGAGAGCAGGCCCCGGGCTTCGACCCGGTCACGGGCAAAGCGCTCACGCAGTTCGTCCCCGAGCCCATGCAGGATCCAGCGAGAGAACGGGATGTTGAAGCCGCGCTTGCGTCGACTCAACACCTCTCTGGGTAGACGCTTGCGGACGGTGCGGCGAAGAATCGCCTTGGTGGTCCATCCGGAAAGCTTCTGGTTCGACGGCAGGCCGGCGACGAACTGCGCCAACTCGTGGTCCAGAAACGGAGCTCGGGCCTCGAGCCCTGCCAGCATCGTGGCGCGGTCGACCTTGGTCAGCAGATCGTCCTGAAGGTACATGGTGAAATCCGTGTAGAGCAAGAGGGAAAGGTCATCCGGAAAGCTGTGTCCGGAAAGGCGTTCCCGAGCCGAGCCCAGGGGGTCGTCCGAGGCCAGGCCTTCCTGCAGCCGATCCGAAAGAACCTCGCGCTGCAAGCCGGCGCCAAGGCTTCCGAACCAGGTGTGATGACGCTCGATCAGATCCTTCTCGGCGGCCAGCGCGAATCTCTCCAGGAGATAGCCGGGGCCGACACTCCCCATTCTGACCGGCATCAGCCGGAGCGCCGAGCGGACCAGCGCCCGGCGCAGGCCGCCGGGCAACTTCCGGTAGATCGCTACGGCCCGATGGCCGAGGTAGGTCGGGTAACCGGCGAACAATTCATCGGCGCCCTCGCCCGACAGAACCACCTTGACTTTCTTCCTCGCATGGTGAGACAGCAAGAGCGTAGGGATCGTCGACGCGTCCCCCAGCGGTTCGTCGAAGCCCTCGGCCACCAGCTTCAGGCCTTCGGCGAGATCGTGTTCGGTGAGCACGAGCTGATCGAAATCGGCGTCGAAGAACTTCGCGGTATCGCGCGCAAAGCGCGATTCATCGAAACTCTGATCGCTGTGGCCCAGCGAGAACGTCGGCACTCCCGGCCCGACCTGCTCGGCGAGGTAGGCCAGGACCGCCGAGGAGTCGATGCCCCCTGAGAGGAAGACGCCGATCGGCACATCGCTCCGCCGACGCCGTTCGACCGCCCTGCCCAGCCGCTCGTCGAGTTCGTCGCTCAGGTCCGCCGTGGACCGGCCGGCCAGGGACGGGTCACCGAAGTAGTCGGCGAGATCCCAGTAGCAGCGCACCGATGACCGGCCATTGGTCACTGTCAGAAGATGGCCGGCCGGGAGCTTGCGGACGCCGGCAAACGGCGTCAGAGGTGCCGGAAAGTAATCGTGCTGGAAATAGCGACGAAGGGCGACCGCGTCCACGGTACTGGGAATCGATGGATGGGCCGCCAGGGCGCGCAGTTCGGAAGCGAAGACCAGTTCGCCTTTACCCTGCCAGTAGAACAAGGGCTTCTCCCCGGCCCGGTCGCGCGCCAGCAGCAGCTCCTTGCGTTGGCTGTCCCAGATCGCCAGGGCGAACATGCCGTTGAGCTTGTGCACCAGATCGGCACCGTACTCCTCGTAGAGATGCGGCAGGATCTCCGTGTCAACGCCGGTACGGAAGACATGCCCACGCGCCTCGAGGTCCTCTTTGAGCTCGTCGGAGTTGTAGATCTCGGCGTTGGCAAGGCACCACACACTGCGATCCTCGTTCGCGTAGGGCTGTGAAGGAGCGTTTGGGTCCATGATCGCGAGGCGGCGGAAGCCCAGCGCGCAGCCTGCTCTCTCCAGCGATCCCACCCCGTCCGGTCCCCGATGCGCCAAGGTGCCGGTCATTTTGCGAACGGTTTCGGCGCGTCGGTTCTCGTCGAGGTCGCCCCCAAAACTGCCTGCGATGCCACACATATATAGCTAACCTGGCCGGTTGTCCTTCGACGTTGTGATTGTCTCAGTGCCGACCGGCCAGGGCAACTGAGCCCCTCCCAAGAGGATCACCGATTGAATCGATTGGCCGGTTCGACGGCTGTTTCGAGGCGCTTGGCTTCCTGGGTTGCCCCGGTACCCGATCGATCGGGCGAGGGGATGAGGCGGCTTCGGAGCCATTCGGGCACGCGTTTTTTCTCGAAGCTATCGAGGTCGGTGCAAACCGTGATCTGACGGCTTTGGGCGATCGCGTCGCTCTCGCCGTGGCGAAAAATCCGATAGTTCCACTCGACGGACGTGCGGCCGATCTTCTTGATCTCCATCTCGATTTCGACCTCTTCGCCGTATCTCAGTGGGTGGAGGAAATCGATCTCGATATGCACCGTGGGGAAAGCAATCCGGCGTTCGAGAAGCAGCTTGTCGTAGTCGATGCCCATGACCACCGAGAAGTATTCCTCCATTCCGACATGGCAGTAGTGCAGAAAGCGCGGAAAATAGACAATGCCGGCCAGGTCGACGTCGCCGAAGCGCACTTTGAGATGAGTCCGGTGTTTCATCAATAAGCTTCCAAGCGGAGACTAGCAGCCCGTGGTAGAAGTCCTGCGGGTCGCGTTGGGAGCGCTTTCGGGTTCGCTGCAAGGCGACGCGACGCAGGCGATGCGGTGTCATCGTTGAGGAGCATCAACGCCGCAGCGTGCCCGAAACCGCCCCAACCCAAAGGGCGACCAGGGGTTACGGCGCGTCTGCGGCGTTGCTCGTCGTCTACGATGTCCCGGCATCGCTTCCCCCTCGCGCCTTGCATACGCACCGTAAGCCCTGGTCGCGCG
>JADFQD010000074.1 GCA_022561975.1 Acidobacteriota bacterium
GGCGACCAGGGGTTACGGCGCGTCTGCGGCGTTGCTCGTCGTCTACGATGTCCCGCATCGCCTCCTCCTTGCGCCTTGCATACGCACCGTAATCCCTGGTCGCGCGGCCCACAGGACTTCTACCTCGGGCTGTTAGCCCGAGACCCATTGAGGATGGATCGAATCGGGCGAGGACTCCAACCGTGTCAGCTTGCGGGGCGAAGCTTGGTGTACAATTACGCTGCACAAACGGGGATGCCCAGCACGCGAGCGTGCCTAGCGGTGACTTAAGGAGGACTTAGAGGGCAATGCCCGCGGTAGAGGATCTAGCTGTTCTGTCGAACATGCTTCTGTTCGAGGGGCTGAGCCCGGCCGAACTCAAGAGATTCAACGAACAGCTTCTGCACAGGAAGACGTTCCCCGCCGCCACCAACATCATCACCGTCGCCCAGCCAGGCGAGGTTGTTTATCTGCTGCTCGAAGGCTCGGTCAAGATCTACGTCGATCAGCTGGACGGCTCGGAGGTGATTCTGGCGTTTCTGGGTCCCGGCGACACCTTCGGCGAGATGGGGCTGATCGGGAGTTCCGGTCGATCGGCGAGCGTCTTCACGCTCGAGCCCTGCACATGCCTGGGAATGAATCGGGCGATGTTCTTGCAGTCGGTGCGTACGATCAACCAGCTGTCGTTCAACCTTGTGCGTCTGCTGAGCAGGCGCCTGCGGCTCGCCAACGAGCAGATCCAGGCGCTATCCAGTCTGGATGTCAGGGGGCGCGTGGCGCGCCAGCTGCTCGCTTTTGCTCAGCGCTACGGCGAAGCCAATCAGAAGGTCGAGATTCTCATTCCTCTGCGTCTCACACAGACCGATCTGGCTTCCCTGGTCGGAGCCTCGAGAGAGCGCGTCAATCAGGTGGTGGTCGAATTCAAAGAAAAGAAATTCATCTCGGTCGACGCCAAGCACCACATCACAGTGCACGATCTTCAGGCTCTCATAGATTGCTGCCAATAGCGCTGCGAGGGCAACGCGTCTTCGCGCTCGGCGCTGGGACTCGACGCTGCCGTGATCGACGGGTGAAGCGAGAGTAGGATTGCCGGATGAGCAAGAAGATGAGCAAGACCGGACGAGTTTTCTACGACTGCAGCAAGTGTCCGGCGTATTGTTGCACCTACGCCGCGATTCGGGTGACCAAAGCCGACCTCGCGAGGCTTGCCAAGTTCTTCGGCATCTCGGCGAAGCGCGCCTTTGGCAAGTTCACAAAAAAAGGTGAAAAAGGCAACGAACGCGTCTTGCGCCATCGCAAGGACGAGCACTTCGGTAGCGCCTGCCGGTTTCTGGATCAAGAGACAAGGCAATGCACGGTCTACGAAGCCCGGCCCAAAATCTGTCGCGCGTTCCCGGACAGCAAGCGCTGCGGTTACTATGACTTTCTCTGCTTCGAGCGACGTCATCAGGACGATCCGGAAACGATCGCCACGACCTGGAACTTCTGAACCGCCCGGCAGACTGGCGATCCACCCATCCGACCAACCGATGCTGAGAGAGCTTACCATTCGGAACCTGGCGATCATCGACGAAGTAAGCGTCGAGTTCGATCGCGGCTTGAATGTCCTCACCGGCGAGACCGGTGCCGGCAAGTCGATCGTCGTGGATGCACTCGGACTGTTGGGAGGCGCTCGGGCGACCGCTGATTCGATTCGGTCCGGTACCGAAACCTTGACGGTTACGGGGCGATTTCAACCGCCGGGCGGCGCGTGGCGCGCGTTGCTCGAGAACGCTGGTTTTGTCCCGGAAGATGACGAGTTGGTGGTGCGGCGAGAGATCTCGAGATCGGGCCGAAACCGCGTGTACCTCGATGATCAGCCGGCGACCTTGAGGCTGCTGTTGGCGTTGGCGCCTTTCTTGTTGCGCATCCATACCCAGCGCGAAGAGTTGGGGCTGGTATCGAATGAGCTGCAGCGAGAGTGGCTCGATCGAAGCGCGGGAGGGCGTGGCGAGAAAGTGTTAGCCCAAGTCGCTCAGCGTTTTGACCAGCTCGAGGCCGTGATTGCGCAGTGGGAGCGCTTGACCGGCAACGAGAGACTGCGTCTCGAACGGATCGATTTGTTGCAGTTCCAGATGGGTGAGATCAACGCGGCACGTGTCAACGACGGAGAAGAGGACGAACTGCGGCGTGATCGAGATCTGTTGCGCAACGCCGAGGTCATTGCCGGGGCACTCGGCACGTCGATGGACTTGCTCTACGACGACGACGAATCCGCGGCCGACCGGCTCGGACGCAGCCGGCGCGCTCTCGAGGAGCTCTCGGCGTGGATGCCGGAGGCCGAGAGCTGGGCCGAGCGCCTGGATGAAATACGTGCTTCTTTGGAGGATGTGGTCGCCGGATTGCGCAGTCGGCTCTCTGCGGCGGAGTCCGATCCGGCGCGCCTCAACGACATCGAGGACCGGTTGGCGACGCTGGAGCGTCTGTTTCGAAAGTACGGTGCCAGTAGCCACGAAGTGCTCACCCATAGAGCCCGGATCGAGGACGAGTTGCGAGAACTGACCGGTGATGAGGCCGATCGAGCACAGCTCGAGGCCAGGGTCGAGAAGTCCGTCGTTGACTACCAGCAGGCAGCACTGGAACTTTCCCGGCGGCGACAGGCCTGGGGTGTCGAGTTGGCGAAAGAGGTTCATTCAGAGCTAAGGGAGCTGGCCATGGGCAAGGCCGAGTTTTCCGTTCGGCTCGAGCGGCGCAAGCGAGAGGGTGCTCGCGTAAAATTCGAAGGCACAGCGGTAGAGCACTCGGCCGAAGGCGTCGATCGGGTCGTGTTTCATCTGCGCGCCAATCCCGGCGAAGCCGCGGGTCCGGTAGCGAAGGTTGCCTCCGGCGGGGAACTGGCGCGCCTCTATCTGGCGCTCCAGCTCGCGGTGAACTCCGCGGGCAGGCGAGACATCGTCGACGCCGGGTCGCCAGCTCTGGTCTTCGACGAGGTGGACGCCGGCATCGGCGGTGCCGAGGCGGCGGCTCTGGGCCGCAAGCTCCAGCGCCTGGCGACCGACGGCCAGATTCTGGCGGTTACCCACCTGCCGCAAGTGGCGAGTTTCGCGGGCGAGCACTTTCGAGTCAGCAAGCAGGCCGGACCCGATCGAACTCGGATCGCCGTCGAGCGGCTCTCCGCCGCCGAACGCGTCGAAGAGATCGCGCGCATGCTCGCCGGCGAAGAGGTGACCGAACTGTCTCGATCACACGCCGAGGAACTGATTGCCGCGGGAGGGCGATGAGCATGTCGGCGGGTAGTGCACGGACCGAAGCCGAGCGGTGGCTGTCATGGTCCAGGCTCGAAGAGGACCGGGCGCTCGGGACGCTGGCTCGTTTCGTGCGAGGGGGAGGCGTCGTGGTTTTTCCCACGGAGTCCTCGTACGCGCTGGGAGCGGATCCGGAGAGTTCCGCCGGCGTCGCGGCCGTCTTCAGGATGAAGAAGCGATCGGCCGGCAAGCCTCTTCCGGTGGTTGCGGCGAGCCTCGAGGCCTTCGAAAAACTGGGAATCGAGGGTGCTGCGGCCGGTTTCTCCGGGCTGGAGGAGGCTTGGCCCGGGGCCTTGACGGTGGTTGTTCCCTGTCGAGAGGGTCTTGCGGCCAGTTGCGGGCGCAAGGAGCTGGCGGTGCGCATCCCCGGACACTTACGGTTGCGCCGCCTGCTGGCGCGGACCGGTGTCGCGCTCACCGCCACCAGCGCCAATCTGGCGGGAAGCGAGCCGCTGCTCGAACTCGAGCGGCTCGACGAACTTGTCGGCGACGAGCGCGTGGTGGTGATCGATGAGGGACGACTGGAGGGCGGTCCACCCTCGACTCTGGTGCGCTTGGACGGCAAGTCGGTGACCGTCTTGCGTCACGGCGCCATCACACTCGAGACGTTGCGCAGGATCGCTCCGAGTCTGTGCTTCCGAAACGGCCTTTCCGCAGGCGCCGTGGAAATCCTCGGGAAGGGGAGCGGCTAGTTGTTCCAGTTCCGTCGGCTAGCCGGATTGCGTCGATTTCTGTGCCCTGTGCCGGGTTGGGTGGCGGGTTGGGCGGCGGCATGGCTGGCGGTCGCGGGGGGGAGTTCGGCGGTCTGTTTGGCCGCCGAGGTATCGGCCGCGGCACCGCCTGCGGATCTCGAGGTGTTGCGTCTGGAAGACGTCGAAAAGGGCCAGCGCGGTTACGGCCTTAGCGTCTTCTCGGGAACTGAAATCGAGCGTTTCGAGGTCGAGGTGCTCGGTGTCTGGCACAACCTGCAACCGAAGACCAGCTATGTTTTGGCCCGGCTCGAAGGGCACGGACTCGAGAAGAGCGGCGTCATTGCCGGCATGAGCGGCAGCCCGGTCTATATCAACGGCAAACTCCTGGGCGCGGTCTCCTTTGGCTGGCCCTTCTCCAACGAGGCGATCGCGGGGATCACTCCGGCGCAGAACATGAGAACGATGCTGGCGGAGCAGGCCGGAGGGGTTCCGCCGCCGGGACTCCCCAGGGTAACCGCCGAGCAACTGGTAGGAGGACAGACCACCGAAGCCGATCTGCGCGCGGGCCTGGCGCTGCTTCGACCCCATCGGATCGGCGAAGCCACGGTCGCCATCGAATGGGCGACGGTGGGATTCGGGCGGGAGGTTCGGTCTCTTCTGAGCGAGGAACTCGGCCAGGTGGTTTCGGCGGGAGGCCGGTCCCCGAGTCCCGGATCGACCGGTCCGGCCGGCTTTGCCGGCTCCAGTGGCTCCTTCGAGGGCGGCGATCTACAGCCCGGCAGCGCCGTTGCCGCGGTCCTCATTGACGGTGACTTCAGACTCGCGGCGACGGGAACCGTCACCGATCGCATCGGCGATTCGATTCTCGCCTTTGGACACCCGTTCTTGGGAATCGGATCCTTGGAGGTGCCGATGGCGTCGGCGGAGGTCTTGACGGTGGTTTCGAGCCGGTGGACGTCGTTCAAGGTGGTCAATCTGGGGCCGGTGGTTGGGGCGATCGATTTTGATTTTCTGACCGGAATCAGAGGAACGCTTGGCCGTAGGGCGCCGGTCGTGCCGATGGTCGTCCGGCTCGGCGACGCCGCCGAGCCGATTCGTCTTTCGCTGGCCGACATCCCCAGGCTGGTGCCGACGCTGGCAGCAATTTCCGTTCTCGGCGCTCTCAATGCCGAGGTCGCAACCGCCGGCGCGCAGAGTATCGACCTGAAACTGGATTTCGACCTCGGCAGCCATGGCCTGCTGTCGATGGAACAGAGCTTCGACGGCCAGGGTGCGCCACTGGCAGCGGCGATCCACCTGTTCGCCGTGACCGGGTTTCTGGTCCAGAATCGACTGGCGGAAGTCGACCTTCGTAGCATCACCGTCGAGCTGACACCCCATCCTGAGCCGAGAACTCTGGCGCTGGTCGGAGCCCATCCGTCGCGATCGGTGGCGCGCCCCGGCGATACGCTACGCCTCAACGTCGACCTGGTCGCCTATCGCGGAGGCAAGCAACGGCGTGAACTCGAAGTGACGGTGCCATCGAACCTCGGGGCGGGGCGCTATACCCTGCTGGTTGGTGACGGCTACAGCATCGACGCGGTTCGATTTGGGATTGAGCGGTCGGAGCCGCAGACCTTTTCGCAGGCGCTCGCTTTTCTCGATTCGCTCCATTCCCGGCGCGAGCTGCGAGTCCTCGGGATTGTCGAAGGTCCCGGACTGTCGGTTTCCGGGGAGGTTCTGCCCGATTTGCCGGGCTCGGTTCGATCCCTGTGGGCGGCGTCCGGCGGTGGCGGCGCTCAGCCGATCCGGATGGCGATCGCAGAGGAAGTGGGCTTGCTTCTCGAGCGGCCGGTCGAGGGATTGCTACGGGTCGATCTGGAGATCAAGCGTGGACAACCGATTGTCGGAGACAGCGGAGACAGCGGATCTGGTGGAGCAGACAGCGCCGGCGGAGGCAGCGGTTCCCGAGGATCGAAGGAGCGAAATAGATGAAGAACCGGAGAGCTGAAGTGAACCGGGTGCTGGCGATCGCCCTCGCGATCGCCCTGAACTGGCTCTTGATATCGGCCTCTCGAGTTCTGGCCGCCGGCGAGGTGAGGTACTTCGAGCTCGAATCGCAGAGCGACTTTCTCGAGGGAACACTCGAGGGAATAGCCATCGATCCCTTGGGAGCGCTTTCTCTCGCGGATCGCACCGAACGCGTGGCCGATCTTGGAGAGCCATTTCTTCTGAGTGCAGCGGTCCACCCAAAGGGCTGGGTTGTCGGCACCGGCAATGACGGCAAGGTGCTCTTGGTCGATCGCGACGGGTCCGTCATCACGTTGTACGAGGCCGCCGAGCCCGAAGTGTTCGCGGTTGCGGTGGCCTCGGACGGCACGGTGTTCGCCGGAACTTCGCCACAGGGCAAGGTCTACCGTATCGAGAACGGGTCCGGCAGCGAAGTCTTCGACCCGGAGCAGACCTACATTTGGGACCTGCTACCGATGGCCGACGGCTCTCTGCTGGTCGCAACCGGCACCGAGGGCAAGCTCTTTCGCGTCCTGGATCCAAGTGCGGCGGCGTCCGCCGGGGCAGGGTCGAGTACCGCGGAGTTGGTATTCGACAGCGAAGACACCCATCTGAGAACTCTCGAGAGTTTGCGTTCGGGAGATGTGCTGATCGGAACCGCCGGCGACGGATTGATCCTGCGGATGAAGCCGGACGGCAGCGTGCGCACGATCTTCGACGCGGCTCAGCCCGAGGTCGTCGCCTTCGCCGAGGGTTCGGGTGACACCAGTTATGCCGCGGTGCTCGCCTCGGAGGCGAGCCAGGTGGACCTATCGGCGCGGCCGGGCGCGCCCCTGGCCGGGACCCGCGCCGGTTCCGGCGATCGAACGCGGGATTCTTCGGAAGGAGATGAAGATGGACAGGCTACGGTCACCGTGAGCGCCGGCCCGGCGAAGGCGATTGCAGCGATCGGCACCCGCACGGCGGACTTTCAGGGACCGCGCTCCGAGATCCTCCGGATCCGGGGCGATACCGTCGATACGGTCTGGAGTTTCGACGCCGACACGGTCTATTCGCTTTCCTGGCAGCGCAACCGGCTTTGGGTCGGTACCGGTCTAGAAGGCAAGATCTTCAGCCTTTATGAAGGACGAATGGTCCTCGAGAAAGACCTCGACGAGCGTCAGGTGGTCGCCGTGCTGGCCGATGCGGCGGGTCCCGTCTACGCGACCACGAATGCGGCCGCGCTATTCCGATCCGTTGGTGAGCCCGAGAGAGTCGGCACGTTCATCAGTCCGGTTCTGGATGCCGGACAGACCTCGGATTTCGGTTCCTTGAGCTGGGTCGGAACCTTGCTCGAAGGAACGGATATCCGTTTCTCGGCCCGGACCGGGATGAGCGGGCGAGCCGATCGAACCTGGTCCGACTGGTCGGCCGATGCGAGCGGTTCCGAAGTGCCCCTGGCCGGCGTGCCGCCTGGGCGCTTCATCCAGTGGCGTGCACGCCTCGTGTCGGGCAACGGCACTTCGCCCGAATTGAGCCGGATTGCGATCTCGTACCGACAGCGCAATCTGCCGCCTCGAATCCAAAAGTTCGAGGTGATGGCGCCCGGTCAGGTCATCGTGCCCCCCGGCTTCATTCCGGGCAGCCAGACCTTCGAACCTTCGCGGCCCGACAGGAGCGGCATGTTTTCGGTTCTCGCCTCACCGAAGAAGGAGCGCGACCGGCAGCGCAAGACGCTCTGGAAGAAGGGCTACCGAACGCTGTCGTGGACGGCCGAAGATCCGAATGGAGACGATCTCCGATATGCGCTGTATTTCCGGCGCGATCGCTCCGACATGGACTGGCTACCCATGGCGGATGAACTCGAGGAGGAGTTTTTCAGCTTCGACGCCACGGCTCTTCCTGACGGCGTGTATCGCTTCAAACTCGAAGCCCATGATCGGCACGAGAACGAACTCGAGCCACCGCTCCTGGCCGAAGAGATCAGTGAGCCGGCCTATGTCGACCACTCGCCGCCTCGCCTGGTTGCCACCCGAGTGATCTCCGGCCGGCTCGAGATCGATCTGGCCGACGATATGAATCCGCTCGAGGAGGCGGCCTACAGCGTCGATGCCCGGGAATGGCTGCCGGCCAAGGTCAAGGACGGACTGCTCGACGGCAAGAAAGAGACTCTGGAGATCGAGTTGCCGCCCCAGCGGACGGCTCAAATCCTCTTGCTGCGAGTCCGCGACGCCGCGTTCAATGTCATAACCTTCGACCTGTCGATGGAACTGCCATGAATGCTCCTCAGATTGCCGTCTATCCGGGCTCGTTCGATCCCTTGCACAACGGCCATCTGGACATCATCAAGCGCTGTTGTCCGCTATTTGACGAGGTGATCGTCGCGGTGCTCGGCAACCAGACCAAGGATGCTCTGTTTAGTGTCGCGGAGCGCGTGGGAATCATCCGGAGCGAGATAGATGACCTCGAAGCTTGTCGAGTCGAGGGCTTCTCGGGACTGCTGGTGGACTTCATGGACCGGGAGGGAGCCCGCATTATCGTTCGCGGTCTGCGAGCCGTGTCGGATTTCGAGTATGAGTTCCAGATGGCACTCATGAACCGCCGGTTGAACAGTCGCGTGGAGACGGTGTTTCTGGTCCCGAAGGACGAGTACATCTATCTTTCGAGTCGGCTGGTCAAGGAGGTCTACTTCCTGGGTGGTGATCTCGAGGGGCTGGTGGGAGCCACCGCGCTCGAGCGCCTGGCGAAGAAAGGTCAGGAAGCGGAGAAAGTAGATCCGCGAGGAGGCTGACCGCCGGCCACGGCAGTCGACGATGACCTCGATGACCTCAGACAGGACCGTCCGGCACGAGCGTTTCGAGTTTATTCGGCGGATGCCGAAGGCCGAGTTGCACGTTCATCTCGAGGGCTCGATCCGCGCCCCGACGCTGCTCGAGTTGGCCGCTCGCCGTAACGTGGAGTTGCCGGCACGCGATGTGGCGGGCATCGAGCGCTGGCTGACCTTCCGTGACTTCGACCACTTTCTCGAGATCTATTTGACGATCTCGCGCTGCCTCAGGGACCCGGAAGATTTTCAACTCGCAACCGCCGCGTTCTTGGAGGAGCGGGCGAGAGAGAATATCCTCTATACGGAAGCCCACCTTACGATCTCGACTCACGTGGCCAACGGTGCCAACGGCGACGAAATCGCCGAGGCTCTTGCGGAAACCGTCGCCGCCGGCGAGAAGGATTTGGGCGTGCGCTTGCGCTGGATTGCCGACATTGTGCGTAACGTCGATTTCGGTCGAGCCGATCAGACGCTGGAGTGGGCTCTCGACCACCTCGACAAATACGTGGTGGGCCTCGGGCTGTCGGGGAAAGAGAGCCATCCGGCACAGCCGTTCCGCGAGCACTTCGCGGTCGCCGAGACAGAGGGTTTGCACCGGACCGTACACGCGGGGGAGCAGAGTGGCGCCGCGGCGATCTGGGACGCGCTCGAACACTGCGGCGCGGAGCGGATCGGACATGGAATTCGCGCTGTCGAAGATCCGAAACTTCTGGATGTGCTGCGGGAGCGAAAGATTCCGCTCGAGCTCAGTCCGACCTCGAACGTGCGGCTGGGCCTGGTTCCGAGCCTGGAAGAGCATCCCCTGCGCCGGCTACACGACGCCGGGATCCCCTGGTCGCTCAACAGCGATGATCCGGCTCTGTTTCATACCAGCTTGACCCAGGAGTTCGAGGCCGTGGGGGATCTGATGAGCATGGACCTGCGAGAGTTGGCCGGGCTTTCGATGACCGCTCTCGAGCACGCGTTTCTGGAAGACAGCGAGCGAACCTCTCTGCAGAGAGTCTTTAGGACATGGTTCGCGAACCAAGGAGTGGATGGCTTTCCAGACGGCCGGTGATAGCGTTTGGCGTTAGCGGAGCGAAACCAGTGGACCAGGAAAGGGGAAAAGATGCCGAAACCAGTGCCGAAACCTGCGATCGCCGAGCGACTGCCGGCGGTGCTCGAACTCGAAGCCGGTACCTATTGGTGGTGCGTCTGCGGGCTTTCCGAGACGCAACCTTTCTGTGATGGATCGCACAAGAAGGAGGGTGTTTTTTCACCCCTCGAGTTCGAGCTGACCGAAGCCAAGCGAGTTGCCATGTGCCAGTGCAAGCACACTCAGAACCAGCCGTTCTGTGACGGCCAGCACTCGCGGTTGGAGTAGGCAGCTAGCAGCCGAGCGGGCCGAATGATCCTCCACACCGTGATCCAGGACTGCCTGTGGCTCAACTGGGCGGTGCCCGAAGAGGCTCTTCCGCCTGTTCCCAAGCCACTGGCATACGATGTGTGCAAGACGCCGGAGGGCGGCTTTGTGTTCGTTTCCGCGCGGCTTTTCAGGCAGCACGGTCTGGGATCGGGGATGAAGCTGCCCGGAGTGTCGTATCCCCAGTGCCTGCTCCAGGCCTGCGCGCTCGACGGTGACGGCCTCGAATGTACCTGGATTTTCAGCGTACTCCTGCCCAACTGGTTGGCGACCAGTGTTCGTTGGGTTGCGGGACGGCCGGCGCGCGGGGCGCGTCTGGACTACCCGGCCGCTGGAGATCCGGGTTGCCGGGGCGAAGACTGGCGGTGGTCGGTGCGCCGCGGCAGTGCGCTCGCGGTGGAAGCGAGTCTTTTGAACTCGCCGCCCGGTGCCGGCCCCTCGCTGGGCAGCTGGGAAGAGACTCTGGCCTACTTTCGGAGGCAGCGATTGGAATACGTGCGGGTGCGCGGCAAGTGGCGCCGAGTGGAAGTGGATCGCAGCAGCACGGCCGCGGTGCCCCTCACCGCGCGAGTGCTCGAAGGCGGTCTGGTCATCGAGAGTTTGGGTGGACTCCCTGCAAGTTTGCCGCCGCTTCACTCTTCGTGGCTCCTGCCCACGGTAAACATCTCGTTCGAGTATGTTGTGGAAGGTGAGCACGCCGCACTGCCCGAAGCGCCGGCGGCGCTCTGATATCTTCACTGTCGATGGTCGAATCGCCTGTGGCAGTCATGGCCGCTCTGGTCGGTATCGCTGCTTTCTACTTCTGGCTCGAGCGTTTCACCGGCTGGAAGCTCTTCCGGTACCTGATACCGCTGATTTGGATCTATGCGACGCCGGTTGTGCTGCGCAATGTCGGGGTGCTCCCGGATTCGTCGCCTGTCTACGGCGTGTTGCGCAGTTTCGGGCTACCGGTGGTGATTGTGCTGTTGCTGGTGTCGGTGGACGTGGGCGCCGCGATCCGGGTCATGGGCAAGGGTGTGCTGGTGATGTTGATGGGTACCGCCGGCGTCGTACTGGGAGCTCCGGTCGCTTACTTCGTGGTGCACCGCTTCCTGGCCGAGGACGCCTGGAAGGGCTTTGGCGCCTTGGCCGGCAGCTGGATCGGCGGCACCGGCAACCTGGCGGCGGCCGCACAGGCGCTGGGGACCTCGGAGGAGCAATTCGGACTGGCGGTGTTGGCGGATACGGTGATCTATATCGGCTGGCTGCCGCTGCTGCTGGTGTCGAAGAACTTCGGCGATAGGTTCAATCGCTGGACCGGCGTTTCGGAAGATCATTTCACCCGCATGGATTCGGCCGCCGCCGCCGAGGTCAAGGAAAAGCGCGTGCCGAGCTTTCGGGACTTTCTGAATCTCGGGGCGATCGCCTTGGCGGTCACCTGGTTTTCGGACCTGGCTGCCGAGGTCCTGCCCGAGATCGAGGCCGGCGGTGAAACCGTGATTTCGAGCGCCACCTGGGTCGTGCTCTTGGTCACGACGCTCGGAATAGCGCTTTCGTTCACTCGGGCCAAGTCGATCCCGGGCTCGCACGAACTCGCGATGGCCATTCTCTATGTCTTTGTTGCTCGAATGGGAGCGACGGCCTCGCTTGCCGGCTTCGATCAGGCCGGCTGGTTCGTGCTCGGCGCTGCGATCTGGATCACGATTCATGGTTTGTTCTGCCTGGCGGGAGCCTGGCTGTTCAAGGTCGACATTCATAGCGCTGCGATCGCGTCGGCCGCCAATATTGGAGGCGCCGCGTCGGCGCCGGTGGTTGCCGCGCATCATCGAGAGAGTCTGGTACCGGCTGCGATCTTGATGGCCTTGATCGGATACGCGATAGGGAACTATCTGGCCATTCTGACCGGGCACCTGTGCCGGATCGTGGGAGCTCTTTGATGACAGCAGACGCGGTGCAGCGGCAGCGGATTGCGGTGCTGCCCGGAGACGGCATCGGTGTCGACGTGACGGTCGAGGCGATCAAAGTGCTCGAGGCGGCGGCTGCGCGGTGGCAATTGCCTCTCGATCTGGTGGTGTTGAACTGGAACGCGGATAGCTATCTCGAGACCGGGGAGACGTTGCCCGAGGGTGCGCTCGAAGAGTTCCAGTCGGACTATTCGGCGATTCTGATCGGGGCCTATGGCGACCCTCGGGTGCCCGACATGAAGCATGCGGCGGACATTTTGCTGGGTATTCGGTTCGGTCTGGATCTCTACATAAATTTCCGGCCGATTCGGCTCTATGACGCACGCCTGTGCCCGCTGGCTGGGAAGTCGAAGCAGGATATTGACTTTGTGGTGTTTCGGGAGAATACCGAGGGCGCCTATGTCGGCATCGGAGGTCAGTTCAAGCGCGGCACGATGGACGAGGTCGCGATCCAGGAGTCGATCTACACCCGCAAGGGCACCGAGCGAATCGTGCGAGCGGCGTTCGAGTACGCCGATCGCGAAGGGCGCAGAAGGGTGTGCATGGCGGACAAGTCCAACGTCATGCGCCACGGCCATGAGCTCTGGCAGCGCGTGTTTTGGAGCGTGGCAGAGGAGTATCCGGACATCGAGGCGAGTCATCTCTTTGTGGATGCGCTGACCATGCAGATGATCCGTAAGCCCGAGATCTTCGAAGTGATCGTCACGGACAACCTGTTCGGGGACATCATCACCGATCTGGGTGCAGCCCTTCAGGGTGGTTTGGGAATCGCGGCTTCGGCCAATCTGCACCCCGGGCGCACGTCGATGTTCGAGCCGGTGCACGGCTCGGCTCCCAAGTACGCGGGCTCCAATAGGGCCAACCCGATGGCCGCGGTGCTTTCGGCTTCCCTGATGCTTCATGATCTCGGCCACCACGAGGCCGGACACTCTTTGGAGGCCGCGGTCGAGCGTGCGATTGGGACCGGAGCCACGACCGCCGATCTCGGCGGCAAGCTCACGACGACGGAGGTCGGCGATACCCTGGCGGAATGCGTAGCGGACGCAACCACCGCCCACGCACGCCGTTGAGAAGGTCAGGCTAGCGTGGCACCTCTCGATCCCACCCGGCTGATTTACGACTGGAACACCGCGGCGAGCGCGGAACCCGGCCCCGCTCGCGGCAAGATAGAGCTCAACGACGAGACTCTTCGAGATGGTCTGCAATCGCCATCGGTTCGGGATCCGTCGCTCGAGCAGAAGCTCGCGATCCTTCACGCGATGTCGGACTTGAAAATCGAGTCGGCCAACATCGGATTGCCGGGAGCCGGTCCTCAAGTTGTCGAGTCGGTGAGCCGACTCGCGCGGGAGATCGTGGAACAGGATCTCGGCATCGCTCCCAACTGCGCGGCCAGAACCCTGGCGCGAGACATCGAGCCGATCCTCGAGATTTCGCAAGCCACCGGACTCGAGATCGAAGTCGCCTGCTTCCTGGGCTCCAGCGCGATCCGGCGCTTCACCGAGAACTGGGAGATGGATCGGCTTCTAGAGCTGACCGAGAGCGCCGTCGGCTTGCTGCTGGAGCCCAAAGAGGCCGGCAGCGGCCCACGCCACGTTGGTTTGCACGTCGACCATGACCTAGACCGCGCCGACGTATTGGCGGCGATCAAGCAGGCCGGTGGTTCGGTCGTCGAAGAAGGTGAACACGGGCCGGGAGTTCCCTGGGCCCGCATCGCCGATCCCGACGGGAACGTCCTGGAGATTTAGTCACGGCCAGCGCCGCAATCCTCCTCGCGGCCGGCGAATCAACCCGCATGGGCCAGCCCAAGGCGCTCTTGCCCTGGGGCAAAGTCACGCTTATCGAGTACCAGTTCCGGCAGCTCAGCGAGGCTGGCGTCGACGAAATCGTCGTCGTGTTGGGCCATGCGACCGACGAGATACGAGAGCGGGTGCCGGATACAGCCCGAGTCGTGGTGAACTTGCACTTCCAGGAGGGGCGCGCTACGTCGCTCCGGGCAGGTGCCCTTGCGCTATCGGACGATGCAGACCCGATCGTCGTGCTGAACGTAGACCAGCCCCGGCCGGGTGACCTGATAAGCAGGCTCATCAAGGCGCATGCTGCCAGCGGCGCAGCGATTTCGCGCCCGGTGTTCGGAGACAAGCACGGGCATCCGATAGTACTGGCAGGTTCGCTCCTAGATGAGCTGCGCAGGGTCGAAGAGGAATCCCAGGGGCTGCTCGGCGTGGTGAACGCGCACCGCGACGAGATGCAGGACATCGATCTCGGGGATGAGCGCGTGCTGGTCGACTTCAACACGCCTGAGGAGTACGAGAAGGCGCTGGCCAGGTTCGGACAATCGTAACGCCCATCGCTTGACTAACTTGGGCGGTGGTCTATAATACGCATGCCTCTTGAGAGGGGAATCTCGCCAGAACTGTCCTCGCGTACCGCCCGTCCAGGCGTTGCCCGGATCGGCAACCAGTGAAGGAGCAGGCCGCATATGGCTGAAGCTGAAACCCAAGGAAAACAGGTCAAGCCGATTCTTCCCTTCCTCCACATCTCCGATAACCCAGACGAGAAGCCCTACCTGGCCGGCAGCAAGTGCAAGTCCTGCGGTGCGACGTATCTCGGCGCGCGTATGGCATGTGCGAAATGTTACTCCACGGAGCCAATGGAAGACGTCAAGCTCAGCGATAAAGGCGAACTGCACGTCTTCTCGATCGTGCATCAGTCGGCGCCGGGCATCCCGACGCCGTACGTCGCAGCGATCGTCGACCTGCCGGAAGGCGTGAGCGTGCGCTGTAACATCGAGGGCGTTGAGCCCGACCCTAAGAATCTAAAGTTCGGCATGCCGGTTGAAATGTACACCGAAATAGTGCACACCGACCGCGACGGAAACGACATTATGGCGTTTAAATTCCGGCCGGCCAAGTAGCCCGCCTGAAGAATAGGGGAGGAACACAATGCGAGAAGTAGCGATGGTCGGCGCCGGCATGATCAAGTTCGGCCGGTATCCGGAAAAAGGTGTGCACGAGCTGGCCGCACAGGCCGCCCTGCTGGCACTACAAGACGCCGACATGACGATGAAGGACGTCGAGTTGCTGGCCAGCGGCAACCTGTATCAGTCGAGCGCGATGATCGGACAGCGGATCATGAAGGAGATCGGCCAGACCGGCATTCCCGTGATCAACGTCGCAAACGCGTGTGCGACCGGTTCGACTGCCTACCGCGAGGCCTACATGGCCGTCGCGTCCGGCGCCTACGACACTGCGCTCGCCGTCGGCTCTGAGCAGATGGGCAAGATGGGCCTGCTTGGTGGCGGCGGAGGCGGCGGTGGTGGTGGGATTTCGCCTGAGGGCATCGTCGGTTCCGGGCTGATGCCAGCGGTGTTCGGGCAAGCAGGCGTGGAGCACATGCGGAACTACGGGACGACGGAAGAGCAGTTCGCGAAGATCGCCGTCAAGAACCACAAGCACTCCATGCATAACCCGTACTCGCAGTACCAGGTTGAGATGAGCCTGGAAGATGTGATGAACGCGCGCACTATCGCGTGGCCAAACACGCTCTATATGTGCTGCCCCACGGGAGACGGCGCTGCGGCCGCGGTTCTCACAACCATGGAGAAGGCTAAGCAGCTGACGACGGAGCCAATCAAAGTCGCGACCTCGACCCTGACATCCGATCCGTACACGGAGCGCGATCTAACGATGCCGGACGTCAACACGCTCACCAAGAACGCCTCCAAGCTGGCCTACGAGGACGCGGGCGTCGGCGCGGAGGACCTGGACCTGGTTGAGCTGCACGACTGCTTCGCGACGGCAGAAATGTTGCACTACGAAAACCTGGGCCTCTGCGGCGAAGGCGAAGCGGGCAAGCTGATCGACGACAAGGAAACGTACGTCGGCGGCCGCATTCCCGTGAACGCGAGCGGCGGGCTGCTGTCCAAGGGCCACCCGCTCGGCGCGACAGGCGTCGCCAACATCTGTGAGGTCTACTGGCACCTGAAGGGCCAGGCAGGCGGCCGGCAGGTGGAGGGCGCGAAGGTTGGGCTGGCCCACGTCATTGGGTTGGGTTCCGCCTGCACGATTCACATCCTGCAGAAGTAGCTGCCTTCACCCCTAGCCCCTCTCCCAAGAAGAGAGGGGAATTCGCTGAAAAAGAACGAACAGAGCCGGTCTAGATAGACCGGCTCTGTCATGTAGGAACCAAACAAGGAGGGAACTATGGCACACGTAACGTTCTTTCGCATGAAGGCGAAGCCAGGCGAGCGCGAGTCGATCGTAAACTCATTCGAAAATTGGGGACGTGAGCACATGCCGAAGGTCAAAGGCTTCGTCAGTTCAATACTGATCTGCAACCTGGACGACAACGACGAGTTCATGGCTGAGGTGAAATTCGAAACTCGCGAGGACTACGATACGAACTCCAACGATAAGGAGCAGGGCGAATGGTTCCAGGACCTACGGTCGCACCTAATCGGGGACCCGGACTGGTTCAACGGCAAGCTGGAAACTGAATCCAGCGCTAGCGCGTCGTAGACTCCGCAGAAATTACTGATGAGGCCCGGCTCGAAGGAGCCGACCCTTTCTCGTTGACCGCGCCCGTGCGACTACCGGCCACAGGTTCAGCAGGAGCATGTTACGCTGACAACCGCGATGATGATCGTCTCACGCCCTAGCTTACTCGCCCTTCCGCTGGCTTGCGCGCTGATCTTTATGGCCTGTGGCGGCGATGACGACTCTGTACGGGAGGCCTCACCCACCGCCGCTGCGGACATGCCAACGGTCGCGGAGCCCACCTCCACCACGTCAGATGCCCTCGATTCGCTGGGCGAGTTTTCGATGGAAGCGTTCGCGCTGCCAGTCGGGTCGCGCCCACACGACGTAGCTCCCGCCGCCGACGGGGGCGTGTGGTATACGGCGCAACGTCGCGAGGCGCTCGGCTACCTAGACCCGCAGACCGGCGCAACGCGCGAGATCCACCTCGGCGCAGGCTCAGCGCCGCATGGCGTGATCGTTGGGCCCGAGGGCGACGCCTGGGTGACAGACGGCGGCCTGAACGCGATCGTGCGCGTTGATGCGGAGACGGACGCGCTGACGGTTTACAGCCTGCCTTCGGACCGGCCCAACGCGAACCTGAACACAGCGGCCTTCGATGGCCGCGGGCGCATCTGGTTCACGGGCCAGAACGGCATCTACGGCGTGCTGGACCCATCGACCGAGGAGATAGAGGTCTTCGACGCGCCACGCGGGCCGGGGCCGTATGGTATCACGTCGACGCCGGACGGCGAGATCTACTTCGCGTCGCTGGCTGGGAGCTACGTGGGCCACGTCGATCTGAATACGGGCGTGGCCACGGTGCTCGAGCTTCCGACGTCCGGACAGGGAGCGCGTCGCGTGTGGTCGGACTCGTCAGGACGCATCTGGGCGAGCGAGTGGAACGCCGGCCAGCTGGCTCGCTACGACCCAACGACGGAGTTGTGGCAGGAGTGGCCGCTGCCCGGCCCCGGGGCACAGGCCTACGCCGTGTACGTGGACGATCGCGACCTGGTCTGGCTGAGCGACTTCGGTTCAAACACGCTGGTGCTCTTCGATCTGGCCAGCGAGACGTTCACGTCGATCGACCTGCCAGGCTCACCAAGCAACGTGCGACAGCTCCTCGGCCGTCCCGGCGAACTGTGGGCGCCGGAATCCGCCGCTGATCAGTTGGTGGTCATTCGCTACTAGATTTGCGCCGCCCGCCGGGCAAAGCCCGACAGCCGCTCAACCTGCGGGGTGCTGAGCAGCATGGCCACGTTTCTGGAACCATGGTTGTCATTTGGTTTGGCAGAATCGACTATATTTCGCATCGTTATGTTACCTATCGAATCTGGCAGCGCCGATCTTATGTCGTATAATCGGACGTTATGTTATGCGCCCTGACTGACGGAGCAGTCTTGTAGAAGCCGGGCGCTTCTGCTGACGACCGACCTTTGGTCGGCTCTGAAGAACGCGAAGCGTTCTTCAGGCGTGCCATGGCTCTAGGTTTCGGAACTCAGGCTAGCCGATCGCGGGGAGAGCGCGGAGGGGGAGGTGGCACGGACCAACACGGCACGATGCGCCTGTCGACGGACGGCGACAGGCTGTGAGTGGAGACGGAGCGGTAGACGCAGACGCTACTCCTTGACAACACCCCTCCTTATTCGCCAAAGTAGGCGCACATAACGCGCGGAAGCGGACTTACGTGCGCGCGCAGGAACCAAACTCGGTGGGGCCGAAGTGGCGGGAGTTTGCAGCGGTGTCAGACCGCGTTAATCAGATCATCATTGTTGCGCTCGCAGGGGTTCTCGCTGCGGGCATCGTCTGGTTCGCCTTCGATCGGCAGAGCGGCCCGCCAGCGCTCGAGATCGACCTGCCCAGCGCGACCGAATCGGGCCCAATCGAGGTGTACATCACGGGCGCCATCGCCGAGCCGGGCGTCTATGAGATGAAGGACGGCGATCGTGTCATCGATGTGCTGTTCGAGGCGGGCGGCCACACGGACGATGCGGACCTTGAAGCGATCAACCTCGCGGTGCGCCTGCATGATGAGGACCAGATCGTCGTGCCGCGATTCGGCCAGACCGTCTCAACCGTTGCCGGCACCGTTTCGGCCAAGATCAACATCAACACTGCGAGCGCAGGGGAACTGGACGCCCTGCCCGGCATCGGCGAGGTCTATAGCCAGCAGATCGTTGTCAGCCGGGAGACGAACGGCCCGTATGTAAGCAGCGAGGAGCTGGTCGAGCGCCAGGTGATTCCGCGCTCGACGTACGAACGCATCCGCGACCTGATCACGGCGGGCCCGTGACGCTCATCTACCTGGCCGGTGCCTGGCTGCTGGGCGTAGCCGCCGGCGCGATGACCGGAGAGTTCTGGTGGTCCGGACTCGCGGGCATCGCAACGGCGGGCGTTGTCGCCGCGGCCGTGATGCGCCGACCTCATTTCGCCATTATTGGCCTGCTGGCCGCGGGGCTGTTCGTCGCAGGCGGCTATCGATACGTCGATCAGCAGCCGCCCGACGAGCCCGCCGGTATCGCCTTGCACAATGAATCGGATGCGGTGCGGTTCCGGGCGCTCGTCACGGACGAGCCGG
>JADFQD010000187.1 GCA_022561975.1 Acidobacteriota bacterium
AGGACCTTGACGCTGATCAGGGTCGCCTCCGGCGCCACTCCGATGACGCCCGTGCCATTGTCCGCGGCGGCGGCGATGCCGGCCACGTGCATGCCGTGCCAGAACGTGCCGGTGTCTTCGTCGAAGTCAAATCCGGGCACGAACGACCGGGAGCACGACGTGTCCATGTTCGGCGCGAGATCGGGGTGGGTCGGGTCGATGCCGCCGTCGTTGATCGCCACGCGGACGCCGGCGCCGGTGCAGTCGGCGGCCCAGGCGGCCGGGGCTTCCATCGCCGTCATGTTCCACTGCAGGAAGAAGAGGGTCTCGTCGCCCGGGGTGATGTGCCCCAGATCGACGAAGTTCTCCGGATCCTGCCACTGGACGATCATGTCCTCGGCGGCGCTGGTGAAGGCCCTGTCTCCGCTCACCCGTGCGAGGAAGCCCGGATCGTCCGAGGTGACCGATGCGATGCCGACCTTGCGGTGGCTCCACACCACGGTACCGCCGGCCGCGGCGACCGCGGCATCCTGTGCCTTGCCCCAGCGGTGGGCCTTGAGAACGAAGTCGGCGGCCGTGGCGGCAGCCGGGAGGACGAGGAGCATTGCGGTCAGGACGAGGACACCGGCGGTGCTCCTGGTATGACGAGACGTACTTCTCATGGCTTTTCTCCTTTCGATTGGGAATTGGGGTGGACTACCGACGTGCACCGGGCTTCAGACGTTGTGTCGACCGTCGAGACGACGAGTCAGCCAGCCACGGTTACGAGGGTCATTGACCTCAGAATGAGCTTGGTTCTTGTCAAGATTTATCCTCCTTCGCTCGGGTAGCTCGTTGCAGCGAATTCCATTGCCCCGGCACTCGCTCTGAACTCCCTCTGCCTCTACGGTAGAAACCGTTCAGGATATGGCGGCAGTCTATAGCAGCCAGGAGGCAGCGACAAATCGAGGGGCTATGAGTCTTCCGGAACCGAGGCGACGGGCTCGGTCGGCGCCTCGGCGCCATCACCCTGCAACCGCTCCAGAGCCGCCGCCGCCGCCAGCTGCTCGGCGCGTTTCTTGGTACCACCCTCTGCCGAGCCCAAGACCTCGCCCCCGACCAGACAATCGATCACAAAGACCTTGGCATGGTCCGGCCCGTGCTCGTGCACCGATCGGTACTCGGGCAGCCCCTGGCCCCTGGCCTGAAGGTACTCCTGAAGCCGGCCCTTGGGGTCCTTGAGCTCGAGTTCGTCCGATTCGCCCGCCGATCCATCGAGCATCTGCCGGACAAAACGCCGCGCCGGCTTCCAGCCGCCGTCGAGGAACAGCGCGCCGATCACGGATTCGACCACGTCGGAGAGAATCGAATCCTTGTTTCGGCCCCCCGACCGCTCCTCCCCGACTCCGAGCCGCACGAATTCCCCCAGTCCGAGTTCCCGGGCGAACTCCGCCAGGATCGGCTCCGACACCAAACGGCTTTTGTGGGCGGAGAGCTCGCCCTCCGAAACCTCCGGGTGCTCGGAAAACAGCCAGTCCGCCGTCGCCAGCCCGAGCACCGTATCACCCAGGAACTCGAGCCTCTCGTAGTTGGAGCCCAGTCCCTTCTCGTTGGCGTAGGAGCGGTGCGTCAGAGCGGTCTCCAGCAGCTCGCGGCGCCGGAACCGGCGTCCGATGCGACGCTCGAGCGTCCGGTGCGGATTCTTCGATCGCGAAAACATCAGTGCATCTAGCGCCTGCCGAACCGGCTTTCCAGATCGGCGTCGCTCATTTTGAGAATGATCGGCCGGCCATGCGGGCAGGCATAGGGGTTGTCGGCGGCGAACAGTTCGGCGACCATGGCCTCCATCTCGTCCGGAGACAGTGGCTCGTGCATCTTGACCGCCTGCTTGCAAGCCATGGACGCCGCCAACGAGTCCAGGAGACGCTCGCGGACGCTCGGTTCCGTCTCCTTCTCCGAAACTCCCGACGCCGCGAGCGCGTGCACCAATCGCTCCGCTTGTTTCCCCGTCAGGACCACCGGCACCTCCGAGATAGCCACCGAACCTCCCGACAGGAAAGAAATCGAAAAACCCGCTTCCTCGAGCTGGGCCCCGAGTTCCTCCAGCCGAGCGGCTTCGGCCGGCGCCAGCTCCAGCAGGACGGGCTCGAGCAGCGGTTGACTCTTGGGGGTCTCGCGCGCCAGCTCGGCGCGCAAGCGCTCGTAGAGAATCCTCTCGTGGGCCACGTGCTGGTCGATCAAATAGAGGCCGTCCGGACCCTCCAGCATGAGCAGTGTCGCCTTGTACTGGCCGAGAATCCGAAACGGTCGCGGTTCTCCCGAGCGTCCGCTCAACGGCACGGCTACGGGTTCGATCGGTGCGTAGACTGCGTGCGCCAGCCCCGAGCCACCGACCGACTCCCTCACCTCCGTGCCCCTCAACGAATCGATCGAGTCTCCGGATTCGCTCGGCCTTGCCAGAGAGCGCCCGCCGAGACCCTGCCAGGCGAGTTGCCCCGCCGGCAGCGCTCCGCCTCCGGTCCAAGTTCGGCTCGCGGCGTCACCACTCAGTGCCTGCGCCGGGGCCCCGAGTTCGCCCAGGCCCAACTCGAGCGCACGTCGCACCGAGCGGTAAACGTCCCCAAGGACGTCTCCGTCTCGAAACCGGACTTCGGCCTTCTGCGGATGAACATTCACATCCACCGACCGCGCCGGCAGATCCAGGAACAGGAACAACGCCGGAAACCGATCGGCGTGCCAGGTATCTCGCACCGCTCGATAGAACGACGACAGAATCGACTTGTCTCGTAGCAGCCTGCCGTTGACGTAGGTGAAGGTGCGCCGGCCCCTGGTGGTTTCGGATCCGCCGACGAACCCCGAGACCCTGCAGCGAGAGCTTTCAAAAGCTATCTTGGTGAGGTCTTCCGCCAGCTGCCGACCGAAGACCTGGCCGATCCGGCGCGCCAATCCCTCCGCCCCCTCGCCGGCGGGCAGTGCTTCGAGCAGCTTGCGCCGCGCGGTCTCGAGTTCGAAGCGGACCTGGGGTCGAGCCAAGGCGTAGCCCTGGACGACCTCCACGACCCGCCGGGTCTCGGTCGAGGCCGCCTTCAGGAACTTCCGGCGCGCGGGCACATTGTAGAAAAGCGACGAGACCTCGATGGTCGTGCCCCGTGAGCGCGCCGCAGGCTCCGCCAGCACCTCTTCACTGGCTTCGACCCTGACCTTGAAACCGTCCCCTTGATCGGCCGCGGTCTCGAGTTCGACTCGGGCCACCGAGGCGATGGACGCCAGGGCTTCGCCGCGAAAACCGAGTGTCGAGACCTCGAGCAGGTCCTCGAACACGGCGATCTTGCTGGTCGCGTGGCGATCAAAGGCCAGGCGGGCATCCTCGGCGCTCATGCCGGAGCCGTCATCCTCGACTCGGATCCTGGCCTTGCCGCCGTCATCCAGCCGGATCGCAATCGAGCCGGCACCGGCATCCAGAGCGTTCTCTACGAGCTCTTTGACGATCGAGGCCGGCCGCTCGACCACCTCACCGGCCGCGATCTGATCGATCAACCTGTCGGGCAGACGACGAATCGTGGACATCGGAAGCATTGTAGATGTCTGAGAAGGCCTACCCCAGCCTCCGCCTCAACTGCCCGCAGGCGG
The DNA here is from genome assembly GCA_022561975.1 of Acidobacteriota bacterium. Lineage (GTDB taxonomy): Bacteria > Acidobacteriota > Thermoanaerobaculia > Multivoradales > JAHEKO01 > CALZIK01. The sequence goes on from JADFQD010000187.1 coordinate 3,589, forward strand.
CATCGGCCTCGAGCCCGCGACTCTCGCGCAGGTGGACATTGACTCCGCGCTCCCGAAGTTGGTGAAGAAAGCTCATGGCGCTTGCGCGCGACGGACGGACGAAGGGCAGACCAACAACCGGGTTGTACATCATCAAATTGACGTGCGCCCGCAGGTCTCGGGCGATCCGAGCCAGTTCACCGACATCGCGCGATCGATCATTGACCCCCGCAAGTAGGCAGTACTCGAGCGTGATCTCCCGCCCGGTCTGTTCGAGGTAGAAGCGGCAGGCGTCGAGCAGCTCGGCAAGTGGCAGACGCCGCGCCCACGGAATCAGGGTTGCGCGCAGTTCCTCGTTGGCGGCGTGGAGGCTCAGCGCCAAGGTCGCTTGCAGCCCCTCGCCGGCCAGGCGCCGGATCTGCTTGGGCAGACCCACCGTCGAGATCGTGATCTTGCGCTGTCCGATTCCGAATCCCCATTCGGCGTTGAGCCGGCGAGTCGCCTCGACCGTAACGCTGTAGTTCACGAGCGGCTCACCCATGCCCATAAACACCACATTCGA
>JADFQD010000188.1 GCA_022561975.1 Acidobacteriota bacterium
CTCCGTGTCGACCGTCTTGCTGGGGCTGGCCCGAACGGTCGAGACGGAGCTCGACCGCTACAAACCGATAGACTACCGAGCGGCGAGACGAGAACTCGGAACGCGCCAAAACGGCCTTGGGACCGAGATGAGCGCTTCGCGCTAGAGCTTGTCCGCTACCACCGCCAGGATCTCGCACTCGAGCTTCTCGGCCTGCTCCTCGAAACTCTTGCCTCGGGCGATCAAATCAGCCGCCAGCTTCTGATCTTCCAAACCGCTCGAGTTGATTTCGACGTTCAGGTACGCGCCGCGAACCGCCGCCCTCGCGCAGAGAGCACCAACGCCCGCGTCGGAAACCGAGGCCGGGTTGCCCGATTCGGCCATCGCCATGAGCAGGGACATGGACTCGAGGGACTTCTCCATGACTTCGAGAGGAATTTCCATGGCCCGCCTTGCAGCCTCCTGCACGGCTTGGTCACGATGCTTTCGCTCCGACTCCGAACCTTTGGGCAGGCGCTGAGCGGTGATCAGGGCGTTGAAGGCCTCGGTGTCCCGATCGACCAACTCGAGCAGCGCCTCGTAGATCTCCTTGCCCCGGGCCGCACAGTCCGAGAATTCTTGCCAGCGCTCGTCCCAACCGCGTTTGTGTGCGGACAGGTTGGCGACCATCGTACCCAGAGCCGCCCCCAACGCACCGACCGCGGCCGCGACCGACCCGCCGCCGGGCGCCGGGGACTCCGAAGCGGTCTCTTCCGTGAATCCGACCACGGTGCGGCGCACTAACTTGGGCCCCTCGGGCAGAAGCGCGCCGAGCCGATACTCGATGATCTTCTGAGCGGGGTCGAAGGGCTTCAGGTCGTCGAGCCCAAGTGACTTGATCGCGATCTTGATGATCTCGCGGTCTGGGATCCCCGCCGACCTCTGTTGTTTCTCGAGATAGAACCGCCCCGCCTCGAGCATCGTTCGAAGCGGCATCAGGCCCACGAGCTCGGAGCCGGTGACTCGGATGCCCCTGGCTCGAGCACTCCGGCGGACCTCGTCGAAGGCCACGTGGACCGGGGTCACCTCGATGTCGGTCAGATTCATGGATATCTGCGCGATCCCGTACTCTTCGATGTACCAGCCGATTGCCTTGACGGCCTCGAGGCTTCCCGGAGAGTAAACCGGCTTGCCGTTTTCGTCCCGGACGATCTCGCCGGTCAGCGGGTCACCCTTCCTCTTGACCCGCCCTCTTTCCCGCACGTCGAAGGCGATTGCGTTGGCCCGCCGGGCCGATGTGGTATTGAGGTTGATGTTGTACGCGACCAGAAAATCCCGAGCACTCACAGCGGTCGCACCGGAACGCGGATTGAACTCGGCCGGACCGAAGTCCGGTCGCCAATCCGATCCAGCGAGTTTCTTCTCGAGGCCCTCGTATTCACCGGCTCGTACCGTCGCCAGGTTCCTTCTGCTTTTGGACAGGGCCGCGTTCTCGTAGCAAAAGACCGTCAGGCCGACTTCGTCTCCCAGCCGCTGGGCCAGCTTACGGGCCCACTCCACGGTCTCGTCCATGGTGATTCCGCTCACCGGCACCAGCGGGCACACGTCGAGCGCTCCGAACCGAGGATGCTCACCACGGTGCTGGCGCATGTCGATGAGTTCGGCCGCTACCCGGGCCGCCTGAACGGCGGCCTCGACGACGGCCTCGGGCTCTCCGGCGAAGGTCACCACGGTACGATTGGTGGCCTTCCCGGGATCGACATCGAGTAACGCGACACCGTCCACGTGGGCGGCGGCATCGGTGATCCGGCGAATCAGCTCCAGATCACGACCCTCGCTGAAATTGGGTACACATTCGATGATCTGTTGCATAGACTGTTTTCTCTTCGGAGCCAGGGGAGCCAGGGGAGCCAGGGGAGCCGGCCCGAAAAGGGTAGCAGGCCGAAGGGTCTCTCAGGGCACTCAGGGGGCGCTGGAAAGAGACACCATGTGCGGCCGCTACACCTTGACTTCGCCTCGCGACGAGATCGTCGAGTACTTCGAAACCGACACTGCGCCGGAACTCGCGGCTCGCTACAACCTCGCGCCGTCGCAGCAATCGTTGATCGTCACGCCGGCCGCTGGAGGCGCCCGAAGCGCTCGTCGCGCTCGCCGCGCGCACTGGGGATTCACTCTCTCCCGAGGCGGAAAGAGCCGGCTGGCCATCAACGCCCGGTGCGAATCCGCCGACAGTCGACCGGCCTTCAGAGAGAGTTTCGCCAGTAGGCGGTGCTTGGTCCCAGCCAACGGCTTTTTCGAATGGGCTCGGATCGGTCGCAGCCGGCAGCCCTACTACTTCACCTCGCGCGAGTCCTCGCTGGTCGCTTTTGCCGGCCTTTGGTCTGAAGACGACGCCGGGCTGCTGACCTACGTCATCCTTACGACCGCGGCGAACGATGTCGTGGGGCGGATCCACGACCGCATGCCGGTCATTTTGCGCCGTGACCACCACGGCTCCTGGCTCGAGCCGGGCTCGCTGCCCGGGATTTCGGCCCAAGTAATGTTTCGGCCCTGGCCGGCCGCGGACATGGTTTCCGTGGCAGTGGGAATGCGGGTCAACGACGTTTCTTGCGACGAGTCGGACTGCATAAAACCCCTCGTGGGACCGGTTGACCTGTTTACGGATTAACTTTATGATCAGGATTACGTCACAATCAGTGGAACACATAAACGTTCCCCGGAGGTAGGTACATGCCGGATGATCTCTTCGAGCAGCAAAAGGAGCGCAAGCAGCGAATCCTGGCGATCGATGACGACCCAGAAGTGCTGGAGTTGATAACGGCAACGCTCGAGGACGCGGGCTACGAGGTCATGACCTCCGAGACCGCCGAAATGGCTCTCAACCTGATGAACGACGAGGGCCTTCCTCACCTGGCGGTCATCGACATTCGGCTCCCCGGTCTGGACGGCCTGTCCCTGTGTCGGCGAATTCACGACATCAGCGACGTTCCGGTGATCATGCTAACGGTGGTCGACGACGAGGAGACGGTGGTCAAGACGATCGAGGAACTCGCCGACGACTACATGATCAAGCCGTTCAACCCGAATGAACTCGCGGCCAGAGTCGGGAGAATCCTCAAGCGAATAGGAGATTTCTCCTACACCATGAAGGCGATGATCGTCATTGACGAAAACCTTTCGGTCGATTTCGTCCGCCAGAAAGCGATCATCAACGGCAGGCCGCTCGCGCTCACTCCCACGGAGACCAAGCTGCTCTATATCCTCATGCAGAATGCCGGCAAGACGGTCCTGACGAGTTACATCCTGGCTCGGGTCTGGCCGAACCAAAGCGCCGACGAAAACACTCTCAGAGTGCACATCCATCGATTGCGCCAAAAAATCGAAGTGGCCCCCAGCCGCCCGCGTTACATCGTCACTGAACGCGGCGCCGGCTACAGCTTCATCGATCAAAAGGATGCCGTGAGCGGCTCTCGATAGCGCGGAGAACTTCGCATCAGCTCGACTCCTCTTCGAGCAAAGCCGCGATCGCCGTATTCAACTTGTCAGGGTCGAGGATTGGCTTTGAAATGTACTGATCGAAGCCGGCGACCAGGAACCGCTCGCGATCACCGACCATCGCGTGCGCTGTAAGTGCGATGACCGGGATGTCGCTCAAACCATCAATTCGACGAATCCTCTCCAGCACTTCTTGACCATCCATTTCGGGAAGCGAGATATCGAGAAGAATCAGATCGGGTGGATCGACCGGCAGAGCTGCCAGAGCTTTCCTGCCCGAGTCGAACTCGGTCAACTCGTAGCGGTCCTTAAGAATCGCGCGAACGAGAAGCCGGTTGTCCGGATTGTCTTCGATGACCGCTATTCGCTTCATCGCTAGCCTGACCGTCCCACCAGGCTCGTGACGTCTAGCCTGATCTTCTCACCAACCTTCTACTGCGACGCCGGAAATGCCAGAAGCTACTACGTTACGCTCGCATCGGCTTCCTCGGCGTACTTCGAGTACGCCTGCGTCAGCCTCGGTCGCAAGCCTTGTATCTCCAGACATTTCCGGCATCTCGCAACGAAGCTGGTGAGAAGATCAGGCTAGGCCAGCTTCTCGAGCGCTCGCAAGGCCGTCTGAGTCTGCTTCTCGAG
>JADFQD010000075.1 GCA_022561975.1 Acidobacteriota bacterium
GAGCGCAACGCAGTAGATTCAGGCACTTGCGGCGTCGCAGTAGAAGCTTGGTGAGAAGGTCAGGCTAGAGAGGCAGGCCGTTACAAACTCAGCAGTGCGCCTTGGTGTGCTGGCAACTTCTCCTTGATTTCGATTCTGCCGCCGTAGCCTGTGAGCCTGCCGTTCACGCTGGCGATGGCTCGAAACCGCTGCGGCCATGGTCAGCGGCTTTGTCGCCGTGTTACTTGAACCGGTGCTGACCGTCCAGCCACTTCACGGCCGCCTCAATCGTGCTGAATGTCTTATGGACCGTGCCCGTCGCTTTGGTATTGTACTCGCCGATCACACGTTTACCCGACTCCCATCTGAGCCCGGTGATACCAATCGCCCGCTTGAACTTGGCGATGGCGTTGATTTGTGACTTGGTCAAAGCGCCACCGGTGGCTCGGGCGCCGCAGGCTTTGACGAACAAGTCGTAGACCCCCACGATCGTCTTGGTCTCCATGTAATTCGAGCAGCTGTACCGGTGAGCGATGAGCCAGGTGATCTTACCCCCTCGGGATCTGGTCCCGATACCGATCGCCGTCATTTTCGATAGGGCCGAGAAGACTCTCTGCTCCGCGGCCGAAACCCGATCGGTGTCGGTTGGCGGTGCGCCGCCTTCACCTCCACCCCCACCTCCACCCCCACCACCCGCGGATGGGGTCGGGGGGCCGAGGACTTCGCCCAAGCGCATCGGGTTCGGCCCGATGCCGGTCAGGAGCTCGAATTGGTCGCCGCCCATCGCCACGCCGTCGACCTCGGCGTTGCCCTGCAAGCGAGGGAAGCCAGTGAGTTCGACATCGACGATCAGCGTGTCGCCCTTTCTGACCGGGTCGATCACAACGCACTTCTTGATCTTGTTGTCCTTTAGGCTGGCCTTGAGAACCTGCTTCTCAATCGTGATTTCGCCGGTTTCGGGATCGGTCCTGCCGATCTCGGCGGTGATCCTCACGCTGCCTTTGCTGGGCTTCTTGACGATGGTATTGCCATACGCCACGCAGAAGTCGACCTTGTCGAGACTGTCGGCGTGGACGACGGACGCCTGCTGGATGAACTTGGGGTGCTTACCGTTCTCGGAGACACTGTTGCTTACCCGCTGGTGGTACTGGGTGGGTACACCGGTGTTCCCCCGGGCTTCGGGTCCGCGCAATTCGGAGATCAGCATCCGCGCTTCGCCTAGCGTGCTCCTGATGTGGATCGTGCTCCCCCGAGGCCTGGGATAGTTGCTGAGTTCGTACCAGAACTCGACGATGTCGCCGGCCTTCAGAGGGCCGGTGTGGATGCAGCGCAGCCACTTGCCTCCCACCAGGCTGCCGCGCTTGCCGTGCTGCTCGACGCTCTCCTCGCCGGTCTCAGAGTCGGGCCGACGGATGGTGATCTTGGCCACGTTGTAGCCTTCATTGGAGGTTTTCTGGTTGTCGTGGGAGGTACCGACGCAGGCGTAGACATCATGGTCGATGTCAGAAGGAACGACCAGGAGGTGGTGTTCGGACGTCGGGTATTTGCCGTCAAGGACCATTTTCGACTCGGCGACGTTTTTCGAGGCGGCCAGAATAGGCAAGCCGGTCAGAAGCACGGCGATCAGGCCGAAGGTGACAACTCGGGTCATAGGCATCTTGTGCGAGCCTCCAGGAGCAATTCTCTTTAGATAGGGGTACTTTGCCGTACTGACCGGATGGCGTGTGCGGCTAGGAGGCGACTTTACCGGCGCTACGCCTTCGAGGTCAAGTTGACAGCCAGCCTATTCGGCCCAGCCTTCGAGAATCTCGGTCCAGTCCTGGACGTCTTCGGGCATGCGCTCCCGGGCCTTGGGGACGTAGTGAGATCGCTGCTGGTACCAGGGCAGAGCAAAAACCGCCTCCCACTCCGCCGAATACTGAATCACCGGCTCGGTGCCCTGGATGAAGATCTCCCGGACGACCTTCTCGGCGCCCGGTCGGGCGACGAGGCCGGAGAAGTACTCGACGTCTTGTGTCGAAAGTCCGGGAGGCTCGCTGAAACGCTCTCCCGCCGTGAGCCAGCCATCGCGAAGGCCCGCGCTCACGAGTTGCTTCCAGATTGGGAGCGCCGCCTCTGCTCCGGTCATGTTCCTACCGATCTTCTTCTTCAAGTCGTAGCCGACCCAGGTCAGCATGGTGTAGCGCGGGCTGTAGCCGACGAACCAGGCATCTGAGTAGTTATCGGTTGTTCCGGTCTTGCCGGCGAGGTCGAGATCGAAATCTTTGACAGCGGCTCCGGTCCCGCGATCGATTACGCCTTCTAGAAGACTCGTGAGGATGAAGGCGATCTCGGGCTCGGTGGACTTCCGGGCTTGGGTCGCATGTTCCTCGAGCACGCTGCCGTCCGATGACTTGATGCGCTCAATGAGATAGGGCTTCACGAAAACACCTTGATTGGACAGAGCCGCGTAGGCCGCTGCAAGTTCGAGAGGCGAAAGATCGGCAACGCCCAGGGCCAGGCTCGGGAACGGCGGCAGGTCGGACTCGATTCCCGAACGGCGAGCAAAATCGATCACCCGCTCGACGCCGACGAGATCCAGTACCTTCACTGCGGTGACGTTCATGGAAAGCTCGAGCGCTCTTCTCATGGTCGTGATGCCGTAGTAGTTGAGATAGTAGTTGCGCGGGCTGTAGGTGAGTTCATTGGTCGGACCTGGGAAAGCCGCAGGGCCGTCAAAGAAAGTGTCCGCCGCGGTGAACCCGGACTCGAGCGCTGCGCCGTAGACCAGAGGCTTGAACGCTGAACCCACCTGGCGCTTGGCCTGCGTTGCGCGGTTGAATTGGCTGTCGTCGTAGCTCCAACCGCCCACCATCGCTCGGACGGCGCCGGTCGCCGACTCGAGCACCAGAACAACGCCTTCGAGTTCGGGGTTTTGCTCGAGGTGCAGCTCGATCGATTCGGGGTCGTTCGGAATTCGGAACCAGGCCACGTCACCCCGCTTCAGGATTTTTCCCGGCCGCCCGCGCTTGGTCCATTTCATGCCGCTTGCCAGGAGTACGTAGCTGCGCTCGCCGATCTGGATCTTTGCCGAGCCGTCTTCTATCGCCAGCACGACGCCCTCATTCCAGGCGCCTGGAGAGAAATCGACCGAGATCCAACTCGCCAGCAGCGGAGGGCCTTGGTCGAAGTCCACCTTTCCGACCGCGCCACGCCAGCCTTTGCGGTGATCGAGCGCGGACAGGCCTCGGCGCAGCGCCTCCTCGGCGGCGCTCTGGATCAGAGGGTCCAGGGTGGTCGAGATTTGGAGTCCGCGCTCGAAGACGGCCTGACTTCCGTAGCGCGCTTCGACGCTCTTGCGGACATCCTCGGCGAAATATGGAGCCAGCTGGCGATTGCGGTGGAGCTTCTTCACCCCGAGGGATTTGGCGACTGCTCTTTCCAATGTCTCTTGATCAATGAAGTTTTCCTCGCGCATCCGATGCAGGACGTAGTTGCGCCGGTTCAGGACCAGGTCCGGCCGTCTGTAAGGACTGTAGTCGCTCGGTCGCTGAAGGATCCCGACCAGGCTTGCGGCTTCGGCCGCATCCAGTTCGGCAGCGCTCTTGCCGAAGTAGGACCGCGCCGCCGCCTCCATACCGTAGTTGCCGTGTCCCAAGAACATGAAGTCGCAGTACAGCCTCAGAATTTGCTCTTTGCTGAAGTTCTTTTCCAATTCGACCGCCAGCAGTGCTTCCTCGATTTTGCGACGCCAGAGCTTCTTGGGACTCAAGAACAGACGCCGGGCGAGCTGCATCGTAATTGTCGAGCCGCCGAACGCCGTGGCACGGTGGCTGGTGAGGTTCCGAATCACCGCTCGCAATACTCCCTCGGCATCGACTCCGCCATGCTGCAGAAAATTCCGGTCTTCCGCGGCCAGCAGCGCCTGTTGGATCAGTTCGGGGACCTGCCCGTCCTTCAGAAGCACTCGGCGCTCTTTGGCGAACGAGGCGAACAGCTCGCCCTTGTAGTCGTAGAGTTGGGTGATCCGGCCGGGCTTGAAGTCCGCGATCGACTCGACTCTCGGCATGTTGATCACCGCAGCGAAGCCGACCCCCACTGCGGCTCCGAGAAACGCGAACGCGAGCAGGGGAATGAGCCGTTTCAGCCAGACTCGGGACGCAAGAGAAAGCTTGGCGCTTCGAGAGACGCTCGGCATCGCTCGATTATATGGTTCGACTAAGATAGCCGGCGATGAACGACGAGGCGCAGGCTCCCGAGGTCATGGTTCCGTTCGATCCGCAGCCGGCGGATCTGAGTGGCTGCGGCAAGCCTGCGGTGATCGGATGTCTTGCGATTTTGGTCCTTCTGGCGATCGGTTTGGTCTTCTTCTTGGCCAACGTCCGGGACATGCTCGATTGGGCGCTGGTGCAGTACGAGAGCGCGGTGGTGACGAACATTTCCGAGGAGGTCACCGTAGAAGACCGGCAGCGTCTCGAAAGGGCATTCGAGAGCGCTCGCGCCGCCGTCCGTGAGAATCGAATGGAGCCAAGCGCCCTGCAGAGACTCCAGCGCTTCATGTCTTCGCCGCCCCGCCCGGGTCAACCGGTTGGCCCCGAGAAGGTGAGGGAACTGAGCGAGGTCTTGGAGTCTCTGGCCAGACCGGGGGCACAGCTTCCGGAGATGGAGCCCGTGGTCACGCCGGTAGCGGCGGTCACGGCATTGGTTCATCATGCCGGCATTTAAGGTCGTCGCGCCGTTCTCACCGCAGGGAGATCAGATCGAGGCGATTCGCGAGTTGGCCGACGGCGTCCGTAGCGGGCGTCGGAATCAGGTTCTCCTGGGGGTTACCGGTTCGGGCAAGACCTTCACCATCGCGAAGCTGATCGAGGAGGTGAATCGGCCCACTTTGGTGCTCTCCCACAACAAGACTCTTGCCGCCCAGCTGTTCCAGGAGTTCCGAAGCTTCTTCCCCGAGAATGCGGTCGAGTTCTTCGTTTCGTACTACGACTACTACCAGCCCGAGGCCTACGTGCCGCAGTCGGATACCTACATCGAAAAGGAGACCAGCGTCAACGAGCAGATCGATCGCCTGAGGCTGCGTGCGACCAAGGTGCTCTTCGAGCGGCGCGATGTTCTGATCGTCGCATCGGTGTCCTGCATCTATGGACTGGGATCCCCCGAGGCTTTCTACGGAATGCTGCACTTCTTCGAGACCGGAGACAGCCAGGGTATGGACACGGCGCTGCGCAAGCTTATCGACATGCAGTACGAGCGGACTCCGCTCGACCTGTTCCCGGGTACTTTCAGAGTGCGCGGAGATGTCGTCGAGATCTTTCCGGCGTACGAGGAAGCGGGTATCCGGGTCGAGTATTTTGGCGATGACATCGAACAGATCAGCAGGTTCCATCTGCTTACCGGCGACGTGCTCGAGGCCGTGGACAAGGTGGCGGTCTACCCCAAGACCCATTACGTCACGCCTCGAGACCGCCTCCTCGAGGCCGTGGCCGGAATCGAGAATGAGCTTCGAGAACGGCTAGCCGAACTCGAAAGCGCCGAGCTGTTGCTCGAGCGCCAGCGGCTGGAGCAACGAACGCTCTTCGATCTCGAGATGCTGCGCGAGGTGGGCTATTGCCATGGGATCGAGAACTACTCGCGCCATCTCTCCGGGCGCCGGCCCGGTGAGCCGCCCCCGACCTTGCTGGACTACCTGCCGGAGGATTGGCTGCTGGTGGTGGACGAGAGCCACCAAACCATCCCCCAGGTTCGCGGCATGTTCCACGGTGATCGGTCTCGCAAGCAAACTCTGGTGGATTTCGGTTTCCGACTGCCGAGCGCGCTCGACAATCGTCCGCTGACTTTCGAAGAATTCGAGCAGCGTACCGGGCAGCGGGTCTTCGTCTCCGCCACGCCCAGCCCGTGGGAGCTCGAGTTGGTGCAAGGGGTGGTCTCCGAGCAGCTGATTCGGCCGACCGGACTGCTCGACCCGGCAATCGAAGTCCGCTCGGCGCAGGGGCAGGTGGACGACTTGCTGGCCGAGATCAGAATAGTCGTGGCTCGTGGAGAACGGATCCTGGTGACGACCCTGACCAAGAGAATGGCGGAGGAACTCACCCAGTACTTGACCGAACTCGACGTACGCGTCCGCTATCTGCACAGCGACATCGACACGCTCGAGCGCATCGAGATCGTCACCGGGCTCAGGCGGGGAGATTTCGACGTCCTGGTCGGAATCAACCTGCTGCGTGAGGGCCTCGATCTGCCGGAAGTCTCTCTGGTCGCCGTGCTTGACGCCGACAAGGAGGGTTTTCTGCGTAGCGAGACTTCGCTCATTCAGACCTCGGGCCGCGCCGCCCGCAATGTTCGCGGTCGGGTCATTTTTTACGCCGACAAGGTGACCGACTCGATGAGGCGCTCGATCCAGGAGACCGAGCGTAGGCGAGAGCGACAAGCCGAGCACAACCGGGAACATGGCATCGAGCCCAAGACGATTCTGAAGGATATTCACGGTCCGCTCGTTCAAATGAGCAGCATCGATTACCACGACGCCTCACTGCTTAGGCTGTCCGAGGTCGCCGAAGACTCCGGCCTGCCCCTGAACGCGCGAATCGACAGACTCGAGAAAGAGATGCGCGTGGCGGCGAAGAATCTCGAGTTCGAGCAGGCGGCGGTGCTTCGAGACCAGCTGAGTGATCTCAAAGAACTACAGATCCTGGCGGGCTAGCCGGCCGTTGATCGACTTGCGCGAGAGACACTCCTGATGCTGGCCAGCGTTGCTCGCAAGGTGAAGGCGCTGCCGGATCGGCCCGGGATTTATATTTTCACCGACGCCGCCAACCGCCCGCTCTATATCGGTAAGGCCAATTCGCTGCGCAAGCGAGTCGCTAGCTACTTGAAGCATGGTCACGAGCCACGCTTGGAGGTGATGCTCTCCGAGGCGCGCGGTCTGGATTTCTTGGTGACCGACAGCGGCGCCGAAGCTCTTTTGCTCGAAAACAACTGGATCAAGCGCAAGCGCCCGCGGTACAACATTCTCCTTCGTGACGACAAGACCTATCCATATCTGAAGTTGACGATGGCGGATGAGTATCCGAGGATTGTCTTCACTCGTAGGATCCGAGATGATGGCGCCGAGTATTTCGGACCCTATCTGCCGGGAGGGGTCGCTCGGCGGGCGATCAAGCTCGTCCAGAAGCTGTTTCAGGTGCGGGTATGCGCGATCGAGATCGATGGCAAGCTGCCCAGACCCTGTCTCTACTACGACATGCACCGCTGCTTGGGGCCGTGTGTCGATGGTTTGACCACCCACGACGCCTATTCCAACGCGGTGGCGGAGGCTCGCCTCTTTCTCCGAGGCCAGAGTGCCGAATTGCTGCGCGGCCTGCGTCGTGAGATGAAGACGGCGTCGGAGGAGCTCAAGTTCGAGGAGGCGGCCCGGCTTCGAGATCTGATTTCAGAGATCGAAAGCGCAAGTCAGCGACGCAAGTTGTCGTCGACGCGAGGCGAGGACGTGGATATCTTCGGATTCGAAGTGCGCGGCTCGACCGCAGCCGTGGTCGTCCTGGTGATGCGCGGCGGTCAGGTGCTGGACCGGCGCGAGATCTTCTGGGAAGACCAGAACGCGATCACCGGCGAACGACTCCTTTCAGAGTTCTTACCTCAGATTTACGATCGAACTACCTTTATTCCGAAAGAGATTCACCTTCCGGTTCCGGTAGAAGGCGAAGAAGAGCTGTCCGCTTGGCTGTCGGAGCGCAAGGGAGAGCGAGTCTATGTGCGTCTCCCTGCGCGCGGACCGAAAGCTCAGCGAATCGAACTGGCCAACCGCAACGCGAAGCTGGCGCACCGGCGACGCTTCCGCACCGGCGGGCCATCCCGGGCCGGACTGGAGGTGCTCGAGAAGATTCTGGCTCTGGACGGGCTGCCACAGAGAATCGAGGGCTTCGATATTTCTAACTTCCAGGGCGACAAGACGGTTGCGTCGCTCGTGGTTTGTGAAGACGGGCGAATGCGCAAGACCGAGTATCGGAGCTTCAATATTCGAGGGCATCGGGGTCCGGACGATACGGCGTCTCTTCATGAGGCGATCTTTCGGCGCTATCGCCGTCGTTTGGACGAGGTCGGCGAGATGCCGGACCTGATTCTCATAGACGGCGGCCGAGGACAGCTCAACGCTGGTCTGCGCGCCTTGGCGGAACTCGGCGTCGAGGAGACACCGGTCGTGGCTCTGGCCAAGCGCAATGAGGAACTGTATCTGGTCGATCACCCCCAGCCGTTGCGCTTGCCGCGCAAGAACGCCGGCCTCCAGCAGCTACAGCGGATTCGCGACGAGGCGCACCGCTTCGCGATCACGCGTCACCGTAGCCGCCGCCGCCGTGCCACCCTGCGCAGCAGCCTGGATTCGGTAGCCGGAATCGGTCCAAAACGGCGTCGACTCCTACTCACGAGATTCGGCAGCCTCTCCGGGGTTAGGGAAGCCCGCCTCCCAGAACTGCAACAGGTTCTCGGCGAGCGACTCGGTGCGCGCCTCCACGAGGCGATGGTCTCGGAGTCTGGCGAGTCGGACAACTAATTTGGTTACAATCCTCGAGCAATGAGTCGCGAAGAACCGCAGACAATGCTGTTGTTGCTGCGCGACCTCCTGCTCGAGCGGCGCACGGGGAAGCTCGCCGTCGAAGTCGGCGGCGCGGAGCGCTTGTTTTTCTTTGTCAGTGGTGATCTTTACCTGGATCGAGAGCATCCGCTTTCGCGAACGGCAGGCGCGCCGTCGCCTGAGGAAGCACCTCTCGATGAATGGGTGGATAAGGTTCTCGACTATTTCGACGCGCTGGGAACGGTGAATCACCATTTCACCGAGGGTACGGGTGAGATCTCGACGGATCTCGTTGGGCCGATCATGACGGCCGCATTGATTATGCGTGGGGCGGTGCGCGGTCTCGACGAGTTTCAACTATTGCGATCGCTGGGCGGCGAGGATCGAATCTACATAGCCCATGTGAATGCCCGGCTTGGCCAGGACGTCAATTTCGATCCGGAGGAGGCTTTTCTGTTGAGTCGCTTGGAGGAGGCTACCGCGGTCAAGGACTTGCTCAGATTGCCGGACTTGGACTCATTCGAAGTGGCAAAGAAGCTATGCCGGATGGCAGCGATCGATCTCATTCGGCCCTACGAGCAGCGGCAAGAAGAGGCCGGAAGTTCGCTGCTGAGTCCGAAGCTTCTCGAACGCTTTCACGTCAGAATAGAGGAGGATCTGGCACGCAATCCGATTGGGATCGAGATCGAGGCGCACCGGCGCAAGCTCGCTGACCTCATGGTGCGCTTGGGCGGTCTCAACTACTACGAGTTGCTCGGAACCAGCGTCGGGTCTGGCGCCGACGAGATACACGCTGCTTACACTCGTCTGGCGCGACTGGTTCACCCCAGCCATGCCAAGGCGCTAGGGCTGGAGGGTATGGAGGCTGGGGTCGTGCTGCTGTTCGAGCGTGCCACCGAGGCCTACCTGACGCTGAGCGACCAGGACCGGCGTGGCCAGTACCAGCAAGAACTGGGCGCTTTCAGCGACGGCAGCTTGTTCGGCCGTACGGAAGAATCACGGCAGGAAGAGGTCGAGGAGATCGCCGGAAGCAATTTCAGAATGGCACAGCAACTGGTCGCTCGCCAGGACTTCTACTACGCGATCGAGTTGTTGAATCAGGCGATTCGATTGGAGGCGCGATCCGAGTACTTCGGGCTCCTGGCTCACTGCCAGGCGCAGAATCCGCAGTGGTACGACAAGGCCATCTCGAGTTACGGCCGCGCGATTCAGCTGAGCCCCAAAGATGCCGATCTTCGTGCCGCGTTGGGCTCGATATACGAGAAGACCAGCCACAAGGGCCGGGCTCGGGAACAATACCAAGCTGCTCTCGGAATCCTTCCGGGTCACCCCGAGGCTTCGAGCGGCTTGGATCGGGTTGAGGCTGCGACCAAGCGAGAGGGAGCCGACCGGCCGTGGTGGCGAAAGATGCTCGGCGGGTCAGGCTAGGCCGATTTCGTGGATGCTGCCAAAGAACCGCCAACGAGGTAGTATAGGGGTGGCCGGAGAGCTCAGGACGGTCGCTTTCGCCATTCCGGCGGGAGAGGAAAGTCCGGACTCCGACAGGTAGCATGCTCGCTAACGGCGAGGCGCGGCGACGCGACGGAAAGTGCAACAGAGAATAGACCGCCAGGACGGCATCGTCGTTCGGGCAAGGGTGAAACGGTGCGGTAAGAGCGCACCGCTCGGCCGGCGACGGACGAGGCACGGCAAACCCCATGCGGAGCAAGACCGAATAGGAAGACGATTTCGGACCACCAGTTCCGAGGGTTTCGGGGGTTTCCTTCGAAGCACGCGTTTTCGGGTAGGTTGCTAAAGGCCGGCGGCAACGTCGTTCGCAGAGGAATGACCGTCACCCGCCTCGGCGGGACAAAATCCGGCTTACAGAGCTCTTCGGCCACTGTTTGAGATCCGTAGAACGCCCTTCATGCCTGCCGCCAAGTTTCCACCGCCACTGGCTGAGGGTGACCGCGTGGGCGTGGCGGCGCTGTCGGGACCGATCGACCCCTCGGCGCTCGAAGCCGGCCTCGGCACGCTCCTCGACCTGGGACTGCAACCGGTTCTGGCATCCAACCTCGAGAGCGACTCAGGCCTCTTTGCCGGTGGCGATGACGAACGGCTCGAGGCGTTCACGAAGTTGGCGACCGATCCTGCGCTCAAAGCTATTTTCTTCGCTCGCGGCGGGCATGGCATCCTGCGCGTGCTTCCCAAGATCGACTGGTCGCTTCTGGCGCGTTTTCCCCGGGCGTACATCGGCTATTCCGATGTAACACCTTTGCTCAATTTGATTGTCGATCGCCTGGAGCTGGTCGCATTTCACGGTCCGATGGTGGCGGTGGAGTGCGCTGCCGGCCTCGAACCCGAGGAGCGGGAATCGCTGTGGAGCCTCTTGACCGGTGCGGAGCACTTCGAGATGTCTGTCGAAGGCTCGGGAGAAGCCGCTCGGGGGGTTCTCAAGGGCGGCTGTCTCAGTCTCTTGGCGGCGACCACCGGAACCGAGTTCGCTCCCGACTTCCGCGGTGCGGTGCTGTTCTGGGAGGATGTGGCTGAACCGCTCTACCGGCTCGACCGAATGTTGACCCAGCTAAAGCTCTCGGGTAGCCTGTCCGAAATCAACGCCATGGTTGCCGGTCGCATCGAGCTTCTCGAATCAGATCGCGCGACGGGCGGCATTGCGCGACTGATGGAAAACCTTGGGAGTGAAGTCGATGTTCCCGCGGCCTGGGGTCTCGCCAGCGGCCACTGTCGACCCAACCTGACGCTTCCCCTAGGCGCAGAAGTCTCACTCGATCTCGAGGCCGGGATTCTCAGGCTGGAGAGCTAGTAAAATTGACCAAGGTCAAAGCTCGTTTCAAGACCACGAGCAGAGCATCGGCCCAGCGGCGTATCGTGGAGGTTTCCAAAGGCGAGTACATATTCGAACGAGGCGACCTCGGAACGGAGATGTACGTGATCCGAGAGGGTCGCATCGAGATCATCAACCCCCGGATCGATTCCCAGCCTATGGCGGTCCTCGAGAGGGGGGACTTCTTTGGAGAGATGGCGATCCTCGAGGGCGCACCTCGGACCGCTTCGGCTCGGGCCGCCGTGGACTCGAAGCTGGTTCGGATCGATGAAGCTACCTTCAGCAGGTTACTGCGCAAGGATGCTGAGGTCGCGGTTCGGATTATGCGCAAGCTGTCTCAGCGCATACGAAGATTGGAGGAGCTTCTTGCCGAGCGCGGCGCACCGCTGTCGACGCGCTCGGAGGTGACCGAGGCCGGGCTCGAGGGAGCGTTTGGCGAAGCCGAATCAAGCGCCGAAGCGCCGCCCCAGGCAGCTGTCCAAGAGTCACTCGAGACCGGAGGAGTTCGGGGTCCCCACCTGGTTCACCTCGGTACCGGTGTCATCTTCAGCCTGCTGCGAGATGAGACCTCTTTGGTGGGCAGACGGGATCCCATCACCGGTCTCAAACCGACCGTCGATTTGACGGCGATCGATCCCGAACGATCCTGCAGCCGTCAGCACGCGCGGATCTCTCACGATGGCGAGTCCTTTCTGCTGTCCGAGGACATCAGCACCACCAACGGTACCTTTCTGAACGAAGACCGCCTGAGTCCCGGTGTGCCGGCTCGGATGCGCTCCGGTGACCGTGTCCGGTTCGGCTTGGTGACGCTGGAGTTCACCGCCTAGCAGCCCGCCCGTAGCCGCTCCTCCATGACGACAGATTCGAGCCGCGAGGCGCTGGCAGCGCAGAGTCCTGTGGGTGCTCTCCGCGGCGTTGGGCCGGTGCGGGAAAGGGTCTTGCGAGAGGCGGGGATCGAGACCGTTCTAGATCTGATATTGCGCGTTCCAAAGAGCTACGAGGATCGTCGAACCGTGACCCAAGTCGGTGACGTCGTGACCGAGGGCAGCTACACGTTGGTGGGCGTGCTCGAGAAGGTCAACACGGTTCGGCTGTACCGCCGCCGCATGACGTTGGTGCGCGCGACGTTGCGCAGCGCGACCGGGAGCCTCGCCGTGACCTGGTTCAATCGGCCCTACCTCGCGGGCAGCATTTCGCAGAGCGAAGAATACCTCCTGCACGGTAGGGTGCGGCGCAGGGGTGAGACCCTGGAACTGTTGAACCCGAGCCTGGAGGCCAAGAACAGAGCCGGGCTCGGGGCCGCGATCGTGCCGATCTACCCGGCGATAGCCAGTCTGGGTCCGACGCTGGTCAGGCAGATCGTCCAGAACGCCTTGCAAGCCGGGGTACTCAGCGACATCGACGAGCCCTTGCCCGAGAACTTGCTCAGAGAGCACGGACTGCCGGCGCTCGGCGAGGCGCTAGCCGAGCTCCACCGGCCTTCGCAAGATGGCACTGTCGAAGCACTCAACGCGGGTTCGACTCCGGCCCACGGTCGTTTGATCTACGGAGAACTGCTCGGTCTGCAGACCGAACTTGCGCTCGCTCGCCGGAGAATCCGTGGGCGGGAGAAGAAGCATCGCTACCGAAACCTGGCCGGCGTCCGCGAGCGACTGGTAGTCGGATTGCCGTTTCGGCTCACCGGTTCTCAGAATGCGGTGCTCGACGAGATTCTGGAAGATCTGGAGAGCCCATCGCCGATGATGAGACTGCTTCAGGGCGATGTCGGGTGCGGCAAGACCGTTGTCGCTGGCGTAGCGATGGCGGCGGCGGCCGAGAGCGGCCTCCAGGCCACCCTGATGGCGCCCACCGAGTTGCTCGCGGAGCAGCACTATCGAAGCCTTCGGGAACTCCTGGGCGATCGCTACGGCTTGCGGTTGCTGACCTCAGCGACCGCGACGCCGCAGGTGCGGGAGGATCTGCGAACCGGTCGGGCGCGGCTGTCCGTCGGCACGCACGCCCTGATGCAGCAGGCTGTCGAATTCGATCGCCTGGCTCTGGCGGTAATAGACGAGCAGCATCGCTTCGGTGTGACGCAGCGTCGCGAACTGCTGGCCAAGGGAGAGCGACCCGATCTCTTGGTAATGACCGCGACGCCGATTCCGCGTTCGCTTGCCATGACCCTATACGGGGATCTCTCCGCTTCGATAATCGACGAGCTGCCTCCCGGACGTCAGCCGGTGGTGACGAGAGTCGAATCGGCGCGCAAGCGGGAGAGCGTCTATCGATGGCTGGAGGGAGAACTCGACGGAGGGAACAAGGCCTTTGTGGTTCTGCCGCTGATCGAAGAGAGCGAGCGCGTGGAGGCGGAGGCGGTGGAGGGATTGGGCCGGAGGATCGCGGAGCGCCTGGGCTCCTACCGCCCCACCTTGCTCCACGGGCGAATGGATTCGGCGACCAAGTCGGAACTGATGAACACTTTTGCCAAGGGCGAGTCTCAGGTATTGATCGCGACCACGTTGATCGAAGTCGGTGTGGACGTCCCCGAAGCTACCGTGATGGTGATCGAGAGTGCCGAGCGGTTTGGGTTGGCTCAACTTCACCAGCTCAGAGGCCGAGTCGGCCGCGGAGCGCGGCCATCGACCTGCATCGCGATGTACGGTAGATTGTCGCAAGACGCTCGCCGACGCCTCGAGGTCTTTCGCTCGACCCTCGATGGCTTTGAGCTGGCCGAAGCCGATCTCGAGCTGAGAGGCCCCGGCGACCTGCTGGGAACTCGCCAGGCGGGCATACCCGGCCTTGGTCTGAGCGACTTGGTGAAGCATCGCCACTGGATCGAGAAGGCGCGCCGCGACGCTCGCGACCTGGTCAGGGATAGGCCATTCGAAGGCGAGTCTTTTCTGGCGGCACTCGAATCCAGGGTTGGTGTACAAGCCCACCTGGCGGGTGGATGAAGATTCTGCTGGTGGCAAACACCTTGCCCCCCGCCGACCTCTCGGGAGTCGGAGAGCAGGTATTGCAGTTGTCGCGTGCCCTGGCTGAGCGCGGCCACGATGTCCGGATCCTGGGCCGTGGGTCGGGTGGGGCACGCGGGCCGAAATTGTTTTTCCCACTGACGATCGTTGTTCCCTTCCTTCGTGAAATCCTTCGGTTTCGCCCGGAAGTGGTCCAGGTTCACGAGTCCGACGGAGCCCTGGCCGCGTTGGCCCTCAAGACGTTGGGCTCGACCCTCGGCCCCGAGCCGGTGCTGTCGGCGCTGTTGCAGGTGAGCTATTGGCAGGAGTTCCGGGCGGTGCGACCGATCCGCCATCAGGGGCGGGTGCTGGGAAGACCCGGCGCGCAGGAACTGCGGTTTCGCTGGCTCAAGGCGCCGCTACAGATCGTCCTCGGTTGGCTGACCGCTTGGCTTGCAGACCGAGTTCTCGCTCCGAGTGAGACCACTGCCGGAGAACTCCGACGGGACTATGGCGTTTCGGAGGTCTCCGTGGTGCCCAACGCAACCGCACCGATCTCCGGGGCACCGCCGTCTTCGAATGATCTCCCGAGCCTGCTTTTCGTAGGGCGCTTGCGCGTGCGCAAGGGGCTCGAGGTCGCATTTCACGCCCTGTCGTTGCTGCGCAGGTCCGGTATCCAGCCTCGGCTTGTGGTGGCCGGCGATGGCGAGCACCGGGCTCGTCTCGAGCAACTCGCCCGGGATCTCGCTCTTGAAAGCCAAGTGGAGTTCCTCGGCCGCAGATCTCGCGACCAGGTTCAGGCGCTCATGGCTACTGCCACGGTTCTTGTCGTTCCGTCACTATACGAGGGTATGCCGCTGGTGATCGTGGAAGCCATGCAGAGCGCCTTGGCGGTCGTAGCGAGCGCGGTCAGCGGAATTCCCGAAGTCGTCGTTGACGGTGAGACCGGCTGGTTGGTTCCGTGCGAGGATCCGGTGGCCCTCGCTCGAGCGCTCGAGGAGGCGGTCGGAGATCCCCTCGAGGCGCGCCGTCGAGGTGCCGCCGGGCACCGGCGTCTCGAGAGGGAGTACGCTCCGGAAAAGGCGGCGCGTCTCTGGGAAGAGGCTGTTGGAACTACTTTTTTGGAACCTCAGGCGGAAGAGGAGAATTGAACAAATGATGGGACGCGCACTGTTGATGGTCGGAGCCTTTGCCACACTTGCCCTGATTGCCACCGGCGTTCTCGGCTACATGGTCGTCGACTCACCGACCGTAGACCGCCACGTGGTTCTCGGTCTGGGGGCGGGCTTCTTGCTGTTGTTCTCGCACTCCTGGATCATGTTCTACCTGATCGGCACCGGGAAGGTGCTCAAAGACGCGGTTGCCGAGCACAAGCTACCGCAGGAGTGGATCGACAAGACCAAAGAGTTCAAGAACCGGTCGTATCCGTGGCTGATGACCGCCATGGGGCTGGTCATGGCCACATTCATTCTGGGAGGCGGCGTAGAGACGCAGGTGCTGCCCAAGTGGATTCATTGGGGCTTGTTCTATCTGACGGTGGCTGCGCAGTTCAAGGCTCTGTATCTGGAGTTCCTGGTGCTGACCGAGAACGAGAAGTTGATGAAGCTCGCGAATCGCGCCGTGCGCGAACGTCAAGAAGTCGAGGGCTGATGCTCGAGCTGGGCCAGAACGGAATCTTCGCCGGATCTATTCAGATCCTGGTTGTGCTCCTGGCGATCTCGATCCACGAGTCGGCGCACGCGCTGGCGGCACTACGCGCGGGCGATTCGACCGGCGCCGACCTCGGCCGGATCTCGCTGAATCCCATCCGGCACATCGACATCTTGGGTTCGATCATCGTGCCCGTGCTTCTGGTTGTTGCCGGCGGGCCGGTGTTTGGCTGGGGCAAGCCCACTCCAGTCAAGATAGGCAAACTCCGGCATCCGGATGCCGATCATCTGCGCGTGGTCCTGGCCGGGCCCCTTTCGAATCTCCTGGTGAGCGCGGCCGCTCTCTTGACGCTGTCGGGTGTGATCTCGGTTCTGGGCCCGGACGCAGCCGGCACGGCCGCCCTTTGTCTGGTCGGTGACATTGAGCATGCGGCGCAAGGCGCTGACTTTCCGATCCTTTTTACGCTGGTACAATTCACGTTCCTGAACGGCTTCCTCGGCGTTTTCAACATGATTCCGATTCCGCCTCTCGACGGCGGACAAGTGGTGATTCACCTCCTGCCGAGAGCCTGGGCACTGAAGTATTCGGCAATTCGGCCCTATGGCTTTATGATCGTGCTCGCGCTGGCCGCGCTCAACGTGCTGTCCGTGATTGTGCTGCCGGTCTATCTGGTCATCGCTCTGGCAATTCAACTTTCAGGCTAGCTTGGATTATTCACCAAGGTTGGACTAATCCAAGCTGACGAGGTACTTAGTGGCGCAGGGAAACGTCGTGCTTTCAGGAAACCGGGCGACCGGAAGGCTGCACCTGGGTAACTATTTCGGAGCCGTCAAGAATTGGGTGGATCTTCAAGACAAGTACCGGTGTTACTACTTCGTCGCCGACTGGCATGCTTTGACCACCGACTACGACGACACCACCCACATCGCCGACAACTCCCTCGAGGTGCTGGCCGACTGGCTGGCCGCCGGCCTCGACCCCGAGCGCTCGGTTCTTTTTCTGCAGTCGTTAGTGCCCGAGCACGCCGAATTGCACCTCCTACTCTCGATGATCACACCGCTGGGCTGGCTCGAGCGGGTGCCCAGCTACAAGGAGCAGATCCGCGAGCTCAAGAATCGGGATCTTTCGACCTATGGCTTTCTCGGCTATCCCGTACTGCAGACCGCCGACATCCTGTTGTACCGAGCGGATTTTGTTCCCGTCGGGCAGGACCAGGCCAGTCATCTCGAGCTCAGCCGCGAGATCACCCGGCGGTTCAACAGAAGGTTCGGTGATGTTTTCCCCGAGCCGAAAGCTTTGTTCACGCCGACGCCGAAAGTGCCGGGCGTCGATGGGCGCAAGATGTCGAAGTCCTACGGCAACGCGATCGATCTCGCGGATACTCCGGACCAGATCCGAGCCAAGTGCAGGAGTATGTTCACCGATCCGACCCGGCTACGTCGGACCGATGCGGGACATCCGGAGACCTGCAACCTCTTCGCGTTCCACGAACTCGTCTCGTCGCCCGAGATCAAGGAGCGGGTGGCGCGAGAATGCCGGTTGGCCCAGATCGGATGTGTCGACGACAAGGAGCTGATCGCGGATCAGCTGATCGCGTTCCTGGATCCGATTCGTCGGCGACGAGAAGCATTCGCTGCGGACAGGGGCGAACTCCTCAATATTTTGCGAAAGGGCAGCGAGCAGGCCCGGGAGAGAGCTGCGGACACCATGGCGAGAGTTCGGGCCGGGATGAGGCTCGACTACGAGTGGCCGGAACAGGAACGGCTCGGCGAATGACGGAGACCGCTACGCTTCCAGCGGACTGGCGAGTCAAGCTGCCGGCTTTCGAGGGTCCGCTCGACCTCTTGCTCCATCTGGTTCGGATCAACGAGGTCGAAGTCACCGACATTCCCGTTGCGCTGATTTGCGATCAGTTCCAGGCCTACCTTGGGCTCATGGAGGAGCTCAACCTCGACATTGCCGCCGAGTACGTCTACGAGGCGGCGTTCTTGATTCACCTCAAGTCCAAGTTGCTCTTGCCCGCCACCAAAGACGAACATGGCGAAGAGGAAGATCCCCGCGAGGACCTGGTCGAGCGGCTTCTGGAGTATCGTAAGCTCAAGAATGCCGCGCAATCGCTGGCCGAGATTCACGGTGTGCGCCGGGGCATCTGGACTCGCCCGGAAGAGAAACTCTCTGCGGGTGACGAGGACACCGTAGACCTGAGTGAGGTCTCGCTCTACGACTTGCTCGGAGCGCTCAAGTCCGTCCTGGTTCGCTACGACCGGGAGCATCCTCCGACCCTTTACCTGAGCGCAGAGAGTTTCGCGACCAGGGACCAGTTCGAGCGATTGGTAGACCTGCTTGGGGCAGGCCGTCCGGTGGATTTGCTCGACGACCTCGGCGGCAGGAGCTGTCGGGCTGAGGCAATCGCCGCCTTTCTCGCAGTCCTCGAACTGTCACGACTCAACCTGATTCGCCTGCATCAGACTGCAAATCGTCAGGTCTTGATGTACCGTACAGACCGGCAGCTCGAGGCCCACGAACTCGAGGCGATCATCGGATAGGAAGTGCCAAGAGCACGACCAGGCGACATGACGGATCCCCGGGAAATCGAAGCCGCGATCGAGGCGGTGCTGTTCGTGACCTCGCAGCCGATTAGACGGCAGAAGC
>JADFQD010000076.1:0-14677 GCA_022561975.1 Acidobacteriota bacterium
TCCGCGTTGAGCCGGCGAGCCGCCTCGACCGTCACGCTGTAGTTCGCGAGCGGCTCTCCCATGCCCATAAACACCACATTCGAGAGCCTCTCGCCGCGGGCTGCCAGGAGGTTCCTGACCGCCAGGGCCTGGTCGAGGACTTCTCCGACGGTGAGATTGCGCAGCGCTCCATCGATACCACTCGCACAGAACCGACATCCAACGTCGCAGCCGACCTGGGTACTCAGGCACACGGTCCTTCGGCGGTTCCCTATGCCGCTTTGGGCCGACGCCGGAATCATCACGCACTCGGTCGTTGCGCCATCGCGCCAGCTGAGCAAGAGCTTCACCGTACCCCCGGGCGCCTCGGAGCGCGCGGTCTCGCGCCCCGCCCCGATCGTGAACTCGGTCGCCAACCACTTACGCAACTCCCTGGGCAGGTTGGTCATCTGCGCAAACTCGGAAGCGCCCTCTTTGAAGATCCAGTGAAACACCTGATCCGAACGGTACGAGGGCTCGCCGACCTCGGCCAGCCGTTCCGAGAGCTCAGCCGGACTCAATTCGAGCAGCGATTGCACGTCATGCGCCCGTAGGTTTCGGGCTGCTAGGGCGACAAGCGCTCGATCACCCATGTTTCCCCCTCGCGCCGATAGCGGATGCGATCGTGCAGCCGGCTGCGCTGTCGCTGCCAGAATTCGATGGTCTCCGGCGCGATCAGGAACCCGCCCCAGTGCGGCGGCCTCGGCACGTCCTGGTCTGCGAACCGCTGCTCCACCTCTCGAAACCCCTCCTCCAAGTCCCGGCGGGTGGCGAGCGTGCGGCTCTGCGCGGAGGCCCAGGCGCCGAGCTGACTGCGGCGGGAACGGCTGGCGAAGTAGGCGTCGGACTCGGTCTCGCTGACCCGGGTCACCGACCCCTCGATGCGCACTTGCCGTTGGAGGAGGTCCCACCACAAGAGCAGCGAAGCCCATGGATTGGCCGCGAGCTCGATCCCCTTACGGCTCTCGTAGTTGGTGTAGAAGACAAAGCCGCGCGCGTCGACGCCCTTCAAGAGAACCATTCGCCCCGAAGGCCGCCCCTGGGCGTCCGCGGTGGAGAGCGCGGCGGCGGTCGGCTCGGCCAAATTCGCCGACTGGGCACGCTCGAACCAAAGAGAGAACTCGACCATCGGATCCGGGTCGACGTCGGCTCGCCGGAGCATCGGCGACGGGTCGTTCTCGCTCATCGAAGCAACACCCTTCAGGCTAATCGACCGGCGCTTCACCATAAATCCGCGCTCTCGCCGCCGATAGGCGCGCAACCGGCACCCGGTATGGCGAGCAGGACACGTAGTCGAGACCGCATCGCTCGAAAAAATCGATCGATGATGGTTCGCCGCCGTGCTCGCCGCAAACACCGATCTTCATTCCGGGGCGCGCGGCGCGCCCCTTCTCACAGGCCATCGCAATCAGCTGGCCGACGCCTTCCTGGTCGAGTTTCTCGAACGGATCGAACGGCAGCACGCCATCTTCGATGTACTGAGGCAGAAAGCGCGACGAATCATCGCGAGAGTAGCCGTAGGCCATCTGGGTAAGGTCGTTGGTACCGAAGCTGAAGAAGTCGGCGTACAGGGCGATTTCGTCGGCGATCAGCGCGGCTCTGGGGACTTCGATCATGGTTCCGATGGGAATCTCGATGTCGACCTCCTCCTGCTCGAGCACCCGGGTGACGACCGCCACCGCGCGCTCCCGGAGCCGCTCCATCTCACCCCGGCTTCCCACCAAGGGAACCATGATCTCGGGCCTCGGGTCCTTGCCGGCCTTGACCAGCTTGGCCGCGGCCAGCGTAATGGCCTCGACCTGCATGTCGTAGATCGCCGGGCTGGTCAGCCCGAGGCGGCAACCACGATTGCCAAGCATGGGATTGAACTCCGCCAGCGACTCGGCCTTTCGTTCGACATCTTCGACGCTGACGCCCATCTGCTCGGCAAGACGCTGGCGGCTCTTGTCGTCATTGGGAAGGAACTCGTGGAGCGGCGGGTCCAACAGGCGAACGGTGACCGGAAGACCCTCCATGGCCTCGAAGATGGCTTCGAAATCGCCTTGCTGCATCGGCAACAGGGCGGCCAGAGCCTGGGTCTCGTCGTCCTTGCCGCCGGACAAGATCAACCGGCGAATCCAGGAGATTCGGTCTTCTTCGAAAAACATGTGCTCGGTACGGCACAGCCCGATGCCCTCGGCTCCCAGCGCTCGGGCAATTCGCGCGTCCTCGGGGGTGTCGGCGTTCGCGCGCACTTTCATGCGACGTTCGGCGTCCGCCCAGCCCAGCAGGCAGCGAAAGGCCCTGACCGCGGCGGTCTTGTCGCTACCCTCGATCACCGCCTCGATCACCTCGGAGGCTCGCGGCTCGAGCCGACCCGCAATCACCTCGCCCGTGGTCCCGTCCATCGAAAGGTAGTCGCCCTCCTTGAAGGTTCGTCCGGCGACCCGAAGCTCGTGATCACGCACATCCAAGTCGCCCGCGCCGACGATGCAGGGCTTACCGAGCCCACGGGCGACCACGGCCGCGTGTGAGGTCATACCGCCTCGGGAGGTCAAGATGCCGGCGGAGGCGTGCATGCCGACGATATCCTCCGGGGAGGTCTCTTCGCGCACCAGAAGAACGGGACCCTCCGAAGCCATTTCGGTGACCGCCTCCGCGCTCAGCGCAATCCTCCCCGACGCAGCACCCGGACCCGCCGCCAGGCCCTTCGCGAGCAGCCCTCCCCCGTCGATGGCAGCCTGTTTTTCTTTGGGGTCGAACGACGGCGCCATCATCTGCACCAGCTGCTCGCCCTCGACGCGGCGCAGGGCCTCGCGCTCGTCGATGCGCCCCTCCACGACCATTTCATGGGCGATCCGGACCGCCGACAGACCCGTGCGTTGTCCGTGCCGCGTCTGCAACATGTAGAGCTTACCGCTCTCGATCGTAAACTCGACGTCCTGCATCTCGGCACGATGGTCCTCGAGGACTGTGCAGATTCGCTCCAATTCGGCAAAGGCTTCGGGGAAATCTCGGCCGAGATTGGACGTCCCGTCCGCCGCGAGGATCGCGATCGGGGTCCGAATGCCAGCGACCACATCCTCACCTTGGGCGTTGACCAGGTACTCCCCATACAGCCGGCGCTCGCCGCTGGCGGGGTCGCGGCTGAAGGCAACGCCGGTAGCGCAGTCCGGACCGCGATTGCCGAACACCATGGTCTGAACGTTGACGCCGGTGCCCGAATCCTCCGGGAGTCCATGAATCCGACGGTACTCGAACGCGCGCCGGTTGTTCCAGCTCTCGACCACCGCCAGGATGGAACCTGCGAGCTGCGCTCGGGAGTCCTGCGGGAACTCCTTGCCTTCTTCGCGGATGTACTCCAGGTAGCGCTCGACCAGGTCCGCCAGCCCGGCCGCGGAAATCTCCGAATCGACTTCGACCCCTTCGCGCTCGCGCGCTTGGGCCAGCAATCGCTCGAAACCGTCGTGGGGAACGCCAAGTACAACGTTTCCATACATCGACACCAGTCGGCGGTAGCAATCGCGAACGAAGCGTTGGTCGAATCCATGGCCGATCATGCCCTCGACGTTCTCGTGATTGAGACCGAGATTGAGAACCGTGTCCATCATTCCCGGCATCGAAACCGGTCCGCCTGAACGTACCGACAGAAGCAAGGGATCCGACCGCTCTCCGAACTTGCGACTTTGCAGCGCCTCGAGTCGAGCCAGAGCGGCGTCGATCTGCTCTTCGACGCCTTGCGGATAACGGCCGCCGTTCTTGTTGTACTCCTTGCAAACCTCCGTGGTGATGGTGAACCCGGGCGGCACGGGCAGACCCAGTCCGCTCATTTCCGCCAAGCCGGCGCCCTTGCCACCCAGGAGCTCCTTCTGATCGCCACGACCTTCGGCGGTCCCACCGCCAAACGAATACACATACTTAGCCATTGCCTTGTTTTCCTTCCGTTGCGTCCGCCCTCTCGACCACCACTGCCGTGAGGCCCGCGGTCCGGGACAGTGATCTTTGAATGGCCTGTAGAAGCGCTACCCGGTTGTTGCGCACATCGGGGTTCTCGTCCATGACCAGAACTTCGACAAAGAAGTGGTCCAGGACATCGGCAAACGAGGTCATCGTGCGCAGGCACTCCTCGTAGCGCTTCTCATGTTCGGCCTTTTTGATTTCGTCTCTGAGCTTCTGATACGACTGATAGAGCAGCTTTTCCGCGGGTTCGGAAAGTAGATCGGCCCGCAGCTCCTGCTCCGGCACCCCCTTGAGAATGTTGGCGATACGCTTTGCGGCCAACACGACCGAGCGGAAGCCCGGCTCGTCGCGAACGGTGTGAATTGCGGCGACACGCGCGCGCAGGTCGGGCAGGTTGGTCGCGCCCACCTCGAGCGCCGCTTCGATCTCGTCGTAGGAGAAATCTTCGAGCCCTAGGATATGTCGAATCCGATCGAACAGAAACGGCCGCCAGATCGCCAAGACCTCTTCGGCGCTCTCTTCCAACCGGTCGCCGTATTGTTTGTAGGCGCGGGCCGCCACCAGATCCAGATCGAGCTCCATCTCGCCCTCGAGCGCGATCCGGACGACTCCCTGGGCCGCCCGCCGCACCCCGAACGGGTCCTTGCTCCCCGAGGGCGTCAAGCCGATCCCCAGAACACCCACGACCGAGTCGATGCGGTCGGCCAAACCCACCACCCGTCCCACCCGTGTCGAGGCGATGGAATCGGCAGTTCCCTGTGGCATGTACTGCTCGTAGATGCTGCGCCACACCTCCTCGTCGAGGCCTTCGGCCCGGGCATAGACTCCGCCCATGATTCCCTGAAGCGAGGTGAACTCTCGCACCATCTCACTCACCAGATCGCCCTTCATCAGGCGGGCGACCTCAGCCGCGGTCTGCGCTTCGTCGTCCCAGTCGAGCAGGCGGCAAATAAATTTGCACAGTTCGACGATGCGCTCGGTCTTGTCGGCGTAACTTCCCAGCTTTTCGTGAAAACTGAGCCGCCCGAGTCCCGCCGCATGTTCGGCCAATGTTTTCTTGCGGTCTTCGCCGAAGAAGAACGCGGCGTCCTCGAGCCGCGCCTCGACAACCCACTCGTTGCCCCGCCGGACAAAACCCTCTGGATCGTCGGCCCGATCCATGAGCGTCAAAAAAGCCGGCAGCAGTTCGCCTTCCCGCTCCACGGTAAAAGCACTCTGATGGTCCCGAAGGCTGGCGATCAGAACCTCGCGCGGCAGCTCGAGGTGCTTCTCGTCGATTTTTCCGACCACCACGCCGGGCGTGCCGCACATTGCGGTCAAACGCTCGAGCAGCGGTTGGTCATCGACCACGATTCCGCCAAGCTCGGCGGCGGCATCGGAAAGCCCGACTTCGAGCTTGCTCAGGCGCTCCTCGAAGTTCACTTCGATACCAAGCTTGCCGAGTTTCTTGCGATAGCTCGCGAAGCCCGCTACCTGAAACGCCTTCGGCGATAGCACCGGATGACCACATGTGGTCGCACCGGATTGAATGCCGAAGAGCTCGAATGGGACGATCTCGCCTTCGAACACAGCCACGATCCCGTGGACGGGGCGCGCCCAGGGACCCACCCCGCGCCCCCAGGTCATGACCTTCGCCCAGTTGAGTTCGGCGATCGCCTTGGGCGCGAGTTCGCTCAGGACCTCCAGCGTCGGCCTGCCTTCGGTGGTAACCACGGCTGCCGCGTATTCGCCTTTCGGCGTCTTGACGCGCTCGAGATCTCGAGCCTCGATTCCACATCGCCGGGCGAAGCCTTCGCCGGCCTTGGTCGGTTTGCCGTGGTCATCAAATGCGATGCTTGCCGGCGGACCGACGATCTCTTCGGTGCGGTCCTGCTCGCGACCGGGGATGCCCTTGAGCGCCACGGCGAGACGGCGTGGCGTGAAGCCGGT
Organism: Acidobacteriota bacterium; assembly: GCA_022561975.1. Lineage (GTDB taxonomy): Bacteria > Acidobacteriota > Thermoanaerobaculia > Multivoradales > JAHEKO01 > CALZIK01. The sequence continues at coordinate 5,887 of JADFQD010000076.1, forward strand.
CTCTATTTCGCGCGGCGTGAGCTTGCGATTCAGCAATTCTTGGAAGATGCGGCTGCCCAAATCCTGGGTCGCACGTCGCACCATCCGCGCGGGAATCTCCTCGCATCGCACCTCGAGCAGGAACTCGCCTCGGGGCATCTAGGTGGTCTCCTCGCCCGGCCGGCTTGGCTCGGCCAAATGGCCCGGCTCGCCCGGCTTGGCCGCGAGCAACGGATAGCCCAATTGCTCGCGGCGCGCCACGTAGACCTTGGCACAGGCAACCGAAAGCCGGCGCACACGCTTGATCAGGCCGACCCGCTCTGTGACCGAAACCGCGCCACGGGCATCGAGCACATTGAACAGGTGCGAACACTTGAGAGCACATTCGTAGGCCGGCAGGGCCAACTCGGCTTCCAAGCAGCGGACAGCCTCGCGCTCGTTGCCGTCGAATTGCGTACGGAGAAACTCGACGTCCGCCAATTCGAAGTAGTAGCGCGAGAACTCGACCTCGTCCTGGTGGCGCACCTGGCCGTAGGTAACGCCGCCGGGCACCCAGTCAATCTCGTAAAGGCTACGCTTGCGCCCGAGGAACATCGTGATCCTCTCGAGCCCGTAGGTGATCTCGGCGCTCACCGGATCCAGTGCCAGACCGCCGGCTTGCTGAAAGTACGTGAACTGGGTGATTTCCATGCCGTCGAGCATGACCTGCCACCCGACTCCCCAGGCTCCAAGCGTCGGCGCTTCCCAGTTGTCTTCCTCGAAGCGGAGATCATGCAGGGACAGATCGATTCCCATCGCTTCGAGGCTCTGAACGTAGAGCGCCTGGACACCGGCCGGCGACGGCTTGAGAAGCACCTGCAGCTGGTAGTGCTTGCCGAGCCGGAAGGGGTTCTCGCCATAGCGCGCGTCGGCGGGTCGGCGCGACGGCTGAACGTAGACTACGTTCCAAGGTTCCGGCCCGAGCACCCGAAGAAAGGTCTCTGGATGCATGGTTCCAGCACCGACCTCGAGGTCGTACGGCTGCTGGAGTACGCAGCCCTGCGCCGTCCAATATTGAGACAGCGTGAGAATCAGATCTTGAAAACTATGCATGGAGTGATTGCTAGGCTGGGCGGCTAGGCTGGGCGGGAGTTCGACGGAAGCCCGGCCAGAGTTTCCCGCATAATGCGATAGCTGTTCAACTCCTGCTGAAGAAAGGTCCGCCGGATCCTGGCGCTGATCTGCTCCATCTCGCGCAGCGTCTCGATCGACGGTGGCTGTCGGTTCATCTTCTCCAGGCTGGTGGCGCTGATCTCACGCAGAAAAGCCAGCGCCTGCGCCGAGACGGCACGCCCTCCAGCACCCGCGCACTCGTTACAGAGCAAGGTCTCGTCGGTCGGCGGCAACGCGGCGCCGAGCGTACCGCCGCTCGCCGACCGATCGCCAAAAACCCGCCCACACGCGGGGCACTCCTCGGAGATTCCCAGAACTCCGGCCAATCTCAGGTGCCAGGCCTCGTAGTAGCGGGCCGCAAGATCCTGATCACAGCCGCCGACCAATGCCTCGACGGTGGAGTTCAGAAGCCGGTACAGAAGCTCGCTGTCCTCGCTGTCCTGTGCGAATACGTTCATCTGGTCCGCCAGGTAGGCGCCGAGCAAAATCCCCTCCAACGTCTTGTGAAGCCGCTCGGCCGACCGCACAAGCTCGAGGCTCGAAATCCTCACCAGGTCTCTCCCCTCCTTCTCGAACCAGGTGGCTTCCACTTTCGCGAGCGGCTGGAGTTGACCGGCAAACCGACTGTATTTGCGCCGGGCGCCGTTGGCGACGCCTCGCTTTTTACCGCTTTCGCGGGTCAGAAACACTACGATCCGGTCGTACTCCTGGAGGTCCAGGACGTCCAGAATGATGGCCTCTCCGGATTGGAGTCCCATGCCTTCACCACCGGCCCGGCCGGGTCAGGGGATCAAGTAGCCGATCAACAGAGAGGCCAAGCCGAAGTAGATGATGATGCCACTGATGTCGTTCGAGGTCGTCACCAGGGGCCCCGCGGCGACCGCCGGATCGATCCCCAGTTTTTCGAAGACCAGAGGAATGAAGGCTCCGTTCACGGACGCCACCAGAATGGCCAGAAACAGGGAAACACCGACCACCAAGGCATAGGGAAGCAGCGCCACCTCGCCTTCGAGTCCGAGCCAGGGCAACCGCGGCAACATCAGGGCTCCGGCCGCCGCCAGGCCAGCGCACGCCAAGCCGATCAGAACGCCCACCTTGAACTGCTGCCACACGAACTGACGCGAGGTGGCTCGGTCCAGGGTGATCCTTCCGGTGGCCAGACCTCGCACCGCGATCGTCGAAGTCTGGCTGCCGATGTTGCCGCCCATCCCCATCACCACGGGCACGAACGGCAGCAGAAACATTGCCTCGCTCAAGCGAAATTCGAACCAATGAATCAAGAGGCCGGCAACAGCCAGACCGGCAAGGTTGACCACCAGCCAGGGGAACCGGATTCTAAACACCTTGAACGAGCGGTCCTGATAGACGATCTCGTCGTCGGAGGTGCCTACCATCTTGAAGAAATCTTCGGTGGCTTCTTCGCGAACGACGTCGATGATGTCGTCGACCGTGACGATTCCGACGAGCCTGTCGCCGTCGACAATCGGAATCGCGAGCAAGTCGTAACGAGTCGCGAGGTCGGCCACGTCTTCCTGGTCCGTATCGACGTCGGCCCTGATGATCGCGCGGGACATCAGGCTTGCCAGAGGAGTTTCCGGCGGATTGAGCAGAAGTTGCCTCAAAGAGGTCACTCCGACCAGCCGGCCTTCGCTGTCGACGACATAGAGATAGAAAATGTTCTCGACATCCTCGCCCTTTTGAATCACCGCGATCGCCTCACCGACGGTCGTCTTCTCCGACAGCGCAAAAAAGTGGGGGTCCATGATCCGCCCCGCAGAATCATCATCGTAGGTGAGCTGCTCCTGGACTTCTTCCAGCTCCGACCGTTCTGTCAACGCCATGACCGAAGCCCGCAGTTCGGACGGCAAGTCCTCGACAACCGACACGGCATCGTCCACGGGCATCTGGCCGAGCAGGCCGGCGATCTCCTGCGGCTCGAGTTCCTCGAACAAGTGGCTTCGCAAGGAAGGCTCGAGTCCGGTCAGAACGTCTCCCGCACTCTCACGGTATTCCGCGAGCAGAATCCGAAAGACCACGGCCTGCTCCGACGGCATCAGGCCACGAAGTTGCAGCGCCACGTCCTCGGGCCGGGTCCTGGCGAGGAGTTTCGAGACCCGAGCGAGAGCTCCGCGACGCACGAGGCGCCGGAAGGTAGAGCCCAGCAGTTCCGCCTTTCGCGGCGAGACGATTGGTTCCATAAGGACGGAATGGTAGCATACGCGACTCGTGGCTCGGGAACCTTCGGAGGTGAAGAAACCCTTGAATTATCGCGACTTATCGCCTCCTAACCCGTTTGAACCCGCGCCCGTTTCGACGCTCGGCGTGGAAGCGTTGCTCGCGCGCACGCGGGGCCGGAGCAACCGATCCCGCGGCCCGAGGGGCACCAGATTCGTCCGTAGATTGCTGGCCGCTCTGGCCGTACTTACCGGGTCGCTTGCTATGCCCAGCACCGGGGCCATCCGATCCTTCGAAATCAGCCAGACCGCTCTTCTGGACGGCGACCCGACCGCACTCCGCTCCTACGCGCGAGTCTTGGACGAGCGCAACGAGCCGGTGTTTCACCTGGAAGGAACCTCGATCAGCGCCACGCTGGGAGCGCACGATCTGGACCTTGTCGGTGTCCAGGCCTTCCATCAAAGCGGCCAGGGCGTCGCCTACATTTTTCTCGTGGATATTTCTCGATCGCTGAGCGATCATGAGTTCGCGCTGATTCAAGAGTCGTTGGAGAATTGGATGACCGGCCTGCGGCCTCAGGACCGAGCTGCGATCCTTGCGTTCGGCGATGAGAGTCGGCTGGTCGTGGACTTCACCAACGAGGTCGATCGCCTGCGCGAGAGCATCAAAGTTCTCGGGCCGACCGACAACTCTACAGTCCTATTCGAAGCCCTGTACGACGGCTTCGAGCTCGCTCGCCGCCGTGACCCCGACCTTCCAGGCCGGCGGGTTCTCATCGTCCTGACCGACGGTCGAGATGAAGGCAGCGGTTGGTCTCTGGAGGACACCCTGGCCGTGCTTCGCGACGATCCGGTACCGATCTTCGCGATCGGGCTCAGCCGGATTCGCAATCCCGCGGAGCGAAGCCGCTACCTCCAGGTACTCAGGCGCTTGGCGACCAATTCTGGCGGCGCGTTCTTCGAAGGCTCAACGGCCTCACTGACGACCACATACTCCGCCATTCGAGAAGCCATTCACAACGTCTGGGTGCTCGACTTTTCTTGTCCGGAGTGCATACGCGATGGTCGCAGTTACCGACTCCAAGCCAACCTATCGGACGGAGAGCGAGTGTTATCCGATGGTCAAGCGATTCGGCTGTTGCCATCCGCTGGCTCGGTCGGGAACCGGGAAACCAAGGCGGCGACCCTGGAACCGGAGGCAGCGGCCGAAGCGCCGAGCGAGCCTCCCGGCGCAGAGCCCCCCCCAGAGACCCTCCCACAGACAGACGCTAGCCCGCCGTCGAGTTGGGCCTGGGCGTGGTTGGCCCTGCCCATCCTCGCGGCGATCGCTGCCGGCTGGTTGGTCTGGAATCGTCGAAGCTCGGCGCCAAAACCCCCCGGCATCGACGTCGACTCCCCGCCCCCAGTAGGACCGGTCGAGCCCGCGACCCACCTCTCGGCGGGCGACATTGTGACCAGCAGACCGCCGCGGCCGATCAGGCTGCGGGTGGTGCGGTTGATCGTCGTGCGCGGGAAAAAGCCGGGCAGTCAGTACAGCGTGACCCTGCTGGAAAGCGCGGTAGCCGGTGCCCGCTCCACCTGTGACTGCGTCTTGATTGACGAGCCGGGTATCTCGCCCGAGCAGTTCGAGCTGTCACAGCGAGACGGGAACGTCTTTGTTCGTAATCTCTCGACCGACAACCCGACTCTGATCGATGGTCTTCCCATCGAGGGCGGGCAGAGGATTCAGAGCGAAGCTCTTCTCGGAACCCGCGACTTCATCGTGCGAGTGATCTTTGGTGAAGGGCGTGCGACGTCGAGAGGTTGATCGATTCCGAGACTCCGCTCCGGCGAGGCTCACGCCTCGCCGATGGCGCGTGCTCCTGGTCCTAGCCCTTCTCGCGCTCGGCCGACTCCCGGCTTCGCAGGCTCAGCCGGCAGAATCTTCTTCCGGAGCGACGCCGAGCACTTCGCCAAACTTCGACGTTGCCGACAACCGATCCGGCGATCCCTCTCGAAGCGAAGACACGGGCAGCGAGGATCTCGAGGTCGAAGAGGCTGCCATGGTCGCCACACTGGTCTTCACCACCGATGCACCTTGTAGCCTCACTGTCGGCGGTGCCTCCAAAGGGTCGCTCGAGCCGGGCCAACCGCTCGAGGTCGAAGTCGATTCTCTCGCCATCGGAGTCTCCGCAACCGCCACCGACGTGATGTTCGCGCGCTGGAGCGTGGACTTGAAACTCGAACTCGACGAGATCCGAGAGATTGCGATCCCCATGCTCGAAGCGATCGAAGCCCAGCGGAAGAAAGAGATCCGCGAACAGGCGTTCCGTGACCTCGATCGGGGTCTGATGTGGGCTCGCCGAGACAACGCCAGGGATATCTCTTGGGCACGAGCCGGCAGCTACTGCGAGGATCTCACCCTCGGCGGGTTCGACAACTGGCAACTACCATCACTCGCGGAACTCGAAACCCTGGAAGCCATGTGGTCGATCAGAGCTTTGAAGGTCGCGGACCAGGTTCAGCTGACGGCTTGCTGCCTCTGGAGCACGACCGAGGGCTCGGATGGAGGGGTATTCAACTTGGACTTTCGGTTTCGTCGGGGATTCGAAGTCAATCGTAACCTCTCGTTCGGCCTCAGGGCTCTGTGCCGTCGTAATATACACGCTGAGGAACTCGCCGAGGCGCAACTGGCCGCAGACCCCAAAGAACGCAAGCGCCGCCTGAAAGAGAAGAGGAGACGCCTGGACGAGAAAAAGCGCCGCAGGGCATCGAAGATCTCTCAACCACAAAACTCGCCTGACGGACAACCCAAGGAATCGCCCTTAAACTCGGAGAACCGGCCATGAGTTATCGAGCGCTATTCTCACTCTGCTTCACGGCTTGGTTCATGGCCCCGGTCGGCGCCAGCGCGCTGACCTACGTCCCGGTCCCGGACACGCTGCTGGTTGATCGTGCCGATGCTGTCGTTCGGGCCACGGTTGTCTCCCGGTCCGTAGGCGACGAAACCGGACGCGTCATGACCTCGTACGAGTTCGATATCACAGAAGTTCTTCGGGGAGAGGGCCTCGGCTCGCGCTTGATTGTGAAGGTGCTGGGTGGAATCGACTTGGCCAAAGGTCTGGGAGTCAAGGTCTTCGGCACCCCGGAATTCGATCCCGGTGACTCGACGCTGCTGTTCCTGTCGACAGCACAAGACGGAAGCTACCGCGTACTCCACATCTTCCAGGGCGCTTTTATCGAGCGGCGAAGCGGAGCACAGCGAACCTACGAGCGCCCGGGAACCGACCGCTTCGAAGTCGCGACGTCGAATGTCGAGCCCGGCGCCGGGAGTGACTCGGCGCGGATGACGATCCAGCTCGCGGCTCCGATGCCGCGAGACGCCGATCTGTTCGAGCAGTGGATCTCGGATCGTCAGGCCGGCGTCATACGCTCCGCAGACTACTTCTTGCCGGAGTCTTCGCGTGATGTAACAGTTATCGCCTCGCCGTTTACCTATCTCGCCGGAGACGACTTCATTCTGAGATGGTTCGAGTTCGACAGCGGCCGCAAGGTCCGCTGGCACCGCCACAAAGATGGCCAGGCAGGCTTCTCGAGCAAGGGCGCCCAGGAGTTCAAGAAAGCTCGCAAGGCCTGGAAGAGAAAGTTCTCGGGTGTACCGATCAAGCTCACCAACGCCGGCACCACTTCCTCGACCACCGGGTTCGACATCGCGGATTCACGCAACACCCTGCTGCACCGTGACTTCAACGACTCCATCGAGGAGGACTTCGAGTGTCCGGGCGGGGGGGTGCTGGCCATCGGTGGTCTATCGGACTTCGACTTCTTCTTTACTCAGTGGAAGGGCCTCTCCACACTGGCAGCCCACGAGGCGGAGATCGTCGTAAACGACGGCATCGACTGCTTCGTCCAGGGAAATTCCGACCTCATGGCCCAAATCTACGCCCACGAACTCGGGCATACCCTCGGCCTTGGTCACGCGTGCGGCGATCCTTCGAGCCCAAAGTGCTCGAAGAGCGATTTCCTCGCCGAGGCTCTCATGGCTGCCCGGCTGGACCAGCCGTTCGGCGCCGAGATTCACGACGACGACATTTTGGCCGCCCGCCAGCTCTACGACGAGGACTTCTGGGCCGCGGCTTGTGACCAGAAGGCCCCAGGCGCCAAGAGCTTTTGCAGCAAGTGCGGACCCTGTGGCGAGGGCCAAGGCAATTGCAAGAAGGACGGCGACTGTTTCGGCACTCTGGTCTGCACCAGAGACGTGGGCGTGGACTTCGGTTTTGATGCCGACGTCAACGTTTGCACGGCGCCGTAGAGTCGCTCGCCATGGCGGGCGCCCTACCGCTACCAAGGGCTGCTAGCCTGACCTTCTCACCGAGCTTCACCTGCGATGTCGCAAATGCCTGAATCTACTGCGCTGGCTCCGATAGGGGCTCCCACCGACCTCCTCGGCGTACTTCGAGTACGCCTGCGTTGGCCTCAGTCGCAAGCCTTGTATCCCCAGACATTTGCGGCGTCTCGTCACGAACCTGGTGAGAAGGTCAGGCTAGCCGGTGATGTAGTTCTCGAGCTGCTGAATCACGAACTCCTGGTCCGCAATCTTGGCCTTGACCAGGTCGCCGATGGTGATGATCCCCGCCAGGACCTCTTCCCTGACCACCGGCAAGTGGCGGATGCGCTTATCGGTCATCAGTGCCATGGCGTCATCGACCGTCTGCTCGGGCCGGATGCAGCACGGGTCGGAGCTCATGATGTCGCGTACCGGCGTCTTGCGAGAGCCGCGGCCCAGAAGGATCACCTTGCGGGCGTAATCACGCTCGCTCAAAATCCCGATGAGACGATCCTTCTCGATCACCAGGAGAGCGCCGATCCGCTTCTCGGCCATGAGCTCCAGCGCGTCGAAAACCGTTGCCTCCGGGCCGATCGACCACGCGTCGCTGCCCTTGTCGGCGAGAATCTGGGAAACCTTCATCGTGTCCTCTTTCCAGTAGCGTTGGCCGATTCTAACCCCCAAGCTCTCGATTCCGCCTAATTCATGCGGCCTTCCAGGCCGCACGGCTCGAGTAGCAGCCCGTAGTAGAGGAACGCGGGTCAGGCCGAGGCCGACAAGAGCGCGTCGGTCAGACGGTGCAGCGTGCCGGCGACCCTGATCTCGTGATCGGGAAGAGTCTCGGTGAAGGCGATGCCAAGCCGGCCGACTCGGCGCCAAGCTACACGGCCATAAACGCTGAGGAGGGTCGTCCGCGGATCGACAGCGAAGGACATCAAGGTCCATTCGCCGATATTCCAGTCGTCGGGAAGGCCGGAGAGACAGGCCCCGCCGAGCGAGAGGTTCTCGAGGATCACCGGCATCGACTCGTAGCCCTCGATCCGAAGCTCGACCGCCGCGCCGAGCCGAATCCTGGCTTCCGCTCTTCTTGCGAGCTCGACTTTAGAGGAACGGTTCTCGAACGAGTATCGGAGAGCGATTTTCGAGAGCCGAAAAGCCAGCTCTTCGTAGGCTCCGGCCA
>JADFQD010000076.1:14687-18348 GCA_022561975.1 Acidobacteriota bacterium
CCTCACGTTTCCAGCAGGTCGAGCAGGCTGCGCCCGTCGAGCTGAAGTAGCGTGGTCGCGCCTGAAGCCCTGGCAGACAGGGTGCGTCCGGTACCCTGGAGCACTCCGACCTCACCAAAAAGTTTGCCGGGTTCGATCCGCGCCTTGAGCGCAACCACTTCTCCGACCGCGTCCGTGAACAGCACGACAGCTCCGAATCTGACCACGAAGATGTGGTTCGACGTGTCGCCCACGCGGAAGACAATTTCATCGTCCTCGAACGCCCTTTCCTGAAAAAGCTCGGAGACCAGCTCGCGCAAATCCGGCGGCAGTTCCCGGAAGAGGTCGATCTCGGCAAGAAAGTCGGCGTTGTCCATGCTGGGAACTCCGACCAAGGGTAGCCGCCGAAAACCGACCTGTCTGTGAAGCACTCGACATGGGAACGCCGCTACGGTCGTGGACCGGCCTAGGACCGAGCGCTACAATCCGGCTCGGCAAGACCAAAGCCAGGCACACAAGGGAGACTCCATGACCGAAAAAAAGCGCTGGGCGATCGATTCACTCGTCCTGATCTTCTCGATCGTGATCTGCGCGCAGCTTCTGACCTATGTCGTCCCGCAGGGCAGGTTTGGGCGGGTGCCGTATCCCAAGAACCCCTCCCGGGAAATGGTGGTTCCGGGGAGCTTCTCGGCGGTCGCCACCCAAGACCGGGTCTCACTCGAGCCATGGCACGCTTTAACCGCCGTTCCCAAGGGCATGGAGGCCGCCCAGGAGATTATCTTTCTGGTCTTTCTGGTCGGCGGGGTGATTGCGATTCTGCGGGCGACCGGAGCCATTGACGCGTTCCTGCACACGGCCGTTGCCAAGCTCGGCAGAACCCCTTGGGTGCTGATCGGCGGTTGCCTCGTGATCTTCAGTATGGGCTCATGGACCATAGGGATGGGCGAGGAGTATGTGCCGCTGATTCCAATCCTCATCACCATGAGTCTGGCGATGAAGATGGACGCGATCGTGGCCATGGGAATGATCTGGGTTCCCTACGCCATCGGCTGGGCCTGTGCCGGCACCAACCCCTTCGGCGTCCTGATCGCGCAGGACATCGCGGGGCTCGCACCCACCTCGGGCTGGCCCTTCCGGCTGGGGCTTCTGGTGATCTTCCTCGCGGTCGGATTCCAGCATGTCTACAGCTACGCGCTCAAGGTCCGCAGAGACCCGTCGAGTAGTCTGGTCGCCGACGTCGACTACAGTGACGGTTTCGAGCCACCGGACGACGTTCGGCTCACCGGACGAAGAGTCGCGATCCTGGTTGTCTTCGCGCTCGGCATCGTCGGCTTCGTCATCGGAGCCTCGACTGCCGACTGGTACATCGGCGAGCTTCTGACCATCTTCCTGGCCGTCGGTCTCATCGCAGCGCTGATCGCGGGGCTCTCGCCCATCAAAACCAGCCAGACCTTCATCCGCGGAGCCCGCGAGATGACCGCAGCTGCGCTCATCATCGGCTTCGCCCGCGCCATCGAGGTGGTCTTGAACGACGGCCAGATCATCGACACCGTCATCCACTCGATCGCCTCACTGCTCGAAGGAACCGGGCCCGCGGTAGCTGCCGTGGGCATGCTCGCAGTCCAGAGCCTGTGTAATTTCTTCATCCCCTCGGGCAGCGGCCAGGCCTTCGTCACCATGCCGATCATGTCACCCCTGGCCACTCTGACCGGAGTGCCGCAGCAGGTCGCCGTCCTCGCCTACCAGTTCGGCGACGGCTTCAGCAACATGCTCGTTCCAACCAGCGCCCTGGTGATGGGCACTCTCGCGCTGGGACGAATCCCCTACGGCCGCTGGCTCCGATTTGCCGGCCCTCTGCTGGTCAAGCTCCTTGTCGTAGCCGCGATCATGCTGATCATCGCGGTCTACTTCGGCGACGCCATCGGTCTCGCGAGCTAACAGCAGCCGGCGCGCGTTTCCGCGACCAGATGGTCTACGACCGCCTTGAAGTCACCGGTCTCGGCATAGACTGCGCGCTGGCGATCGGCGCTGGTGCCTCGGGTGAGGATGGTCTCGACGTAGGCGATCTCCTCCGAGATTCCGAGTTCGTCGGCAACATCCTCGACCAGGTCCACAACCTCCCGAGCGAGAATCGCGAACGGCACTTCTTCCTGCTTTCCGAAGTCCAGGAGCTTGCCCTCCGTTCCCCAGCGCACCGCACGCCACTTGTTCTCCTCGATGAGATGGTGCCGGTAGCGGCGCCAGGACTGGTTACGCTCTCTGAGCTGATACAGCTTGGCTACGATCGCCACGGTCAAGGCCGCGAGGCAGATCGCCTCGTCCACCGTGGTGCAAATATCGGTAACCCGAAACTCCAGCGTGGGGAAATTCGGATGCGGCCGAATGTCCCACCAGATGCGAGTGGCGTCCTCGATACAGTTGGTCTTCACCAGGGTATCGATGAACCGTTGGTATTCCGACCAGGACTTGAAGGCCGGTGGTGGTCCGGTGCGCGGTAGGTTCTCGAAGACAATCGATCGGTAGGACTTCAATCCGGTGTCGCGCCCGAGCCAGTAGGGCGAGCTGGTCGAAAGAGCCAGTAGATGCGGCAAGAAATAGCGAGCCTGGTCCATCAAGTCGATGCGCAGGTCCGGGTCTTCTATTCCGACATGGATGTGCATTCCGAAAATCAACAGGCGCTGCGCAATGTACGCGAGATCTTCGCGGTGCTTGTAGTAGCGCTCGCTGGGCGTAACCTCCTGATCGGCCCAACTCGAGAACGGATGGGTACTCGCCGCCAGCACCTGAAGACCGTTCCTGTCGGCAACCTCTACAACCGCAGTGCGCAGCCGGATCAGCTCTTCTCGTGCCTCGGCGATGCTGTGGCAGATCTTGCTCCCAACTTCTACCTGCGATTTCAAGAACTCGGGTTTGATCTGATCCTTCAGGATGTGCTTACTCTCCTCCAAGAATTCCTGGACGAACGACGTCAACTCCCGGGTTTCGGGATCGATCATCTGGTACTCCTCCTCGATGCCGATCGTAAACTCAGGCAAGCTCATTCGAACCCTCCCTCCGATAACAACAAGACTCGGCCAAGTCTATCAGCAGGCGTGCCGCTCCGGTTCTGGTTGAAACCCCCTCGACATGATAAAAGAGGCGTCGATGCCTAAGTCCAACAAAACCTCGGGCTTTTCGTCCGACGCCGTCACCCGGGGAATCGGCGTTCATGTCGAGCCCAAGTTTGATCCCTACCGCTCCCATCCGGAGCGTTCCCAGTGGTTCTTTCTCTACACCGTCAGGATTGAAAACCATGGCTCGGAGACCGTTCAGCTCCTGACCCGGCACTGGATTATCACGGATGCCGAGGGCCGCGTGGAGGAGGTTCGAGGGCCCGGCGTTGTCGGTGAGCAGCCGGTGCTGGCCCCCGGCGAATCATTCGAGTACACCTCCGGCTGCCCTTTGACCACCGATGTCGGCAAGATGGAAGGCAGCTACGAGATGGTGAATGAGAGCGGCGAGACCTTTGACGCCGTGATCGCACCCTTCACGCTCTGCGAACCCGGCACTGTCCACTAGCGCACTGTCCACTAGCAGCCCGCCATGATGCACCCAGTCCGAGCGGTCCCAACCGCCCTGACTTTCCTGACCATCGCATTCCATGGCGGCTGCAGCGCGATCTCGCCCGGCGCCCCGCCTCCCC
>JADFQD010000189.1 GCA_022561975.1 Acidobacteriota bacterium
CGACTCCTGGAAGACCGGCGGGGGCTCCCAATGGACCGGTATCTCCTATGATCCCGATCTGGGCTCCATCTTCGTTCCCATCGGCAATCCCGGCCCGGACTTCGACGGGGCGAGCCGTCCCGGGGACAACCTCTTCTCCAACACCACCATGGTGTTGAATCCCGACAACGGGCTGTTGCGGTATTGGTTCCAGTACACGCCCCACGACCCCTGGGATTACGACGGGGTGAACGAGGTGATCCTGGCCGACATCGACGGCCGGAAAGTCTGGCTGCACGCAGACCGCAACGGCCACCTCTATTCCATCGACCGCACCAACGGCCGGTGCCTCTGGGTCGTGGAAATCACGGAGATCAACTGGGTCACGGGATTCGGCGATAATTGCCGGCCCATCGTCAACCCGGACTACGATCCCGAAGTCCAAGGCTACGGCGTGGTCACGATGGGCATCCATCCCACCCTCGACGGCGGGAAGGAATGGCATCCCATGGCCTACAGCCCCAAGACCGGCATGGTCTATGTGCCGGTGATCAACAACGGTGGTGTGTTCACGTCCGGCGAGGTGATGTACATCAAGGGTCAGATGTTTATGGGCAGCGCCATGACCGCCGTGGAGAACGAGGCCAGCGGACACATCAAGGCCATCGACGTGAAAACGGGCGAGATCCGCTGGGAGATGCCGACTCGATCGCCCATGCTCGCCGGTCTGTTGACCACGGCGAGTCCGGTCCTTGCGGTTGCCGGCGAAGGCTCGTTGTTTGCCGACCGCAACCTTGGTGGCGCTTCAGAACACCACCACCGTATAGAACGCCCCCCTCGTTCCTGAACCTCGAGCCGAAACCTAGGGCTCGGTCCGGATAGCTGCGTCCGCCATCGGCGGGCGCACAGAATTTCACCGCGGGTGCAATGCACTCGAGACCGAGCGGAACCCAAATGGCCGGCCGGCTCAGACCGGGTTGCGCACGAAGGCGCCCGTCGCGCCAGAGCCTCGAGAGGAGCGATCCTCAGTGGACCCAAGAGAGGGACGAATGCGAAACAAGAAGAATCAAACACATCTGCAGGACGGACCGAGAGTTCTCGTCGCATGCCTTTTGGCTGCAACCCTCTCTGCGGGGCTCGCCTCCGGGGAGGACAAGGTACCCGTCCAGTTGACACTCCGGCAAGCTCTCGAACAGGCCTTTCGTCTCAGTCCGGTCCTCAGAGCTCGCATTGCCGAGCTTCAGGAGGCGAAAGCCGGCCTTACCGGTGCGCGCGTCTATCCCTTCAATCCGGAGTTCGAGTTCGAGACCGGAGATCGAACCGGTGGCGGCGAGGCCAGCACCGACCGCGCGCTCGCCCTATCGCAGGAGATCGAGATCGGGGGTCAGCGCAGGAAGCGGATTGAGGTTGCCGGCGCGTTCCTCGACGCTGCCACGAGTCGTGAGGATCGCAGAAGTAGATCGCGAGGCCGGTATCGACGCGGAGTTGAGCGTGTTGAGCCATCTCGGCTCCCTGGTCCCACGTCAAGGATCGACGGAGCTGGTCTGGCAGCGTTGTGATCGACGCCGCGATCGCGTCACGCACGGCTTCAGCGCCGTGCCCGGCAAGCGCCGGACCGTTCTTCATTCTCGATTCGTTACCGTGACCTTCCATGCGAGGCAGGTGTAGCAGCATCGTGAACCGCGTGGTGCGTTCGACGAGGGTCCCGATCGCTGAGCTCTCGAGCCCGACGATCAGGTCGCCTTCCCAGTGACCCGGTACGGCCCGATCGCCGGCTTCGGCGGGGCGTTCGCTGATCATGGTCTCCGGGGTCACAAACTTCTTGCCTCGCCCCTGGGTGCGCGCACGCGGCACTCGCAGCGCTCGCCCGGTTCGCAGACACGCGACGAGCTCGCGTTTGAGGGCTCCTCGACCTTGGATGTAGAGCGCTTGGTAGATTGCCTCGTGAGAGATCCGCATCGACTCATCATGGGGGAAATCAATCCGAAGCCGGTTCGAGATCTGCTCCGGGCTCCACGATTTCGCCCAACGCCGATCCTGACGGCGACCGTGCCGACGGCCGATCCAACGCACATCCGGACCCGACACCAGCTCCCCGTCAGGCTTGGCGATCACGCCGGCGAGGCGGTCCTGCACGTACTCACGCAAGGCGTCGTTCGCCGCAAGCTTGGAGACCTTCGGACGGCTGGCGCGCCGCTCCGCGTGCCACTGCGCAGTCGTCGCCCGATAGCTTACGGCACGACTGCGAGTCGACGCGTTGCGGCGCAGCTCCCGCGAGATCGTCGACGGTGAACGACCCAAGCGTCGAGCGATCTCACGTACCCCAACATGCTGAGCGTGAAGGATGGCGATCTCTTCGCGCTCCGCGAACGACAGATAACGCCCCGACACCGGAGCCAACGAGATAGGCGGCATCCCGCCAGCTTGCCTGAACCATCTCGATCCGACAGCCTGCGACACCCCAGCCTCTATTGCGGCGTTCTCGCTGGACGTTCCGCGAGCGATCGCCTCCCAGAACCGGATCCGGTCCTCGCGTCGCGCTTTCGAGGGTCGGCCCGGAGACCTCATCTGGCCACCTATCGCCTGTCGACTCTTGCCAAATCCCATCACGAAACACCTCCATCACGAGATGTTGCGACGACCAGTTGAATCCACCCAATATACGTCGATGGCGTTCACCCAGCGTTGCGAGCAGGCCGGAGTCGTCTCTTCGATGGGCTCGACCGGAGACTGCTACGACAATGCGCTCGCCGAGAGCTTCTTTGCGACGCTCGAATGCGAGCTGATCGGTCGCAGGAGCTGGCGCACCCACAGCGAGGCGCGTCTGGCGATCTTCGAGTTCATCGAGGGTTGGTACAATTCGCGTCGTCGCCACTCGTCGATCGGCGGGATCTCACCGATGGCTTTCGAGGCCCTCCAGGAGCTCGAGCATGCGCCTTGATCGTCCGACCCCTGGTCTCCGGAGACCTATGGAAGCTGACGGATCCGTGGAAAACGCTGCCGCGTTTCCCACCGCTCCTTGGACGGCGCCAGAGGCGCCGACACACAGCTCCCACAGGCCCGGCTACGAACAGTTAGAATCTAAAGCACTCAACTGTCCGCGAAAGCGGGTGAACTCCACCTTGCAACAAGAAGGCTTCGGCATTCTTACCGAGATCGACGTCCAGGCGACCCTCAAGAAGAAACTGGATGTCGAGTTCCGGCCCTACATGATCCTCGGAGCCTGCAACCCGGCCTTCGCCTACCAGGCTCTCCAGGCCGAGGAAATGATCGGCACGATGCTCCCTTGCAATGTCATCGTGCAGGACAAGGGCAGCGATGGCATCGAGGTGGCAGCTGTCGATCCGATGGCCTCCATGCAGGCGGTGGACAACCAAGAGCTCGCGGGCATCGCGGCCGAAGTCCAGGCGAAACTCAGAACGGTGATCGAAACGCTCTAGCCGGCGCCCTAGGTCGTGTCCTAAGGACACGACCGCGCCCTACTTCTTCTTGACTTCGAGCACGACGATACGGTCGTTCGAGGTATCCACGAAATAAGCCCGGTCGGCGGCGGCAGCGACCCGGGTGGGTGAGTACACCTCAGGGTGCGCGTCATCGGTCATTCGCCACTCGGACAACAGATTTCCGTTCGCGTCCAGGAGCAGGGCCCGCTTGTTCGCACTGTCGGCCACATGGATTCGTCCCTGAGGATCGACGGCTACACCGCTCGGTACTTTGAAGGGGCCGATGCCGAGGGCTCCGGTCCACTTCCCACCCCAATCGCGCACCGTCGCACCCTCGCGCGTCAAGGTGTGCAGGCGATGGTTGTAGGCATCGGCGACCAGAAGGTCGCCGGCGGCATCGAGGACTACATCGGTCGGATAGTAGAGTTCACCCCTGCCGTGTCCCTCACCCCCGACCTGACCGAGAAATTCGCCGGCAGGTCCGAAGATCAGAACGCGGTCGTTGTAGAAGTCGGCCACGTAGACGCTGCACTCGGGGCCAACGAATAGTCC
>JADFQD010000190.1 GCA_022561975.1 Acidobacteriota bacterium
ACCGCGGTCGAAGTAAGCGATCTCGAACGGGTTGGTGGAGTCGGTGAAGTCCACCACCGAGATGCCGCCCTGGTACCAGGCCTGGACGAAGATGTCGCGGCCCGGTACGGGCACGATGGAGCCGTTGTGCGCCACGCAGTTTTCCTCCTCCAACTGCGGCGCCGGCATCTTGTAGTGGGCGCGGAACTCGAGCTTGCCGTCGACGATGTCGTAAATCGCGTCAGCGCCCCAGGTGAGCGGGTCGTAGGCGCGGCAGCGCGGCCGGCTACCGCCGCCCCACTCGTCGGTGAAGATGACCTTGGTGCCGTCGTTGTTGAACGTCGCCGAGTGCCAGTAGGCAAAGCCCTTGTCGACGACCTCGTCGATGCGCTTCGGGTTCAGCGGATCGGAGATGTCGAACAGGATGCCGTTGCCCGAGCAGGCGCCGGCTGCGATCCCACGCTCGGGGAACACGGTGATGTCGTGGCATTGATCGGTCTGGTAGGTCTCCTGCGTGTCGTCGCCGTGATCACCGCCTTTCCACAGCCCACCCAGGACACCCACCTCGGGATCGGCGAACACGGCTGGGCTGTCGACGATGCGCGCCTCGGCCGGCTTGTCGACCGGGATCTCGATGACGTCGATGCGAAATAGCGCAGTGCGATCGTCGCCGGGGGACTCGTCGATGCAACCTTCCAGTTCCTCCTCGGCGCGCACGGAGCTGGTTCCGGAGTTGTAGACGATGATCTTGCCGTCCTTGCCCGGGCCGGAGACGACCGAGTGCGTGTGCGAGCCGCGGCAGGTCTGGACCGCACCCACCTGCACCGGCCGGGTGAGGTCGCTGATGTCCAAAATGCGAAGCCCCCGGAACCGCTCGGCGCTGACGTCTTCGCTCACGCCCTCGAGACCGCAGTCGAGCCGGCCTCGGGTCTGCTCGACCGACAGGATCAGCAAGTCGCCGACGATTGAGACATCGCCTTGCCCGCCCGGGCAGACGACGGAGCTGAGCAGTTCCGGCCGGCCGCTGTCCACCAGCCGGTAGAGGTTGAAGCCGTGGTAGTTGCCGGTCACCATCACGTCACCGGCAAAGGCCATGTCGGTGTTGGCGAAGCTCAAAAGCGGCGAGCGCTTGTCCTCGTCGTCTTCCTCCTCTTCGGCATCCCCGCCGTCCTCAGCAGCCACGTCGGCCGCTTCGCCCCCGGTGGTGTTCGTCTGCAGGCGCCCCGGCGGCAGCCCCGCCGGGTTGCGCGGGTCGAAGAACCCGGCCGGCTTGGGTAGCGAAGCAACGAGTTCCAGGTTCAGCAAGGCCTGGCCGGCGTCATCGAACCCGGCGGCCAACGTCGCTCGCGGGTCGTCGGACAGTCCGACCAGGAGCGCGTTCATGCGCTCGATCTCGGCATTCTGGTCGTTGGTGACATCCGTGGTGAACTCGAACAGCACCGGATCGTAAGCCGAACCCGGCTGTTCGAGCAGTTCCTTGACCATCTTCACCGCGCCCTCGTGGTGGGGGATCATGAGCTCCAGAAACAGCCGGTCGAATGCCGTGCTCTTAGAGGCCGCGAGCTCGGCCATCTGCTCCGGCGTGGCCATGCCGGACATCGAGCGTTTCGTGTGCATCGCCTCGTGCGCGGTCGGGTCCGGCACGCGCTCGCCACGATCGCGCAACCACTGCTGCATGAACTCGATCTCGTCTTTCTGCGAGGCGTCGATGCGCCCGGCCGCGTCGATCAGCTCGGGAAGGTTCGTGCGGTCGGCCACCAGTGCGGCCATCTCGACCGCCTGGTGGTGGTGCGGGATCATGTCCTGCATGAACAGCGCGTCGTCCGGTGAGTAGCTGCTATCGGCAATCTCGATCGCCTCGTCGGCACTGAGCTCCCGCACCGGCTCGCCCGGCGCACCCGGCTGGATGATGGGTGCTTGAGCCAGGCCGGGGGCCACGCCGGCGGCAGGGAGGCCCACCAGAAACGCGCACAGGCAGGCGCACCGAAGCTGCCTACTAGGGGAATCGGCGAGGGAATCAGGAATTGCGGTCATGGGCTGGTTCCTTTGCTGTCGTCGGAGAGCCGGTGTTGCGGGCCGTTGGACCTTATCGCGATCCGGCAGATCGGAGACGAAGCGAAGGAGACGCTTTCGAAAATCGACCGTTCATGTCGTCTTGCGAGCACCCTGGCAGCGCGACCGCGCAGCCTAGACAGGAACTCGAACCATGACGGCCGAACCCTGTCCCACCTGTGTCAGCCTTTCCACTGCCGAGCACACATCCGCACCATGGCGAATGGAGTTCGCAAGGCTCGAGCCACGCTCGGGAGTGCGGTCATTGACGTACGGTGACAGGATAATTGGACGCTTGCCGTCCAAATTTCCTGATACACGGTCCCTCAATCCCCCGGCAACGCCACCAACTCGGCGCCCAGGATCATGCGCTCGATGCAGTCCGCCTTCGAAGATCTCGAGCTAACGCGTCTAGACCTGATCCACGCAGGCAACGAGACCTTTCCTCTTGCGGCTCGAGTCCGGGCCGTCGCTGCCAAGGACATCTTGGCCGAGCTCAAACCGCGCCGGTGAGACCGATCGCAAGAGCATGACCCCCCAGGAACCGAAGGGGACCGAACCGACGACCTCTTGCATGCCATTCAAGTGATCTGTTCGGCGGGGTGGAGCGCGGCGGCGACAAGGCTCTGATAGAGTGATGCCGTGGCCTCGGCCATAGGCCCGTCGCTGAAGCGTTCGAGAACGGCTGTTCTTCCGGCTGCACCGAGACGAGCGCGCGCTCCCGGGGCGTCGAGGAGCTTGCGCAGCCCCGCGGCGAGGGCCTGTGCCGAGTGCGGCTCGACCAGAATGCCGCCGCCGGTGGCTCGGATCATCTCGGGAAACGCTCCGTGTTCGGGTTGGACGACGGGTACCGCGTTGGCCATGGCTTCGAGAATCGAGATGCCTTTGGCTTCGCGATAGACGGTCGGCACCGAGAAGAGGTCGAGCGAGCGCAGGAAGGCGATCTTGGACGGGCGATCGACCTCGCCGAGGAAGTCGTATCTGCGGATCAGACCGGCGGCGGTGATCTTGTTCTCGAGGTCGAGGTAGTAGGGGCGGTCTTTGGCGCCGAGGTAGCCGGCGACGCGCAGGCGCAGGTCTTCGCGTTCGGGTTCCTGGGCCAGCTCGACAAAGGCGTCGACCAGGAGGTGAAGGCCTTTCTCGGGACAGATGCGGGCGAGATAGCCGATCGCGGGCGCTTCGCTCGAGGGTCGCGGCGCGAGCGGCCGGCTGTGCCCGTCGAGCTGGATGCCGAGCGGGATTACCGCGAACCTGTCGCGCCCGACTCCGAGCAGCTCGGCCATGGTGTCGGCATAGGCATCATTCGGAGCCAGGAAGATGTCGGCGTCGCCGGCGCGGGCGCGCATCTCGGCGACGACCTGATCCCGGTAGGCGGGCGGGAGTTCATCGATGAACAGGTCCTCTCCCTGGACCGCGACCACCACTGGCACGCGGAGCTCTTGCTTGAAGGTGCGCACCAGGCCGAGAAACATCGAGTTGGTGATGTGGACGAGGTCGGGCTTGAACTCGTCCCGAAGCCAAGCGACCAGTTCGTCGAGTTCTTTCTGGGCAGTGCCGTTTTCGCCGCGGAGCACGCCCAGCGCGAGTTCGCCGAGTTCGCGGGCATCGGTCGAGCCGCCGAGCTTTGCGGCCAGATTGAGCAGAGAGGGTCTGTTCAAGAACCAGTCGATGGCCGCGTGACGTTTGCGGAAAAAGGCGCTCTTTTGCTCGAGATAGACTCCGACCGCGCCGTAGAAAACGCGCTTTCCGCTGACACTGATTTCATCGGTGCGAATCGGGGTGTAGGTGGGGAGAAGCGCCACCTCGTGACCGAGCGCTTGGAACAAAGTACACCGGAGTGCACTCTACCCCCGGCAGAGCTCCCCGGTCCCGTAGTCGAAGCCAAGGACGCGCGCGGCGTCG
>JADFQD010000191.1 GCA_022561975.1 Acidobacteriota bacterium
GCTTGCCCAAAACAGCTTACTTTACCGATCAGTAAACATCAAGAACTTCCTGCCGCGCTGCGGCAGCAACTCACGAGGAATCGTCGCGGCGCGGCATCTTCGGCACCACCCTGCTCGCGACGACTGCACCTGACCCTACGAGCAATGAACCCAGTGCGGTACGCCCCGAAAAGGCTCCTCCAGAGTCAGAACTCCTGTCAGCCCGGCGACTGCCGGAATACCGAGCGGTAACGGCAGGGAAATCAAAATACGAAGCCCTTCTCGGACTCGGGCGGCGGCTCCAAGTCAGGGATAGATCTTGTTGAGCATGCGCGGATACGGAATCGTCTCGCGCAGATGTTTGACGCCCGACATCCAGGCCACGAATCGCTCGATCCCCATGCCGAAACCACTGTGCGGGCAGGTGCCGTACCGGCGCACGTCCAGATACCACTCGAACGCCTCGCGCGGCAAATCGTGCTCTTCGATCCGCTTTTCGAGCAACTCGAGATCATGAATTCTCTGGCTGCCGCCGACAATCTCACCGTAGCCCTCGGGCGCGATGACGTCCAGGGCAAGCACGACATCAGCGTTTTCCGGATCCGGTTCCATATAGAACGCCTTGATCTTGGTCGGGAAGCGACTGATCATCAGCGGCCGGTCGAAATCGGCCGTGATCTGGGTCTCGTGGTCGCCGCCGAAGTCGTCACCCCACTCGATCTGGTTGCCTTTCTTCTTCAACCGCTCGATTGCCTCGGTGTAGCTGATGTGCGGAAAGGGCTTCTGAACCGCTTCGAGCGCTTTCTTATCGCGCTCGAGGACCTCGAGATCCTCGGCGCAACGGTCGAGCACCCGGGCCACCAGACTGCACAGGAAGTCTTCGGCCAGAAGACAGAGAGCCTCGAAGCGCATGAACGCGACTTCCGGCTCCACCATCCAGAACTCCGTCAGGTGGCGCCGGGTCTTCGACTTCTCCGCCCGGAAGGTCGGGCCGAAGCAGTAGACCTTGCCCAACGCCGCGATCGCCGGCTCGAGATAGAGCTGGCCGGATTGAGTCAAGTAGGCCTTGTCACCGAAATAGTCGGTCTCAAAAAGGGTCGAAGTCCCCTCGCAGGCCGCCGGCGTCAGAATCGGCGAATCGACCAGGGTGTAGCCGCCGTCGTAGAAGTAGTCCCGGATCGCCTGACTGACCTCGCTACGAATCCGTAGCGCGGCTCTCTGCCTGGTCGATCGCAGCCAAAGGTGACGGTGTTCCATGAGAAAGGCGACGCCGTGTTCCTTGGGCGAGATCGGAAACTCCTCCGACAACGCCAAGAGTTCGAACTCGCCGGCGTGGATCTCGACACCGCCGGGCGCGCGGGAATCGGAGCTGACCTTCCCGGTCAACCGGACGGTCGACTCCGGCACAGCCTCCTCGATGGCCTGCCAGCTGCGCTCATCGACGTCCGACCGGCTGGCGACCCCCTGGACGACGCCGCTGCCGTCTCTGATCTGAACAAACGCGATCTTGCCGCTCGACCTCTTGTTCACCAGCCAGCCACGGATGGTGACGTCCTGGTCGACGTGCTCGCTGAGGTGTCGGATCTCGGTCATAGGTCCCCAATGGATCGAAGGACGGATTCTACGCGATTGTGGTGCCTCGTAGCGCTCGAACTCCGTCTCGACGGTCGGACACGTCTGTTGCTTGGTTTGTAGCGGTCGAGCTCCGTCTCGACCGTCGTACACGCCTGTTGCGTGGTTTGTAGCGGTCGAGCTCCGTCTCGACCGTCTTTCCTTCGCCTCCGGTCGACACGGAGGTCGACCGCTACACCCAGACCGTCTTTGCCGCCTT
Organism: Acidobacteriota bacterium; assembly: GCA_022561975.1. Lineage (GTDB taxonomy): Bacteria > Acidobacteriota > Thermoanaerobaculia > Multivoradales > JAHEKO01 > CALZIK01. The sequence continues at coordinate 1,811 of JADFQD010000191.1, forward strand.
CACCTCCAGTGGACACGGTGGTCGACCGCCACAACGATTTCCCCTAGGTCGCCTCCGCCCCCTCCTCGCGGCGCTGACTGTCGAAGGCCAGCGAGCGCTTGAACTGCTCGACCGCCTTGTTGACGACCTCGGCGCTGCTGGTCCGAAGCTGCTCCATATAGCTGAGCTGGGTGCGGCGAAGATCCTCGTCCTCGAGTCGGGCCAGAACCACCTGCTGTCTCTGCCACTCGGCGAGAAATTCCTCCTGGTGTTTTCCCAGATCGTCCAGAAAGCCGCGGTAGCGCTCGGCGTAGTCACTCACGCCTTCGTAGTTGCGGTCGGAAACGAAGCGGTTCTCCCGCGAGATCACCATATGGGGGTAGAGCACCCGATCCAAGCTGTCACGTTCGGCCTGAGTCGATCGCTCGGATTTGAACTCCGCGAGCTGGATCTGGTCGTCGTATGGACCGCGGGGCGTGAAGCCCTTGAACAGGATCGGCAACGTATCGACGAACACGAAAAAGACGATCAAAAACCATCGCACGCTATTGACATGAGGTGACTCGGAAGCGAGAGACTCCAAGGCGCCAGCGCGCGCGAGGTAGTCCGTGGGCTGCACGAAGCCCGCTCGGTCGACCGCGCTTTCGAGTCGAATCTCTCCAATCTGCGCCTCGAGAGCCGAGATCTCGCCCAGATTGCGATCGCGGGCGGCCTCGAGCTCGGTCTGAGCCACCAGTAGCTGCAGCTTCTTCTCCTGCGCCGACGCGCCGCGACCGGGAATACCTGTCGTCCGACCGCTGATCACGCCGTCGATTTCGTCCACGAGCCTGGCTTGATACTCGTTTCGCTCGCGCTCGCGACCACGAATCTCGGTCTTGAGTCCCGCGACCCGTCCTTCGAGCTCCTGTTGCTTGGCCGCATAGCCGGCTTCGATCAGGGCCACCTTGCCTCGACCCTCCGCGGCCAGACGTTCTTCGATCGAGTCATTGAAGTAGAGCATCACCAGCGGATGCGCAATCAGCACCCCGACGAACGCCGCGAACACCAACCGGCTCAAGAACACGGTCGAGGTGATGTCGTTGATGGTCGATTTCGACTTCCGGAACGTCGAGACGATGAATCGATCAAAGCAGAAGACGATCACCGACCACACCAAGCCGCCGCCCAGATAGATCGCCGGGTTCGTCGTCAACGTCGAGAGCGCGTAGGACATCGCAAACAGCGCCAGCACGGCCGGCACCAGGACCAACGTGCCGTAGCCCACCTGCTTGATGGCCTCGGACTTGGGAACCCGCTCGAGGACTCGAAAGTCGGTGCCGGAGCACCAGAGAAAGAATCGAGCGATCCGGTTGTGAGGCATGTCGCGGGAACGGCGGATTGGGGGCATTCATCGTCCTTTCTGAAGTCTGGCGGGGTTCGATGGCGTCCATACGAACGGGCGTCTTGACGCTCCGAGCATTCAAGTCTGTTGCCGGAATCGGGCTAATCTATGATGAGCACAGGGATTCTGTGCCTACCTATCAAGATAGACGTGGTTTCAAAGACAAATGTTCCAGGAATCTGCGCGTGCCTCTTCTCATGTGCCTTCCGGCGGAGGCTCGAGTCGGCGAGCCGCCACGCGAATGGAGGTGTTCGAGCGTCAGATTGGCAGCGCGCCTGATCTTCACCGCATGGGGCCACATCCCCATTCCCCGCTCGCGACCAAACTAGCCCGGATCGCCCAGGTTGGTCCCGAATCCAGGCGACGTCGATCCGAGCCAGGTACCATTAAGCGTCGAAGAGACTACGGTCATGGCTTGCCTCTCGGCCGGCGGCCAGATCTCTCAGGGTAAGAGGCGTCACCTTGGCCCGACATACCCGCCGCATGTACCCTCAGCCAGTCCGGATGGCTGCGGGCTTCGGTGACGCGGTTGCTGTTCGGCTAGAAGTTCCTACCATCAAGGCCTCCAGGTGACTCGCACCCCCCCAGGTCACTTACCGGTTCGCTTTCGCTCGCCGGGTATCCAGCGCCACTTCACGGCGCACACGAAAGAAGAGAGG
>JADFQD010000077.1 GCA_022561975.1 Acidobacteriota bacterium
CCAGTCCATGGAGCCGCGGGCCTGAGCGAAGAAGTGGCTCGCGAGCTTGACCGGGCTCTTCAAAGCGCCAAGCGCCCGGTGCTGGTCCACTGCGGCAGCAGCAACCGTGTCGGCGCGGCGTTCGCGCTGCGGGCTTTTCACGTCGAGGGCAAGAGCTCGGAGAACGCGCTCCGGATCGGCCGTTCCGCGGGCCTCACCCAGCTCAAGCTCGAAGCCAAAGTCCGCGAGTTGCTCGAGTAGGGGGGACACAATACGTAATGTTGTGGCCGCAGGTCGCGGCCGCCGGTTCGACCCGACAGAATCCATAGCTGGCGATCGAGTCGATCGGCAACATTACGTATCGTGTCCCCCCAGCAAGTGGCCGATCGAGTTGGCGTAATAGGAGAGCAACCTGAGCTCTTCGGGGCGCGTCGTAAATAGGCCTTGCTCTTCGACGACGACTCGTCGCAAGGTCAACATCCGCAGGCCCACCTCGATCGCGTAGTCGTCATTGCTGCGCGGCACATAGACATGGGCACCCAGACTCCTCAGGTCGGCCATCAACTCACAGACCCCGGTTTTTATCTCCAGCTTGGTCCATTGCCGATCCGGTGCGCGCAGCAAGACCGTGGCCACCAGCGACACCGGAACCACCGGCACCACGGCACCGACCTGGCGCATGAGTTCTCGGGCGAGCTCCGCGACTCGTTGAAAGCGGCTGCTCCGATCGAGCGACCTCAGGTCCAGATCTCGTCGCGCAAGATAGGAGCGCATCGATATGGGAGTTCCGAAGTTCACGCAGGCGTAGCCGAATCGGTACCACCGTCCCGCCATCCACAGCCTGAAGTTCTTACTCCAGAATCCAATCGCGGTGGTCAGGGCGGCAAGCCCTCGCTTGCGAGGCGCGTCGTCGTCGAGATCGAGAAGCAGCGTTCGATCTTCGAGCACCCGGTCATAGTTGAGCCCCACCGGTACGAACACCAGATCTCGAGCTCCTTCCGGATCGAAGGAGCGCAGCATGTAATCGAAGAGGCCGAGCTTGGGTTCACCCAGGCGTCCATCGCGAGACAGGCCTCCCTCGGGATAGACGGCCTGCGTCACGCCTTCCTGCGTCGCCATGCCGACGTACCTCGCCAGCACTCTCCGATACAGGTCGTTGTGCGACTTGCGGCGCACGAAAAACGCTCCCATCGACCGAAGCAACGACTCGAGCGGGAAAATTCGAGCCCACTCGCCCACCGCATAGGACAGCGCGGTGCGCTCCGCCACCAGGTACGAGACCAGCAGGTAGTCCATGTTGCTGCGGTGATTCATCACGAACACAATGGTCGAATCGGGAGACACCGCTTGCAGCGCTTCGGCGTCGGCGTAGCCGAGCCTCACCCTGAACAAGGCATTCACCAAGCGACGCGACACCCAATAGCCGAAGCGAAAGTAGACGTAGGCGTTGAAAGAAGGCACGATTTCCCTGGCGTACTTCTCTACTCTCCGCATCACGACCTCGCGCGGCATGTCGTGGCTCCGGCCGAACACCTCGGCGGCTTCGAGAACCTGGGGGTCGTAGAGCAGCCGATCGATCAGGACTTTTCGCTTCGTGAGCTTGAAGGGCTGGACGTGAATCTGGAGTTTGGTGTTGGCCTCCTCGAGCACACGATTGATCCGGCGCCTTACAAACCACCGGACGCTGGGAACGAGTAGTCGCTCCAGGACCAGCCAGGCGGCGGCCAGCACGAGGCAGGCGACCAGCCAGCCGGGCAAGGTGACGGGCTCGAACACCTCGGGATCATAAACCTTGATGGGGGTCAGGCTAAGATGGCCGCTTCCCGACCAAGGAGATCGCATGCCAGACACCCACCGCATCGTTCCGGGTCAGCCACTCGACTTGAACCGCTTGGCCACGCGCGCCGACACCTTTCACGACAATCGGTCCGAGGCCGAGCGTGAGTTCAAGAAGCTCCGCAAGCAGCTCGCGGAGTATCAGTTTCGCCTCTATTCGGAGGGCAAGCAAGAACTCCTGGTCGTGCTTCAGGCCATGGATGCGGGCGGCAAGGATTCGACCATTCGGCGCGTCTTCCAAGGTGTCAATCCCCAGGGCGTGCGAGTGACCTCATTCAAGGCGCCGAGCAAGCGGGAACTGGCGCGTGATTACCTGTGGCGAGTGCATCGGCAGGTACCCGCCAAGGGCATGATTCGGATCTTCAACCGCTCGCACTATGAGGATGTGCTGATCGTGCGGGTGGACTCGCTGGTGCCCGAGGCCGTGTGGCGTTCGCGCTACGAGCAGATCAACGATTTCGAGAAGCTCCTGGCCGACACCGGTACGACCATTCTCAAGTTCTTTCTTCATGTCTCCAAACACGAACAGAAGGAGAGACTCGAGGCTCGCCTTTCCGATCCCACGCGGCACTGGAAATTCTCGGCCGACGACTTGGAGAAACGCAAGCAGTGGAACGACTACATGGCGGCCTACGCGGACGCCCTGAGTCTCTGCAGTACGCCGTACGCTCCATGGTACGCAATTCCAGCCGACCAGAAATGGTATCGAAATCTCGCGATCGCTCGGATACTCGTTTCTACATTGGCGAAAATGGACCCCCAGTACCCACCCGCCGAGGAAGGGCTCGAGGAGCGGCGGGTGATCTAGCAGCCCGTGCCATATGGCACATGGTTTGCTCCACAGAAGAGTGAGGGGCGCAGCGCGCCCTGACCACGATCAAGGAGACTCCTCATGAAACCGACGATCGCCCGAAATACTGTTCTTCTCGCCTTCTGCCTGGTCCTGACGGCCCTCCTGCTGGCGTCCGACGTCGAAGCGGGCAAGAAAAAAAAGAAGAAACACAAAAAAAAGCCCGCCCCGGTGACGGCACCTCAGCCGGAGACAACGACCGGACTCAGCGCACCATCCGCGGCCGCCCGCGAAGCCGATCGCCATCTGGAGGCCTACGACACCCAGTCGGCACGCGCCGCTCTCGATGCGCCAGGCTCGGGGCAGACCGCCGAGGAAAGCGACGCCTGGACCACTACAGCCCGTGGACGAATTCTCGAGCAGAGCCGCGACTACGCGGCCGCCGCGATCGAGTTGCGCCGGGCCGCGGATCTCGACCCCCGCAACCCGGCGCCGACACTGTTTCTGGGAGACACCTACGCCTATGCCGGAAAGAGAAGTTCCGCCAACGATGCCTACGCTCAGGCCGAAGCCCGCGCGCGCGGGTTGCTCGACGCGAAATCCGACGATCCGCAAGCCCTCTACTACCTCGGCGTTACCCAGCAGCGCCAGAAGCGATTCGCGGACGCCGCCGCAACCCTCGAGAAGGCGCGGTCGTTGCGTCCCGGAGACTCCGCGATTCTCTATCAGCTCGGAGCCACTCGCTTCTACCAGGAGAGGTTCCAAGCCGCCTTCGACTTGCTGTCGGCGGCGCTCGACAAGAACTCCGGCATCGCCTACGCGTACTACTACCGGGGGCTCGCCGCCGCTAAGCTCGACCGCAAAGATATCCTCTTCAACGATCTGGACCGGTTCGTGAAGATGGCGCCGGACGCGCCCGAGGCCTCCACCGCCAAGCAGATTCTCGCGTCGTTCGGGTAGGTGGCGGGTAGGCGGATCGCTCAGAACGTCGTCCCGAGTCCGAAGTAGATCTTGTACTCCGGATCGATGCCGTGCCGCCTCCTCAGTGGGTGAGCAACGTCGAGTCGCAGCAAACCCACGGGTGTGACGGCGCGCAGGCCGAGTCCGCCCGAAGGAAAGAGGTTCGACCCGAAATCCCCGATGTCCCGCCAGACATTGCCGGTATCCGCAAACAGAACCAGCGTGTAGTCGTCGAAGAGTCGCCAGCGCAGTTCCTGGTTGATCACCAGAAGCGCCGAACCACCAACCGCCTCGCCAATCGATCCAAACTGCGCTTGCTCGCCCAGGGACTCGGTTTCGTAGCCCCGAACCGAATACTCGCCTCCTGCGAAGAAGCGAACATCTCGGATCAATTCCTGATCGAACGATTCGGCCAGGCCGACGCGGTAGGACTGTGACCACAACAGGCGCGATCCGAACAGCCGGCCGGCGGGCCGGAACAGGCTGAGTTGCGAGAACGTCCGGACGTAACTGAGGTCTCCACCCAGGAACTCCTTCGAGCCGGACAGGTCGACGCTCGCGAACACCCCGCGCTCGGTCAGCGGCTCAGGGGATCGGCTGTCGTAGAGGTACTGAAAACCGAGCTGAGGATTCTTGATCTGCAGTGTGAAAAACGGCAGCTGCCGCGTCGTGTCCGTATATCGACCGTAGATCCGGAGCGTCGTTCGCTCGGTTACCGGATGCGAATACTGAAGCGTGCTCTCGAAGACATCCACCGGAACCTCGACTTGACCGAAAATGACGTCGGTGCTGAGCTCGGTCAACTTTCGAACCGCCGCGAACAACTCTAGCGAGCCCGGCCCGCCGAAGGCTCTGGGCACCCGGGCCAGCCCGCGCAGGCTATCCTCCTCGCTCGAGGCCAGGGCGCGCAAACCCAAGGTCCAGCCTCGTCCCAAAAAATTATCGTCGGTGGCTTCGACAACGGCTCCGACACCATCTTCCGAATCCCACCGGACGCCGTAGGTGAGGCGGTACCGGTCACGCTCTTCGAGATCGAAAACGACCCGGTCGAGCCCTGCTTCGGATTCGATGATCTCGGCGCCGACGCCGGAGAAGAGCCCGGTCCTCCAGAGCGCAGTACGTGCCCGCGAAAGATCATCCCTGGCCAGAGGCTTGCCGATCTCGAGGCCGGCCACTCTGCGCGAGAATCGCTCCCGGGTCGAGCGCAAACCTCGAAACTCGACTGCCTCCAAACCAGAAAGCTTGCCCGGCTCGACCACATAGCGAACTCGGATCGAGTAGGGATCGTCGACCGCCTCGGGTTCCAGCACCGCGCGGACCCTGGCCTGCAGATAACCTTTGGATCCGAGATAACGCTCGATCGCGATCGCCGAGCGCGAGAGCCGGCTCCGGCGGAGGGGGTCTCCTGGTGCGACCAGGAGTTGAGCCTTGATCTCGTCTTTCGGGATCTCCGGAATCTCCGCCGTCTCTGACAACCGGCCGGCACCGGCTCCTTCGCCCGCTCCTTCGCCCACTCCTTCGATCGACACGCTCGCAATGTGCTGCCTTGGGCCCGCCTCGACCTCCACGGTCAGAATCTGCGCTCCGAGCGACTGGTAGCGCTTGACGATCCGCGCCTCCGGATAGCCGATCGCCGCGAGCGTCGAGAGCAGCCGCCGGTCCGCCGAAGGCAACCCCACCGCAAGCTCCACACGCTGCACGGAATTGGCAAAGGCCGCGTTCAAGACCTCGACCTCCTCCGGAGGAAGGCCTGGGAAGATCGGCGGAGCGGGTGAGATCCTGATCCCGCCCTCGGTCCGCACGGTGATTCGGCGATCGCGGACCCCTACCTCTCGCCCCAGCTGCTCGACGGCGATTGCGACTCTCGGCTCCAAGAATCCACGGCTTCGCAGTGCGCGGACGGTTTCGGTGCGCATTTCTTCGATCGACTCCGGCTCGAAGAAGTCCGGTCGGTAGAGACTTCGGATCAAGGCTCTCAGGGGCTTGGCGATCTTCTCTCCTTCGAACACAAACTCCACCAACGGCCCCGGCTGGATGTCGACTTCCAGCCGGACCCGCCGCTCCCGGCGCTCGTCGGGCACCGCGCGGACCGATATCCGAGCGTCGGGATAGCCCTTGTGCATCAAGTAGTCGACCAGTTCGACCTCGGCGACGAATCTTTGCCGCGCATCGAAGAAATCTCCCCTCTGGACCGCCAAAGCCCTCTTGATGCCTCTTCGCGACACGCCCTTCGGCGGTGTCGACACGATCTTCGAAATCCTCGGCAGCTCGCCGTCCGCGACCGGGTGAGATCCTCCCCACTGCTGTCGCTGGAGCAACGCGCCGCCGTAGCCCGAGCGGTCATCGGTGAATGCTTGGCCGACGAGCCGCGACAGCGTTCGCAGTTCGTGTATCTCGAGCAAATAGGTTCGGTCCTCGGCGCCTCGTAGGCCGATCGAGGCGGCGAGTGCCAGGTTGGGCGACAGGTCGCGGCTGACCGTGAGCCGGGTTCCGGGATCGGTCTCGCCGAAGATGAGCAGCGGGCGAAGCGACACCGTGACGCCGACCGACTCGCCGACGCGCCCTGCCAATTGCTCTCCGTAGTAGCGCGCGAGGTCCCCCTTGAAGCCTTCGGTCGCGGAGGCGCTCCCCGGCTCTTCTCGCGAGACCGCCTTGAAGGGATCGGCGCCGACGAGCCGCCCGATGGTCGGATCCTCGAGAGACGTCGTGGCCTCGAAATCCAACCGCGGCTCGGCGCCGTCCTGGCCGGAATACTCGATCACAGCCTTGTCGAGCCGGACGGTCTGACCGTAGAGGTAGAGAAGTCCACCCGGATCGACCTCCAAGCGGCCCTCGATGATCGGGCGAGCCAGGGTCCCGGTTATCTCCAACGGCTCCCAGCGCACCAGTAGGTCCCCGAGATTATTCTTCACCCGCACGCCTTCGCGCGTACGCACCTCGAGCTTCAAGGCGATCAGATCGAGCGGATCGTCCTCGGTCGTGGTCAAGTCGATTGGCGCCAGTATCTGACTCAAGAGATCCAGATCCAGCTGCACGCTTCGGGTCAGCGCGCCACGCTCGACATTGACGATTCCGGAGACCGCGGATGCACCATCCCGACCGAGCTGGTAGCGCAAGTCTCCCGCCATGGTCACGATCAGTCCATGGTCGAGCCGGAACACCGAGTCCGCAATCCGCACCCCGAGATCGGTCCGGCCTTCTTCGGAGAGCACTCCCGAAACCTCGAGCGTGCCTTCGTTCAGGCGCAGGCTGGCGCGATCGAGCGCGACCCGGCCGTCCTGAATCGATATCTCCAGACTCGGCTCCTCGAACCGAGCCAGGTAGGGGCTCCGATATAGAAACGAAGCGGAAGGGCCGTCCACCCGCATGTGCCCGCTGAACGCCGACGGCGTTCCGTGGATTTCGAAGTCGAGATGCAAGCCGCCCTCCGCCCGGCCGCCCGCGAGAAACGGATTGAGCAGCCCGGAGTCGACCTCACCCCTACCCACGAGTTCGAATCTCTCGATCAGATCGGCCGGCCCGTCGGCGAGCCCCCAGCCGCGCTCGAGATCAGCCGAAGCCTCCAATCGGAAATTCTGTTCCGCAGTCCGCAGTCGAAACGGAATCACTTGCAAGACTCCCTCGCGCAATGAGATCTCAATACCCGGCTCGATCACCGTTTCGCGCCCGCGAACCACGATTCGGCCGGCGGTCAGATGGATCTCGGACTCGGCAGCAGCCGGCTGGTCGAACGGCAGGGTGACGCTACCCCGACTCGCAAACTCCAGCGTCTCCGGATCCTCCCACCCTCGAAATCGAGCCAGAAGCGGCGCCCAATCGTTTACCGGAAGGTTCCATTCCGCCGCACCCGTCGCGCCGGAGCGGCCGTCGAGCGGCACGGCGAGTCTTACCGTTCCGTCACCGCCGGCCGTGGTCAGGAGCCCCTCGTCGATCGAGAGCCAACCGTCGGTGATCTCGAACGGCAGGGTGGCCGCCGTCACCACCGGCAGGCCGGAGGCGAGCCGCAAGCTTCCGGAGGTCGCGGCAAGTGGATCACCGAGCAACGCCCTGCCCTCACTGCGCAGCTCCGCCCCGTTGACGGCGAGTGTCGCGTCTTGCCATTCGACGACACCCTCACTGAGGCTGAGCTCCACCGCCGCGCCCGCCATCACGATCGCAGGATAAGCATCGAGAGAGAGTTTCAGGCCGGGCGCCGCGAAGCTCCCGAAGCCGGTCAACGCGTCCAGTGGGCCCGAGGCTTCGGCCCGCACCTGGATCGTTCCCGGCGACAGGATCTCGACCGGCAGCGACTCGAGCCAGAAAGAATCGAGGTCGGCGGAGATCGTGCCCCGGCCGGTGGCGACGACGTCGCGCGCGGGGTCGCCGGGGCGCCAGCCTGACGAAAGCCTCACCTCACCCGCCATTTCGAGTTCGAAGCCGTCGCCAGTGACCGTCCACGGCTCGACCGACACGCGGCCCTCGGCGATTCGAAAGCGTAGCGCATTCATCGCTTGCAGTCGGCGCCCGTCGAGCTCGACCGCGAGATCGTGAAGCTCCGCCGAACCGGTCGAACAAGTCAGACAGGCAAGGTCGAGTGACAGGCGTCCGTTCGAACCGCCCACCACACGGCCAAGCCGCTCTTGCCACGGCTCCGAGAACTCCGACAACTCCGACAACTCCGCCGTAAAGAAATCGCGCCACTCCCCCACGGGAACCTGCCACGCCAGAATCACCGGCCCCCGACTACGCTCGCCGGGTAGTGCCGCCCAATCGGTCAGCGCGACCAGCTCGCCCAGACCGGGCATCTCAGCCAGGGCGTCCAGGGCCCCGAGGGGCAATTCGAGCTGGGCCTCGACCGCGGTCTCCGCCCCTGTCGGCGCGGTCACGGAGACCGACAATGTTCCACGAGAGAGCTCGAAGGAACCCTCGACCCGCGGCAACCGATCGTCACCGGTCTCCCAGGTCAGGGTGCCCGCCGCCGATCTCGAGCCCGATCCCGTGGCCGATTCGGAGACCGATCCCAAAAACAGCTCGGGCCGGAGAGTCCCCTGGCCACGCAAGCCGCCGCTTGCGCCACCGACCCCGTCAACGATCCCCTCGACTCGCCAGTCGATCTTCTCGAGCGAGCCCTGCAGAGCCAGGTCCAGAGCCGAGAACAGGGTTCCGGACTCGGTCGCGATCTCGCGAGCTGCCACCTCGAGAGAGCCCGACGCCGTGCCCAGAAGGTCCTCGATTTTGCCGGTGAAATCGATCCGGCCCGAAGCGACCGGTGTGAAATGACCCAGCTCGAGATCGACGCCTGCCGCATCTAGGCTCCAGTCGCTCGACAGCGGCCGGCCCTTGGCAGTCAGCTCGATCCGCCCCTTCGCGTCCGGGCTGACTCGGGCGCTCGCCTCGACCCAGGGATCGTCGAGGGCGCCGCCGAAGTCGGCGCTCGCCGAAAGCGTGCCAAAGCTCGGCAGGTCGCGAATCGACGACGGCACCAGCAGCTTCGGCCACAGGCTCGAGACCACTGCCAGAAGCCGCTCGATGCTCGGTTGCTCGATCACCGCCTTGCCGCGCTCGATGCGCCAGGCCTCGAGCCGCTTGGGTTGTTCAGACGACAGCCGCACGGTCGCGGTTCGCACACCGGCCTCGCCCGGCAACAGTCGCAATTCGGCCGCGACCTCGACCTTCAGGTCGTCCAGGGACTTCCCGCCAAGTGCGAGCCGCGGCCGCGCGTCGAGCTCGAGGACCGCCCTAGAATCCCGCACGACAACCAGACTCAACTCGCCGATCACACTCTTGCGATCTCTTGCATTCTTCTCGAGATCGAGTTCGAGCCGTAGATCGAACGCCGTCTTCTCGAGTTCGAGCGCGGCCCCGAGGTCGGACGCGACGAGGTCGAGATCGGTGAGCAGCGACCCCGGCTGTGCGGGCGCCACGAGGTGGATCGAGCCCTTCCAGGCCGCGAGGTCGAATTGCCCCTCAAGCTTCACCCGGCCGGTGGGCTTGGCCCCTAGCCAGTAGCCGGCATCGGTTTCGATCCGGAAGGCGCCCGAGGTCTCGTTCCACCCTCCACCGAGCCGAAGGGTAGCGTCGACAGAGAGTTCTTGACCGGTCACGAGGAACTTCTCGATGTCTGCTGCGCCGGAAAGCTCCAGTCCCGCAGCGGCCTCGACGCGCAGCTCGATCGAGGGCGCCGCACCTCGACCGATCCGAGCGTCGGTCGTGAGTGCGGTCACCGTCAGCCGCCGGCCGTCGAATCGGGCTTCCACTTCGACGTTGGTGAGCTGCCAGTCCTCCAGCACCTCGCGCGCTCGAGGCGGCGCCGAGCCCATCACCTGTCCGTGCACGACGCGCAGCCTGTCGATCGTGAGAGCGAAAGACTCCAGCGCCAGGGTATCTTGGTCGCCCTGGTCGGCCGGGTCGGCGATCGGGAAAGGCGCGTCGAGATTCACCTCCGGCCGCTCGAACTCGAGCAGCTCCAGACGAATCGGCCCGCGAAGGAACGTCATTGGACGAAAGTGGACCCGGACACGCTCGATGCGCGCAAACGGCTCGCCGTCGCCCGCCCGCAGTTCCAGACGCCGGACCTCCAAGCGCCCTCCCAGCAGTCCGAGATCGAAGCCTTCCGCCGCCATCGAAACGCCAAACCGGGCACCGACACTTTCTGAGAACCCCTCGATCACCGACCGCTGCACCCTGGGACTGCGAAGGGCGAGGGCTCCCCCGGCCACGACCAGCAGGCCGAGCGCCCCTAGGCCAGCCAGAGTGCCGACCAGACCAAAGACGGCGAGTTTCAACCCGCGCCGCCAGTGCAGGCCGGTGCCTGTTCTCCGCGCGCCCATAGAATCGAATGCTACTAGGTCAAAGTACGCACTGGCTCTCCACTCTCTCGAGCGGTGTTTCGTGGAGGCCCTTTGCTACAGTGCCTCTATGCGACGATGGTCTTTTCGCCTCGCCATCCTGGTCGCCGTCGTAGCCGTCACCTGGCTGCTTCGCCAGACCGTCCTGGCTTCCGATCCGATCCAGGTCCGGGTCGAGACCGTCGAGAGGGGGCAGGTAGAGGCGACGATCACGAACTCGCGCGCAGGGACTGTCACGGCAAGGCGCCGGGCCCGGCTTTCACCCGAGGTTGGCGGTCAGGTTCTCGCACTACCCTTTCGCGAAGGCGACCGGGTTTCCAAAGGCGACATAGTTCTCGAGCTGGACGCCGGCACTCAAAACGCCAATCTGATCTTGCGGCAGCGAGAACTGGACGCCGCCCGAGCCGAAGAGAACCGTGCCTGCGTGTTTTCCGAGCGCAGCCAGCGCGAAATGGAGAGGGTCAAGCGCCTCGCCGACGATCAGATCGTGTCGCTCGACCTCCTGGACGCGGCCGAGAGCGCCTACTCGGGCGCCGGCGCCGCCTGCACCGCAGCCGCCGCGCAATCCTCCCGCGCGCGCGCGGCGGTAGCGCTGAGCCGGACCGAGCTTGCCAAGACCGTCCTGCGAGCGCCCTTCGACGGAGTCATTGCCGAGCTGACGGTCGAGGTCGGCGAGTGGGCTACACCCTCGCCGCCGGGGATCTTCATTCCGGCCGTGCTCGACATCATCGACCTGTCGTCTATCTACATCAGTGCGCCGATGGACGAAGTGGACTCAGCCCGGATCCGCACGGGCCAGGCCGTTCGCGCCACGATCGATTCGCACCGAGGCAAGGAGTTCCCGGCCCGAATCACTCGAGTTGCGCCCTACGTTCTCGATATTCAGGGGCAAAACCGGACCGTGGAAATCGAGGCCGAGCTCGACGACTCCGACTTCGCTTCGGAACTCTTGCCCGGGACGTCCGCCGACCTCGAGGTGATCCTCGAAATCAGAGAGGACGTTTTGCGCATTCCGACCGCGGCCCTGATCCAGGGCAACAAGGCGATGGTGATCGAGCAGGGAGTGCTTCACGAGCGCCAGCTCGAAGTCGGTATTCGTAACTGGAACTTCACCGAGGTTTCGAGCGGCCTGGCGGCAGGCGAGTCCGTGGTGGTTTCTCTCGATCAGGCCGGCATCGAAGACGGTGCCAGCGCCGAAGCGGTGTCCGCCACCGACAAGAAGTGAGCGCGTCCCAACCGATGATCCGATTGTCCGGAATCGGCCGGACGTTCGACGTGGGCACGTCGAAGGTTCATGCCCTGGTCGACATCGACGAGCAGGTCCAATCCGGAGAGCACATCGCGATCATGGGCCCGTCGGGTTCCGGCAAGTCCACACTGCTCAACATTCTCGGCTGCCTCGACCGTCCTTCCGTAGGGATCTACGAACTCGAGGGCAGGGCGGTCGTCGACCTCTCGATGGGAGATCTGACCGAAATCCGGCGCCATCGCATCGGTTTTGTTTTTCAGTTCTTTCATCTCGTGCCTCGGCTGACCGCCGCCGAGAACGTCGAACTGCCGATGGTTTTCGCCGGAGTCCCGCGCACCGAGAGACGGCAGCGGGTCGCCGAAGCAATCGCGGCCGTGGAACTCTCCAACCGAGCGGATCATCGGCCGGAGCAGCTCTCCGGGGGCGAACGTCAGCGCATTGCGCTGGCCCGCGCCACCATCATGAAGCCGTCGATCCTGCTCGCCGATGAGCCGACCGGAAACCTCGACAGCCAATCGGGGAACGTAGTTTTGGATCTTCTGGACAGGATGAACGACGGTGGGCTCACGCTCCTGGTCGTGACCCACGATCTCAGAGTGGCGCGCCGCGCGGACCGCATCGTCGTACTCGTCGACGGCAAGATCACCAAGCGGGTACATGGTGATCAGATCAGCGAAGTCCTGGCCATTCTCGCCGAGAGCTGAACGCGATGACTCAAACTACGACACATTCGATGCGCCCTTCGATGCGCCCTTCGATGCGAGGGCGGGACATCTTGCGTTTCGCGGCCGGAAGCCTCAGGGGGCACGCCCTGCGCACGGGTTTGAGCCTGCTGGGCGTGATGATCGGCGTCAGCGCAGTCGTGATTCTGACCGCGCTCGGCGAAGGTGCCAAGCGTTATGTTACCGACCAGTTCGCGGGCCTGGGCACTAATCTGTTGATCGTTCTGCCCGGCAAGACCGAGACCTCGGGATCCTTGGGGATCGGAGGCGTACCCAACGATCTGACCCTGGACGACGCGCTGGCGATCGAGCGCCAGATCCGATCGGTGCGTCGAGTTGCGCCCTTGACGGTCGGGACCGAGGAACTCTCGACCGGTGACCGCCGTCGCCAGATGCCGGTCTTCGGAACCACTCGCTCCTACCTCGAGATACGCAACCTCGAAATGGCTCGCGGTGAGTTCCTGCCGGACGAGGAAATGTTTCGCGGCGGAATGGAACTCGTCCTCGGCTCCAAAGCGGCCCATGAGCTCTTCGGCGTCAGCGACCCCATCGGAGCCATCATCCGCGTCGGGGGTTGGCGCTTCCGAGTGATCGGCGTCCTCGCGGAGGGGGGCCTGAGCGTCGGCGTCAACTTCGATGACATCGCCATCGTGCCCGTCCGCACGGGAATGCGGATGCTCAATCGCTCGTCGCTCTTCCGGGTCGTGGCCCAGGTGTACGCGTACTCGGACCTCGGAATCGCCAAGCAGGCCGTGCTCGACCTCATCACCGAGCGCCATGACGAAGAGGACATCACCGTCCTGACCCAGGATGCGGTGGTCTCGACTTTTTCGCAGATTCTGGACACACTCACGTTGGTGGTGGGCGCGATCGGAGCGATCTCACTTTCGGTGGCCGGGATCGGCATCATGAACGTGATGCTGGTCTCGGTGTCGGAGCGCACCCGCGAGATCGGTCTGCTCAAGGCGATCGGAGCTTCCGAACCCCAGATCCTGGCCGTGTTCCTTACCGAAGCGACCTTCATTTCGACGGCCGGAGGAGTGCTCGGTCTGATCGTCGGATGGTCGACAGTGGCGCTTCTGGTCCGACTCTATCCGGCGCTTCCCGCGAGCGCCCCGCTCTGGGCCGTGGTCGCCGCCTTTGGGCTCTCGGTCGCCGTGGGCACGATCTTCGGCTTCCTACCCGCGCGGCGCGCGACGCAACTGGACCCGGTGACCGCACTCAGCCGTAGGTAAGTCTACCCAGCGATGCTCGAACTCATCCGCCTCGCCGCCAAAGCCATCGTCAGCCACCGTCTCCGCTCGGTGCTGTCGATGATCGGTATCGCCATCGGAGTGGCCGCGGTGATCCTGCTCACCTCGCTCGGCGAAGGCACACGACGCTACATGGTGGAGCAGTTCTCGCAGTTCGGCACCAACATCATCGCGATCAACCCGGGCAAGGTCACCACCGGCGGCCTCCCGGGCGTCTTGGGTGGCACCACCCACAAGCTGACCCTCGACGATGCCGAGGCCCTGCGCCGGATCCCGGGCGTCGAGCACGTCGTTCCGTTCTCTCTCGGCATGGCTCGCGTCGAAACCGGCGGCCGGGGCCGAAGTGTCTTCGTCTACGGCGTTACCCCCGATATAGACAAGGTCTGGCAATGGAGCGTGCGCATCGGTGACTTCTGGCCCGCCGGCGACCCACGCCAAGGCTTTCAGCAGGCGGTGCTGGGACCCAAGCTCAAGCGCGAGATCTTCGGCAGCGAGAGCCCGCTCGGCAAGCTCGTCAAAATCGCCGGCTCACGGTTTCGAGTCGTCGGAGTGATGGAGTCCAAGGGCCAAATGATGGGCTTCGACCTCGACGACGCCGCCTTCGTCCCGGTGACCACCGCCATGAGAATCTTCAATCAAGACGAACTCAACGAGATCGATTTGACCTTCGCCGCCGGACGAACGCCCGCCAACGTGGCCGAAAGAATCCGGCTCTTGCTCGAGCAGCGCCATGGCGGCAAAGACGACGTCACGATCACCACCCAGGCGGCGATGCTCGAAACCTTCGGCAACATCATGAACATCATCACCATGGGAGTGGGTGCCATCGGAGGAGTTTCCCTGCTGGTCGGCGCGATCGGGATCCTGACCATGATGTGGATCGCGGTCGGCGAGCGCACCAGTGAGATCGGATTGATCCGGGCGCTGGGCGCGACCAAGCGGCAGGTCGAGTTCGTCTTCCTGACCGAAGCCGCGGTGCTCGGGGTGCTGGGCGGTCTGCTCGGAGTCGGACTCGGCCTGGGGCTGTGCGCGCTCATTCGCGCTGTCGTCCCCGGGCTGCCCGTCAACACGCCGGCGATTTTCGTTTTCGCCGCCATCGCGGTCAGTTTCCTCACCGGCATCGTGTCGGGCGTCATGCCGGCGCGCCGCGCGGCGCGCCTGGATCCAGTCGAGGCCCTGCGGGCGGAGTAGCATCGGGGACACCCTTTAAGGGTGTCCCCTCCCGACTGGTTTTGCGCGAGAAGTGGCTCCGGCGCCGCCTATTTCTCCCTGTACATCTCCACCGTATAGCGCGAGAAGCACATCTCAGCGTTCCAGAAGTCCCTCTCGAGTCGCGCCTTTTTCTTGAGCGCTGCCAAAAAATCACACGGTTGACTCAGGTTCTCCCAGACTTGGGGCAAGAACGTGGATCGGTGCGAGCCACACTCGAGCACGAGTCCGTCGACTCCCGGTCGAAGCGCGGCAAGAAGCTCGGCCTCGCTGTGGCACTCGATCGGCTCGGGCTCGGACAACACCGAAACTTCCACAACCAGGCCGTCCAACTCCTGCGCCGTCAGCGACGGAAACCTTGGGTCCTCGAAGGCGGCGGAGCGGGCATTGCCGGTCACGTCATCGCGCAGACTTCGCTGGGCCTCCAGGCTTCCGATGCACCCTCGCAAGCGGCCGTCGAGTTCCAGGGTCACAAAGGTCGCTGCCGGCTGTCCGAGCCACGGAACCATCGCAGTCGGCACTGGCGGTGGCTCGAAGTCCCGTCCCAATTCGCCCTCGATCGCTTGCCGAGCGAGGCCGATCAGAAGGACGGCTCTCTGCCCTCGAGAATCAGAGTGGTCCGGCGCGGTCATGACTCATAGAAGGCGAACGCCCCGTAGCCGACCACACGGCTTCGGTCGCCGGCGGTGTCGCCCGAGTTCCTGAGGTCGAAGAGTTCACAGCCCAGGCCCCGATCTCGCGCCGCGTCCAGAAGGCCGTTGACGCAGAAGGCGCCGCAGGCGGCGTTGGGATCGAGCGTCGAATCGAAAGCGAGGATCTTCTCGGCGGTCGCCCGGTCCGCCGACCTCGCGTCATCGTAGGGCAGATAGTGCGAAAGATCCGAACTGATGACGAGTCGGGTCTCGTCACCGCCCCAAACCGTGTCGAGCACCTCGGCAACCTCTTCCGGACCGGCGTCACCGACGACCAGCGGCAGCAACGTGATGTTCTCGAACAGCAACTGGAGAAACGGAATCTCGACCTCGAGCGAGTGTTCCTGCGCGTGGGCGGAGAGGTTGACCGATACCTGCGGCAACTCCGCCACCCGAGTGGCCAGCTCGGGGTCGACTCTCACCTCACCCAGAGGCGTGGCGAAGGCTGCCGCGCCCGGCAGGGCCAGGCCGCGCAGCCGCACCCGATGGGCGGGGCCCAACAACACCACCCTGCGAACCCGATCCGATGCGTCGGCGAGAGGCGCAAACGCGGTCCCGGCAATCGGACCCGAGTAGTCGTAGCCGGCGTGCGGTGCGATGATCGCCTTGGGCGCCTTCGCAACGGACGAAGTTATTGCCATCGTCGGCGCCATCGCCGGCGCCAACGCCGAGCCGAGATCGAGATGCGCCCGAACCGTAGCCGCCAACTCGTCTCGATCGGCGGGATAGAAGAGTCCGGCCACCGCCGGCTCCCGGACGCTCTGCTCGTCGTTCAATTGGATCCCTCGACCCCATCGTAGCAGGGCTGACCGAGCGCAAGGTCAAGCGTTGTCAGTCGCCGAGGCGCTGAAGCGCCCTGGCGACAGCTGTTCAGCAACCCCGAGCTACTTGACGCCCACCGCCAGCTTGTTGAACGGCTTCGAGAGAGCCAGGAACACCAGACCGGTCACCATCACGATCGTGGCCACGGTCCCGAAGAGCTGCGGCAGCGGCATGGCCTCGATGTAGCCCGCGACCAGGCCCGCGACCAGATTGCCCAGTGCGGCACCCATGAACCAGGTGCCCATCATCTGGCCGACCAGGCGCTCGGGAGCCAGCTTGGTGATGCTACTCAAACCCACCGGGCTCAAACAAAGTTCCCCGACGGTGTGCAGGAAGTAGGTCGCGATCAACCAGCGCATGCCGACCTTGGCCCCGGCCTCGACGTACGTCGAACCCCAGGCCATCACCAGGAAACCGATGCCGAGGATCACAAGGCCGAGGCCGAACTTGACCGGAATCGACGGGTTACGCTTGCCCAGCCAGACCCATAGCATGCCGACTACCGGCGCCAGCAGCACGATAAAAATGGGATTGATGCTCTGCAGCATTCCTGCGGGGACCTCGGTGCTCCCGATGAATCGGTCGGTGAAATCGCGCGCAAAGAGATTCATCGAAGAACCTGCCTGCTCGAAGCCCGACCAGAACATCGCGGCGCCGAGACAGAGCAGGAAACAGACGGTCAGGCGCTGCCGTTCGACCTGGTCGCGAGCCACAAAGAAGATGACGACCGCGAAGTACACGACGAACAGTGCGGTGACGACGTAGAAGACGCTCTCCGCGAAGCTCGCGAGCGTGAACGTTCCGGTCGTGCTCAGTGCCCAGCCTGCCGCGCACAGTGCGAGGAATACTCCAAGGCCGATATAGAACTGACGCCACGCCGCTGAGATCCGCTCAGGCTGCGCCGAGTCCTCTTTGAGTTC
>JADFQD010000078.1 GCA_022561975.1 Acidobacteriota bacterium
TCAACGGGAGGTCTTCGATCTGGCGGGACATGGCGGTCTATGACGAATATGCCTACAGCGTCACCGAGGCGGGTGGCGGCATCCAAGTCATCGATCTGCGGAAGATCGACAAGGGCAAGGTCAAGATCGTCAATCGCGTGACTGACCTCGGCCTGGCCACGGTCCACAACATCACGATCAATCCGGACAGCGGCTATGCCTACCTGAGTGGTTCGAACCTCGCCGGTGGCGGGCTGGTCGCAGTCGATTTGTCCGACCCGGCAAATCCGGTGGTCGAGCCCGGCAACTGGCCCGACTCGTATGTCCACGATGTCTTGGTGCTCTCTTACGCGAAGGGTAAACACAAAGGACGTGAGATCGCTTTCGCCTTCGCCGGATCGACCGGCATCGCGATCATCGACGTCACCGACAAGGCCAACATGTTCACCATCGACATCCTCACCTATCCAGGGCTCGCCTTCTCCCACTCCGGCGCGATCGATCGCAAGAACAAGTATCTGTACGCGAACGACGAACTCGACGAACTCGACGGCAACGTAGAGACTTCGACGACCTACCTCTTCAAGATCAAGGACTTCGAAAACTCCCGTTACCTGGGAAGCTTCAGCACCGACGTGACCACAATCGATCACAACAGCATGGTCCGAGGCAATTGGCTATACCAGGCAAACTACGAGTCGGGCCTGCGGGTTTACAACATCAAGAGGCCGAAACGCCCGATCCAGGAAGCGTTCTTCGACACCTTTCCGGACGATGACCACGTGGGTTTCAACGGCGCCTGGGGTGTCTTTGCCGGTTTCCCAAGCGGCGTGGTCCTGATCTCCGACATCCAGCGCGGGCTTTTCGTGTTGCTGCCCCCGGGCTAGGAACGCGCCGAGGGCATCAATCAAGGGCAGGACTGCCCCGAGTGTCAACCTAGCAGCCCGTGTCCGCCGGCAGCTCGGAAACCGGCACCGGCAAGGAAAAATAGTAGCCCTGCGCGTATTCGAAGCCTGCGCGTGCGCAGGCTTCGGCCTCGACTCGCGACTCGATTCCCTCGGCGATCGGAACGATCCCGATCGAGCGCGTCGTCTCGACCAGCCCGGCCACGAACTGGACTCTCTCGTCGGAAGCCCGATCGAGGTCTCGAATGAGACTCATGTCGAACTTCAGGTAGTCCGGCGGCACTTCGGCGATCTGCCGCAAGCGTGACTGGCCGGTGCCAAAATCGTCGTAGGCGAGTTGCACTCCCAGCTCACGCAACCCATCGCGAATCTTCCCGATTCGCCTGCTCCCGGTAATCGCCGCTTCGTGAATCTCAATAACCAGTCGAAGGCCGGGTACTTCGCCGCACAGCTCCTCGACCGAGCGCAGAAAGCGCTCGGGCTGCTGAATCTCGACCGGGTGGGTGTTCATGAAGCAGATCGGATCTCCAGGGAGGCTCTGCGCCGCCTTCGCGCCGACCTTGCGGCAAAGCTGGCTTAGCTCCCGCTCCCGCCCCAGCCGCTCGGCAATGGAGAACAGCTCCAGCGGCAGCGTCTCGAGTTCGCCGAGTAATCCTCGTGACAGCAGTTCATAGCCGAGCACATCCTCGGGCCCTGCAAGCTTGCACACCGCTTGAAAGTAGGGCATCACGGTTTCCCGGCTCATCAGGCTGGTGAACTCGCTGGCGTACTCGTGCAACCGGGTGGCCAGTTCGTCGGTATCCAACTCCCGGGTGTCGCCCTGGTCCGTATCGCGCGGAGGTTGGTAGGCACCGAGCCTGAACACCAGATCGGCGAAGTGCAGCGTATCGCCGTCACTCACTTTGATGGCACCAGTGATCAGGGTCGAATTCACGAATGTGCCGTTGGTGCTGCCGAGGTCCCGAACCCAGAGAGCGCCGTCCTTCTCGAAGAGTTCGGCGTGCTCTTTCGACACGCTGGTCGAATACAAGTAGAGGTCCGCGCTTGCGTGACGCCCGATCTTAAGCGGCAGGGAACGAATGATGGTTCGCCACTGCTTCTGATTCTTGTCTATGAAGCCGACCAGGTACCAATACGCATCCGAAGGTAGGCCTTCTTTTGCGGGATGGGGAATGGCAGAATTTCTCACCACTTGGCTCCGATCCGCTCGGGAGCATGGCACAGACAGGACGGCTGCGGAGCGAAAGAATTCACAATGCAATAGCAAGACTTCGACAGGTTGACGAATGCCCACAAAGAGTACTATCCTTTAATCCGGATGAAGGGATTGAATCTCGAAACACCTCGTTCCTTTGAGCCTGGAGTACTGGGCCGCATGGCGGTCCTGGGAGATTTGGTGCGCTGCCGAATCCTCCTCTCGTGCGAACAGCAGGAGCTGACGGTTTCCGAGCTCTGCACAGTTCTCCAGCTGCCTCAGTCTACCGTCAGCCGCCACTTGAAGACCCTGCTCGATGACGGCTGGGTGGAGGCTCACAAAGACGGCACCAGCCGGCTCTATTCCGCCCGCCAGCGCAGCTCGGAGACAGCGATCGAGCTCTGGTGCCTGGTGCGCCGCGAACTCAGGGCAAGCCCCAGGGCCCGAGAGGACCAGCGTCGCCTTCTGGGCGTCCTGGCCGAGCGCCCCGGCCGTTCCAAGGCTTTCTTCTCGTCCGCGGCCGGACAATGGGCCGAGATGCGGCAGGAGTTGTTCGGCAACCGCTTCGATCTCGAAGCCATGCTGGCGCTTCTCAACCTTCGCTGGACGGTCGCAGACCTGGGCTGCGGAGCCGGCGACCTCACAGCAGCGCTCGCGCCTCACGTCCATCGAGTGATCGCAGTCGATGAGTCACCCGAGATGCTGAGGGCCGCGGCCGAAAGACTCGCTCGATTCGACAACGTCGACGTGCGCTCCGGCCGGCTGGAGCAGATCCCGATCAGCGACGGCGAGTTGGATGCCGCGACCATGATCCTGGTACTGCACCATGTCGCCTCGCCCGAAGCCGTCCTCAACGAGGCCGCGCGCTGCCTTCGACCCGGAGGAAAACTTCTCTTGGTCGATATGCTGCCCCACGACCGCGAGAGATTCCGTAGCGAGATGGGCCACGTGTGGCTGGGCTTCGACCGGCAGCGGATCGAGCAATGGCTCGCAAGCGCGCAACTCGAGAGCGTCCGCTTCACGACCTTGACCCCGCAGCCCGATGCCCACGGCCCGTCGCTCTTTGCGGCAAGCGCCATCAAGCCCCCGCAAACCGATCCCGATTCGAAACCCACGACCGCATCCCCAAGCGGTCGAAACTAGGAGACCCGAACCATGCCCATAGTGACCGAAACCCAGCCGACTACCGCTGAAGTACAAACTCGTGTGCCGTTCAAGGTCGCAGACCTCAGCCTGGCCGCAGGGGGCCGCAAGGAGATTCGACTCGCCGAGCACGAAATGCCCGGCCTCATGGCTCTGCGCAAGAAATACGGACAGACCAAGCCGCTGGCCGGCGCCAAGATCATGGGCTCCTTGCACATGACGATTCAAACCGCTGTGTTGATCGAGACCCTGACCGAGTTGGGCGCCGATGTGCGTTGGGTGTCTTGCAACATCTTCTCGACCCAAGATCAGGCCGCCGCCGCGATCGCGGTGGGGCGCCCCGAGTCCGGTGGCACCCCCGAAGCCCCCAAGGGCACGCCGGTCTTCGCCTGGAAGGGCGAGACCCTGGAAGAGTACTGGTGGTGCACCACCGAGGCGCTGCTGTGGCCCGACGGTTCGGGCCCCGACCTGATCGTCGATGACGGCGGCGACGCCACGCTCTTCGTCCACAGGGCTCGCGAGTTCGAGAAGGCCGGCGCGGTTCCCGAGTTCGATGCCAACAAGGATCCGGAGGAGTGGGGCGTGATTCTCGACGCGATCCGCACGCAGCTCGCCGCTCGGCCCGGTACCTGGACGGCGCTGGCAGAGGGCATCCAAGGCGTCTCTGAGGAGACCACCACCGGCGTCCACCGCCTCTACCAAATGGAGCAAAAAGGCAACCTGCTGTTTCCGGCGATCAACGTCAACGACTCGGTGACCAAATCGAAGTTCGACAACGTCTACGGTTGCCGGCACTCGGTGCTCGACGGCCTCAACCGGGCCACCGACGTCATGATCGGCGGCAAGGTCGCGGTCGTGTGCGGTTTCGGAGAGGTCGGCAAGGGCTGCGCCCAGGCGCTGCGCGGACAGGGCGCGCGCGTGGTGGTGACCGAGATCGATCCGATCTGCGCGCTCCAGGCCGCCATGGAAGGCTACCGGGTCACGACACTCGACGAGGTGGTCGAAGAGGCCGACATCTTCGTGACCACGACCGGCAACTTCGACATCATCACCGCCGAGTACATGGCGCGGATGAAGGACAAGGCGATCGTCGCCAACATCGGCCACTTCGACAACGAGATCGACATCGCAGGTCTGAAGAAAATGGAAGGCGTGCGCTGCGAGAACATCAAGCCGCAATATGACGAGTGGATCTTCCCGGATGGGCATTCGGTTCTGATCCTCGCCGAAGGCAGGCTGATGAATCTGGGTTGCGCTACCGGTCACCCCTCGTTCGTGATGTCGGCTTCGTTCACCAACCAGGTCCTGGCGCAGATCGAGCTCTGGGCCAACCGGGAGACCTACGAGAAGACCGTGATGATGCTGCCCAAGAAGTTGGACGAAGAGGTCGCCCGCCTGCATCTCGACCAACTCGGCGTCAAGCTCACCCGCTTGAGCGACAAGCAGGCCGAGTACATCGGGGTGGATGTGGACGGGCCGTACAAGCCGGATTATTATCGTTACTAGGAGAGCTGGATCGCTGTTTTTGGAAAAGGCCGGCATTTGCCGGCCTTTTCCCTTTTCTACGTAGCTGTATCTTGCGGTGGGAAGATTGGAAAAACGATTTCCGGGAGAAGTCGTCACAGCCGGTGAGCCTTCGAGCGACGGCGCTTTCTAAAGTGCTGATTGCACCGGGCTTCAGCGCTTCTTTGCTCGGCGCTTCGGACCAATTCCTTCAATGCGTCTTTAGTCTTGTCCGCGCCTCCCAGATGCGCCCTCCGGCTCACCGGCTGCAACGACTTCCCCTTCGGCGGACCGGCTCAGCCTGCAAGTCAGGCCGACTCGAACGGGTCGTTTGGGCACAGTAGAGACTCAAAACGTACCGCGAGAGCCGGTGGGCGGGCAACACTTCAGCGAAGCGGTTGGGTTCGCTCCTCGCGCAAGATTTCGAGTTTCTGGATCATCCATTCGCCGCTCTCCAGCACCCACTCGATTTGAACCGGATAGGTCGTGGTGCCGGCGAAGTCGCCCAGGTCGTTGACGAATTGGACGTAGGCGTAGTGGGTGGCGCTCGCTCCACCGGGATCGACGAACAGGTCTTTGCGCAGGACATCCACCAGGAGGCTCTTCGATCGCGAACGGTAGGCCATCACGCCACGAATCAGGTCCTGGCGGTTCGAGGTCGCGAAATTCTCGGGCTCCGCGATGACTTCGAAGTCGGTAGCGAAGAGGTCGGCAATTCCCTTGGCCTTGCCCGCCCCCCGAAACTGCGTCTCCACCAAAGTCTTTCCCGCCAGCTTCTGCAACTCGGCGAGACGGCGCTCGATCCGCCGCGCGTCACTGTTCCACAGACCTAAAACCAGCCAGCCGATCGCCAAGACGGCGACTGCTGCTGCTAGCCGGCGCGCCCTCGGCATCAGGTGGCAGCCGAAGAGCGCACCAGAGCGCCCAGAAAACGTCCGTAGTTGGCCGGTCGGCTCAGCAGGCCCCGAACCGTGCGGCTTCCACTGAAGACATCCATAAAGGCCTCGCAAAGGCCCGGACCGGCGCGGCCAAACACGAAGCCTCTGAGCCGTGGGTGATCGTAGAGAAGCGGCGCCAGGCGACGCGCCCACCGGAGCTCCGGCAATATCGATTCCTCGAGAAGGTCGCCATAGGTCTTGGCTGTCCGATGCGGTGCCTTCCGGGTTTCGATCATGGCCCGCGCGGCGAGCTGGCCGCTTCGAATCGCGTTCGAAATCCCCTCACAGGTCAGCGGATCGCCAAGTCCGGCCGCGTCGCCGATCAGGAGCACGCCGTCGCGCGCCAGTCGGCGGTCTCTGGGTCGGATCGGAATCGCGAACCCGTGATCCTCGCGCTCGAGCGGGCGATCCAGCCCCAAGGCTCGCAGGTATCCTTCAAAGTGTCGATTCAAGCCCAGCGGCCGCGACTCGGTCTCGTACCCAGCGCGTCGAGTCGTCAGACAGCCAACCGAAAGATGGTTGCGCTTCGGGAACACCCAGCCGTAGCCATGGGGAATCAAGCCGAAATCGAACCGCGCGGCGCCGGCGAACCGGTCGAAGACGTCGGGAGCAACCCTGAGTTCCGACTCGATCGCCGGAATCGTCCGCGGCGAGCTTCCCCACCCCGCCGCGCGCGCTACGCGGCTGCCGACGCCGTCGGCTCCGACCACCCAGGTTACGCTGATCCCGCCCTGGTCGGTCACAACCTCGAGGCGCGAACCCGCGCGGCGGAGGTTTCGAAATGCCGAGGGTGCCAGCAGGGTCGCACCCGCCTTGCGCGCCGCGTCTACCAGACGCAAATCAAACGAAGCTCGCATCGTCATGACGATCGGAGCCGGCGACCGTTCTACCGCGAAGCTCAAACCCGTTTCTCTTTCTCCTGCTCCCTCTCCTTGTCCCTCTCCTTGTCCAATACTCAGTTCGACTCGGTGCAAGCTTCTCTCGACGCTCGGGCTGACGTCGACGTCGAGGGACTCGAGCGCTCGACCGACGATTGCCCCGCCACAGGTCTTGTATCTCGGCGGAGCGGTCTTGTCCAAGAGCACGACTTCGAGACCTGCCCGCGCCAGGTCGAGCGCACAGGTCGCACCCGCGGGGCCCGCACCGACCACGGCCACGTCAGCCCTAGCCTGCATTATTCATGAGGGCCACGGCATCTTGCGGAGATCGCCCGCCATCTCAGACCGTACTCGCTCTTCGCTCCTCGACATACTGTGAGTATGGCTTCCTCGCTCCTCACTGCGTGCGGCCTGATCTGACGAGCGCTTTCCACAATCTGCTCGCGGCCTCATGAATAATGCAGGCTAGTAGGCTGGAACTCAGAGAGCGGTGGCGTGGTCACCGGAAAGTTCACACGGGTCGTAGAAATACCGGTTACCGCAGAACGAGCACACAGCCTCGCATCCGCCATCCTCTTCGGCCAAATCCTCGAGTTCTTCGGTCCCTAGCGCCTGGAGGTATCCAAGCAGCCGCGAGCGGTCGCACCGGCAGCCGTACTCGAGTGCCTGATGATCGAGAGTCTCGAGTTCGAGCCCCTCGAACGTGGCGGCCAGCAAGCGGGGCACGCCTCCGGTGCTCAAATAGCTACTCACGCCCTCGAGAGAGTGGATGTTGCGTTCGAGCCGCAAGAGGTCGCCCTCTTCGGTCCCGGGCAGGGCCTCCACGATCAAGCCGCCGGCGGCACCGATTCCGGTCGAGGTCGGGAGAACGCCGAGCAGAACCGCTGAGCGAATCTGCTCGCTCTGCTCGAGGTAGTGCGTGAGATCATCACCCAATTCGCCCGACACCAGAGCCACCTGGCTGGTGTAGCGCCCAGAGGCGCTCCCTGTCATTTCTCGAGTCACGAACAGAGAGCCCGCACCCAGCGCACGAGAGACTCGGTACGGACCGTCGGTCCCTTCGACTCGAGGGTTCGCGACCGTACCCCGGACCCGCCCGGTATGTTCGGCCTCCGCACGAACCGAGCCGAGCGGACCATCACCTCGAACCTCCAGGATGAGCCGAGCGGGGACCTTGAGCGACAGGCGCTGAAGCAGAACCGCACCGACCAGCGCTCGACCGAGGGCCACGGAAGCCAGCGGAGACAGGTCCAACCGACGGCGCGCTTCCTCGAGAGCCAGCGTGAGGTCGGCGGCGACCCAGCGGAACGTCCCTCGACCTGCCAATCCGATATCGAGACGTGAGGGCTGCACGGCTAGCTCGAGGCTACCACGGCGAATGGTGCAACGATTCCTTGCTAATAGTCGATGTAGCCGCCTCTCGTTCGCACCTTCATGCCGGGTCGATTCACCTTGACCTTGACCCTGTGCCAGCGGCCGTCGTCGAGGTTGAGACTCGGGTAGTAGCCCAGTACGTACTGCTCTCGAAGCTCGGCGAGAATCGAGCCGAAGGCCTCCACAGCACGATCCGGATGGGTGATCGGAACGATCCGACCACTACTGTCATCGACCAGACGGCGCAAGCCGTCAATCTCCGCGTCGTGTCCCTCGCGGTCGCGCCAATGGGACGTCACTACGCCCGTATGATCTCCCTCCCGCAGTTCGATCCAATACACCACCGATCGGCTGCGCTGTGCCACCCAGATCACGTCTTCGACATCGAGCAGACTGTGAATGTCAATGCCGTCGGAGAGCAGAATTATGACCCTCTTGCCCTGCCGGCCTTCGAGCTCGCGCATCGCCCGGTAGAGCGCGTCGTTCATGGCCGTGCCACCCTTGGAGGTCACCGATCTCAGGCTCTCGCTGAGTTCCAGCGGGTTCTCAGAGAACGGCGTCCTCCACCGCAAGACATCGGAGAATAGAAAAACCGCCGCCTCGTCGAACTCGCGCATTCCCCTGAAGAAAGCCTCCGCGCCGGCGAGGGCCGCGGCGAGGCGCCCCCCGGCCATGCTCGCACTGGCGTCTATCAGCACCGCGACCGTCAGCGCGGCGTGTCCGCCCTCGAAGGTCACGATCTCCTGCTTGTCACCCAAGTCACGAATCTCGAAGTCGGCGGGCGTCAAGCCCCTGCTACTGCCGTTCTTTGAAGAAACGGTAACGTAGAGCTGCTGAAGCTCGATGTCGAGAACGTCATCGACGGCAATGCCCGGAGTATGGCGAACCGAACGCCCCAACTCACCTTCGGCGCCGTAGGCCACCGCCTCAAAACTGTGCGGACCATAGTCCTCGCCTAGAAAAACAGTGAAGCGATGGGGTGGATTCCGGGACCGGCCTTTCTCCTCGGCGTCCACGAACAGCCTGACTTCGAGCACACCCTCGTAGAGCGCTTCGACTTCGACCTCGACCTCGCCATAGACTGTTTCATCGGGTCGGGGCGCTAGGAAAAAAACCATCGAATTTCCGTCCAAAGCTTCCAGCGGATCCTCTCGAGCGGTCAGGGGCTGCGACGCGGGAAGCGCGAGCACGGCGCGTACAGAGAGCATGATGACCGCTGCCGCTACCGATACCGGCACAAGAACGCGTCGCCATGTCGTCGGCCCCATCGATCTCATTCGGCCTCCGCAAAGACTCTCGTTAGTGCCCGACTCAAGCGAGATTGGCGAATTAGGACGTTGCGCTGCAAACGGCCCGCGACGCTTCGTGCCAATTCCCGATCAGCTTGGGCATAGAACAGGCGAAACGACGTACCCTCATCCGATCCGTGGGGCAGCCGTTCGAGCACTTCGACCGCCTCCCGGCCGCGGCCGAGCCGGTCCAGGCCGTAGGCTCTCGCCAGGCCGAGCCTGGAATCGCTGGGCAGAACAAACTCCGCCTCCACCAGGGCGCGCAACCCGTCTTCGAAACGTTCTTCTGCGTAGAGTTCCTTCACCAGCGTCTGATAGGCCAGCGAGAGAATCCAGGGTCGCGGCCGCTGGCCGATGACCCGGCGCAAGGAGTCGCGGCTGGCTTTGGTACGGCCGAGACGCCGCTGGATCGTCGCCAGACGGAGCCACCCCTCGGCATCCGCCGGCGCATTCGCGACCAGTTGCTCGAGATGATCCGCTGCGGCTTCGTACTCACCCAGCTTCTCGTAGAGCATCGACAAGAGCAGGCGTCCCGCGCGATTCTTCGGGTCAACTTCGAGGGCTCGCTCCAAAAAGCCTTGACTGGCCGCATACATGAGGTGAACATCCGCGGTCTCGCCAAGACTTACCAGGGCATCCGCGACCCAGCCGGCCTCCTCGCCGCGATCGGGCCTTGCGAGCCAGATCTCGGCAATGGCTGCCGCCATGCGACGGCTGTGGCCCGCCAGACCGAAATTGCGTCTCTTGAAGTGCTCCTGGTAGGCAGCCTGGTGGAGTGAGAACTGTGGCAGCAGACTCTCCGGGTCGACCCTTGCCAGACTCTCCGAAACCTCCACCTGCACCGCCAGAATCGTTGCCAGGTTCTTCTGAACATCATCGCCCACCGCGGCCACTTCCCACGCGACCAGGGCGTCGACGGCGCCCCCCAGATCCTGCCCGTCTCCGAACCCACGGAGGAGATCGACATAGGGCTTGCCGAACTTTCGGCGTCGCGATCCCCAGCCTGCGCCGTGGAGTGTGATCGGCGCGATGTCGGCGGACAATTGCCTCGCCTCCTGCATCACCTCCGGCCACGCGCACGCGGGTCGAGCGCCGACCGCCGCTTCACCGGTCACGGGCACGATCCAAACCTCAGAGGCCGCCGACTCGACCTCGCTTTCCGCTCGCTCCCCGGGCTTCCTGAGTTCCCCCGGACGGGCGACCGTGAACGAGTAGACGCCCACCTCGACATTCGGGACCTGGAAAGACAGCGTCGACTCGGCGCCACCGAGTGGCAGACCGGAACCTTCGACCGCAGCCTCGATCCGAGCGACCTCGCCGCTCGAGGATTCGAGCACACCGAAAACCGGGGCGTTGCTCTCCGACCCGCCTCCGAGGGCAACCGACACGGTCACCCGCTCCCCTGCTCGCCACAGCGGCAACGCGCTCCACCGGACCTCCGCGGTCGAACCAGACGTTACAACCGGAACCCAATCGGCGCAGGAGTCCTCGAACCTGGGGCGGCCGGGAGCACCACCCGATTCAGACCCGTCATGCCCGACCTCGGAAACGGTCATTCCGAAGCGCCCGGCATCTGGAATCAGAACCAGAGAACGAATCGACAGCTTGCCGTCCGGCACCTCCAGCTCCTCGACAAAACGTATTCCCCCGGACGAAATTCGCTCACCCCAATCGTTGAGGCGGATCACGACCTGTCGAGCGAGATGAGCCGTCACCAGGCCCTCGGTGTCCACAACGTAGGCATAAAACTCGACCACCAGGGTGTCCTGGACGGCGGCGCTCTCGACCGCCGCGAGCAGTGAAGCTCCCGATACTTCGACCACCAAAGACAGCCGCCGTTTGCCCTCGATCCGAGTTTCTCGCTCGAGGTTCGCCGCCACCGCCATGTCAATCGCCCCACCGGAAGCGCCCTGCATGATCAGGGTCGCCACGTCGGCCCGCAGACCGGGCAAACCCTGCGACCTCAACTGCTCCACGACGACGGCAGACTCGGCGCCCAGACCCGCACCGGCGCCAAAGCAAGCGACAACGCCCAAGCTCACGGCCAAGCCGAGACGAGTTCGGGCGAAAGGACTAGCCTGCAGGCTAGGAATCGTGACCTGCCTTGATGATCATTCGCAGTGCCGAGTCGCGTTGCGCGATCTCGTCGCGCACACCGATGGCGATTCTCTGTTCGCCCTTCGAGACCCGCATTTTCAGCCGATAGCCGGCCATACCATTCAGCGAAGTCAGAAGCTGCTCGTTTTCGAGTTCTACCGCAACGACACCTATCGCGGGCTTGGAAAGATCGCCCCCCGCACCCTGCGCTTGCACGACGACGGAAAGGCGCCCCACGTGCCGAGCGCCCTGCGGCACCAGAGTCAGCGAGGCAATCGGAATCTTGACCAGCAGCGACACGAGATAGGTGCCGTCGGGCTGACGCTCCGGCTCATCCATCTCGACCTGGATCTCCAGAGGGTTGATCTCCATCTCGGTCAGCAAAGCCGCTACCGTCAGCTCTTCGAGTCCTCTCCTTCCGGTTCGAGTGACGTAGCGATCGAAATGGCGGACTCTGCCTTCGTTGTTGACCAGCTCGACGCGAACCTTGCCGGATTCCGGAAAAGCCTCCCCGGGACTGAATCCGAGCGAGTAGTAGTTGCGAAACCCTTCCATCATCTCGGTGACCAGCCCAGCGAGATCAGCGCTGTTCACTCGGCCGACGCCGCCGGTCGACCGAGCCAACGACAGGATCCATTCCTGCGCACTCTTGGTGTCCGACTCCGTGAACTCCGACGCCGCAATGCTCTCGAACTCGACCGTATTCTGGCTTCGGACTCCACGCGGGTCGTGGGCATAGAAAGCCACTTGGGCCTCGTTCGCTTTGCCAAGCAGCCTGGTCAGCCGCGCCACCGCGATGTCCAGCCCCATTTCGGATTCGATCGAGACGATTCCAAGCCCGCTGGAGATCGATCGATACTTCGACCACCAGATCCGGTAGAGCGATTCGGCGGGCTGGGGCTGGATCCCGGGTCCGAGGTAAAGAATCGCCTTCCGCCCCGGAAGCCCGGCGAGAGATGCAATCAGCGACTCGAGCTGAGCAATGGCCGTGCGCTGTGCATGGCGCTCGACCTCGGCCTGAGTGCGTACCTGACGGAGAAAGTCCAAGGCGGTGTCGAGCACTCCCTCGTCTTCTTCGGAAAGACCCGCCAGCTCAGGGTCGACCGCTCGCTCGAGACGGCTGATCAAGAGGTCACGATCCGCCGAGCCGAGACTCGGCACCTTCAGTTCGACCAGCCGCTCGAGCGCTGCGTCCAACAGGTCGAGGTCACGGGTGAACGGCTGCTCGATCACCAGGCTCATGCCCTGGCGAGCCACCATGATCGCTCGCGTCGACTCGAGTAGCTCTCCCAGCTGCTCGCGCAACGTCACCAGGGCCCGGCGCGCGATTCCGGGCCTTGAGAACCGGGCATCGTAGTTGACGATCAGAAGCGGAAGGCTCCCGGTTTCCGAAGCTTGGCCTCCGGGAGCACCGGCGGCCTCGCCCGCCCCACTGGCACCTATGACTCCCGTACTCTGGAAGGCCGAGAAGTATTCGATCGCAACCTCGCTACCGTCGACAAGAAGTCTGAAATCCTCGCGCTCGAGACCCGAGAGCCAATGGCCGGCTCTGTCGGTAGCCACGACATCGACATTCACCACCCGAACTTCGATCGTCTCGCGCAGCGCCTCGAGCTGGGCCCTTGCCGGCGGCGCCAGCCAGAGGACCGGCACGACACCGAGCGCGGCAGCGATCAGCCGCCGGCCGCGAGCTTCGAGCATTGCACCTCCGAGGGTTCGAGGTTGTCGATCCAGCGAGTAAGATCCTCAGCTAGGGGCGCCTCGAAGCGAAAACTCGACCCCATAGAGTCCAGACAAAATTCGAGACGCCATGCATGGAGCGCCTGCCGGCCAAGCCCCAGTTTCTCGTGATCCTCAACGGTCAACTGGCCGGCCAGCGAGCGCAAGAAAAGGGCGTCGCCACCACCGTAGAGTTTGTCGCCGACGATCGGGTGCCCTAGTGAAGCAAGGTGGACTCGCAGTTGGTGCCGGCGTCCGCTCTGGGGTTCGAGCTCGAGCAGAGAGAATCGGCCCATAGTGCGCACCACCCTCCAGTGGGTGCTCGCGGGCCGTCCGTCCGAGCACACCCTCACTTTCATCTCCACCCTCGAGGACACATCCGAGCCGAGCGCGCCCTCGATAACGCCTCGACCTTCGGCCGGACAGCCCTCGACCAAGGCCAGATAGAGCTTGCGCAGTGCCCGGTCTTCGAAAAGCCGGCTGAGCTCCGCCCGAACCGCTCGACTCTTGGCAAAAAGAACCAGGCCGCTGGTCTCGCGATCCAATCGATGGCAGGGCGTGGGGAAGTATCCGGCAGAACCGTGCTCTCCCCGATGACGCAGATGAACCCATTCGATGAGGGAGTTCGCCCGGTGCCGGCGACTCGGATAGACGTTGCGATGAGGCGGCTTGTTCACGGCCAGCAGGTAGTGGTCTTCGTAAACCACCGCAGCGGGCTCCGCCGCGGCGCCTCGGCCTTCGACTTCGGCTTGCGGCGCAGGCAGGCGAACGATCACCTCTTGTCCAAGCCGGAGCCGAGAACTCGGACGAACTCGACCCAGCGGCGCACTCTGCTTGTCCTTGAACGGATCAATCCCGATCCGCTCGCTCTCGATGGCTCGCTTGATCTGCTCCCGCGAGCGCCAAGCGAGCCGAGCGCTGAGGAACGAATCGAGCCGGCAGCCGTGATCGGGCAAGCCGACCTCGAAGCGCCACTCGTGCACCGATCGGCTCATGTCGCGCTGGCCCCGAGGGGCCTTGCGCTGTCGCGGTCTCATAGGAAGAACTTTAGCAAAGGGACGGACCGGGGGGGTTCAGTCCTCATCGACTCCGAGCAGCTTCGGCGTGATCAGCCAGGTGAGGGTCGCCAGCCCAAAGTCAATCCGAGACCAATCGTTTCCCGGAAAGTCGAGGCGGGCCAGAGCTGCGGTCACCATTCTGACACGGCCGCCACCGGAGAAAAGTCCAACCGCCTGGGACCAGGTGGGTTCGTGTCCGACCAGCATGAGGCGCTCGGTTCCGCCGGCTTCGGACCGGGCCTCGGACAGAAGTGCCGCAGCAGCCGACAGGTAGAGATCGCCGCTCGATCGGATCGAGCAATTCCACGAACCCGCCGCCGCCGCGAAATCGGCCGTCGTTCGGGCCCGCACCGCTGTCGAGGTCACCACCGAAGTCGGCTCCTGGCCGAGCTCCCTCAGAAACCTGCCGACGCGGCGAGCGGCGCGCCGTCCGCGGGGCGCAAGCGGCCGATCGTGGTCCGATCCGGACGGGGCCTCCCAATCCGATTTTCCATGGCGCAGCAAGTAGAGGTGCAGCATCGTTCCAATCTTTTCATTCCATGGGACTTGCCTCAAGTTGGCTTGGGGGTTACGATTTCGAGCCCATGACCACACTCGAAGCCATCATCCGGTCAGTGGATTTCGACTCGACGGAAATCTACTTTAATCGTGAATTGAGCTGGCTGGATTTCAACTCTCGGGTCCTGGACGAGGCCTTGGACCATGACAGACCGTTGCTCGAACGGGCCAAGTTCCTCTCCATCTTCTCGTCGAACCTCGACGAGTTCTTTATGGTTCGGGTTTCGGGACTTCGGCGCCAGCTGGAGTCGGGAACCCTCTCGGCGCCACCCGACGGCATGACGCCGTCAGAGCAGCTGGCGGCCATTCGCGAGCGGCTGGTACCGGAACTTCGACGCCGAACCCAGGCATGGACGGCTGACTTGCAACCAGCGCTCGCCGCGGCTGGAATCCACGTCCACGACTTTAAAGATTTGAAAAAGAAACAGCGCAAACTGTTGAGACATGAGTTCAAGAAGGAAATCTTCCCGATCCTGACGCCGCTGGCGGTGGACCTGAGTCATCCGTTTCCGCACATCTCGAATCGCAGCATCAATCTCGCTGTCGTAATCCGGGATCCGGAACTCGGCGAGCGTTTCGCGCGCGTGAAAGTGCCCCACCTGATGACCCGTCTGCGCCGGATTCCCAGTGAAGAGCGCGCCGACGACCCGAGAAGGCTCGGCCTGGAGAATGATCGCGAGGCGCACTTTGTCTGGTTGGAACAGATCATGTCGGCGAATCTCGATCGGCTGTTCCCGGGCCTCGAAATCGTCGCAGCCCACCCCTTCAGGGTCACCCGCGACGCCGATCAAGAAATCGAGGAAGACGAAGCCGGAGATCTGATGACCGCGATGCAGGAGTTCGTCGACCAGCGCCACTTCGGCTCGGTTATCCGCTTGGAGGTCGACAGCAAGATGCCCGAGAACATTCGGGCGATCCTGATCAAGAATCTCGGCCTCGCGCCCTACCAGGTCTTCGACGTCGAGGGCCCGATGGCACTTTCCGATTTGCTCGAGCTGTCCACCCTCGACCGGCCGGAGTTGAAAGACGCTCCGTTTCTGCCGGCTTTCCCGGCCGACATGACGGGCGAAGTCGATCTGTTTCACGTGATTCGCTCCCGCGACGTCCTCCTCTACCATCCCTACGACAGTTTCCGCCCGGTGGTCGACTTCGTTTCGCAGGCGGCCAACGACCCGGACGTCGTAGCGATCAAGCAAACCCTCTACCGGGTCGGCGTCAACTCGCCGATCGTAGACGCCCTGATGGAAGCTCGTGAGAACGGTAAACAGGTCTCGGTCATTGTCGAGCTACGGGCGCGATTCGACGAAGAAAAAAACATCACCTGGGCGCGAGCGCTCGAGCGAGTCGGCGTGCACGTCGTCTACGGCGTACAGGATCTGAAGGTCCACGCCAAGATGTGCTTGGTGGTTCGCAAGGAGCCCGAAGGGATCCGGCGCTACGCCCATTTGGGCACCGGGAACTACAACGCGGTCACCACTCGCGAGTACACGGATCTGGCTCTCTTTACCGATGATCCCGAGATCGTGTCGGATGTTTCCGACCTCTTCAACGCCCTCACCGGGCTTTGCTGCATCTGGCGGCCGCGCACCGGTTGTTCTCGATGGCTCCGACACCCCGCTGACTTCCATGCGCCAGGCCATCGCCCGGGTGACGGTCCGCTCGAAGACCGAAGCGCCGCACTACTACGTCACGCATGAAATAGATATGTCGGCCGCGATGACCTTCCGCAAGCAACTGAACGAAGCCCTTGCCGAAGTAGGCGACCGCGTATCGGTAAATGATTTGATCCTGAAGGCACTCGCCAACGCGTTAACAAAATACCCGAAGTGGAACTCGTTCTTCGATGGCGACAGGTTGATCGGACACTCCAGCATCAACCTTGGAGTCGCCATCGCACTGGCCGAGGGGCTGATCGTGCCCGCGGTGATGAACGTCCAGAACATGTCGCTGGTCGAGATATCCCGTGCCGTCCGCGACCTCGGCAAGCGGGCCCGGGGCGAAGGCGGAAATCTCACCCAGGCCGAACTGACCCAGGGGACTTTCGGCACTTCGAACCTCGGGATGTTCGGCACCGACACCTTCTCGGCGATCATCGTGCCGCCGAACGCGGGGATCATGGCGGTGGGTGTGGTGAAGGAAAGGCCGATCGTTCGAGACGGCGAGATCGTTGTCGGTTCGATAATGAATGCCACGATGTCGGCCGACCACCGTGTTGGCGATGGTGCCGAAGCGGCCGTGTTCCTCGGGGAGTTTCAGAAGAACCTCGAAAATCCCACCCGCCTGATGCTCTGAGGCGGTTTCAGTTTCACTGCTTTCCTTAATCGGCCGGTACGGGTAGGAACAGCGCTCCGAAACGCCAGATTCCCTGCCGGTCGTGCCGGGCAGTCGATAGAATCACGGCACGATGTTCGCAAGCGAAACATTCACCACCGAAGAGACCGCAATCCTGAGCCGTTTCTTCACAAACGTCGATAGTCCCGTGTTCGCCCTCATCAACCTCCCGGAGGTGGTAAAAGGCGC
>JADFQD010000079.1 GCA_022561975.1 Acidobacteriota bacterium
CCGAAGTTCTAGGCGTATCGAGCGCGTTTTCCGTTGAAGGATAAGGGGAAACGAGGCATGGGGTAGGCGGAGAATTTGCTCGTGGGAACTTCATGACTGGGTACGAGGCGGAGATTCCCTAGACTCTCGCGGGCAGCGGCGATCTCTGCGCGTGCCAGAGTTGGCCCCACGCGCTTCATGCCGTTACCGCCAGTTCCTTTCGGAGGCTCCGGATCGCTTGCTGTACCTCTCCGAGGCAGCAGCGTCCGGAAGGATTTCTCACCTCACAGGCGCAATTGCCAGCCTGGACCTCTTCCTTGATCGACTCGAAAATATCCGTGTCTCCGGTCTCGCGGAGCTGTCGTTCGATATCTGCCTTGCGGTGCAGGAAGCAGTAACAGACGAGTTCGTCGCTGCCGGCCTTGAAGCCTGGCTGGACGTTGAGGTTGTCTGCAGTGAGCATCGTACCGCCGGAGCCGTAGTAGACGA
Source organism: Acidobacteriota bacterium (assembly GCA_022561975.1). GTDB lineage: Bacteria > Acidobacteriota > Thermoanaerobaculia > Multivoradales > JAHEKO01 > CALZIK01. Next base: position 469 of record JADFQD010000079.1, read on the forward strand.
CGTCGCACTCGGCGTCGCGGCAGAGCCTGAACTCCTGCCTCGTGGGGACGCGTCCGTGCGCCAGCGCTGCGACGGTCGTCCAGTCGACCGGTTTGCCAGGGAAGGCGCTTGCCGGGCATTTCGCGCCGCCGTCGTCGGTACGAGTGGCTGAGCAGCACGCTTCGCTCAAGCGCCTTCTTTCTCGTCGCTCGCCAGCTCGGCTGTGTAGCCGAGCTCTTCGATCGCAGCGATGATGTCGTCGGGCGTCAGCTCTTCGGCCCGATAGGTCACGGTGGCGGTCCCTTCCGTGTGCGAGGCTTCCACCTTTTCGACGCCGTCGAGCTTGTTGACGATACGACGGACTCCGACCTCGCATCCGCCACAGGTCATGCCGGTGACGTGAAAGGTCGAGACGGTGGATTCGGTTTCGCCCTGGACCGCTTGGCCGTCGGCGGAGGCCACCCAGGCGGCCAGGATGCCAATGACAAGGACGGCCGAGATGGAGAGGATGTACTTCGATTTCACGGGTTCTCCTTTCTAGGAGCGGCTCACAGAATTAGGTTGATGTAGTAGGGGAAGGTCAGAAGCAGCAAGGCCGCTACGGCAACTATCCAGAGCAACAGGCGCTGGCGTCGGCGATTCTCGGGTACGGCGCAGCTTTCTCCGGGAGCACACTCGGCTTCCTGCGGCCGGTACGCCCGGTAGAAGGCAAAGCCGAGCAGCAGCGCCGTCGCCACGATCATGTAAGGGCGGTAGGGTTCGAACATCGCTCCGAAGGCGGCGGAGCCGACGCCGGCGAAGGCCACGGCGACGGGTAAGACGCAGCAGACTGAAGCGCCGACGGCGGTCAGGAGTGCGCCGGCGCCGAGCCAGCTCGATTCAGTGGTTGTCGACATTCCCTGGTTCTCCCTTCGAGCCGAGTCCTAGCTTGCCTGACATGTACTTTAGCATATACGCAAGTTCTGGTTCTAAGGTTCACTGAGCATCGAACGGAATCGCGTTGCGGCACTGGATTATTCACCAGGGTCCGTAGTGAGGAGGTGTAAGTCATTGAAGATACAAGGCGTCGCGACCGAGGCCTCCGCAGGCGTAGCCCCGGCTGAGCTAGCTACGTCGAGGAGGCCGACCGAGCGCAACGCAGTGGGGTTCAATGACTTGGGCCTCCGTAGTAGAACCCTGGTGAATAATCCAGCCCAGGTTGACAGTGCCTTTTGAAGAGGTTGGCGAGCTACAAACAATCGCTTCGCCGATGGCTCTGACCCGAACGATCACCGATCCCCGACTCGGCGGTGCTCCTGGTTCTGCTTCAGCTGAAATCGCAGCAGATCAAGAGCAGATCGTCCTGCGCGCCGCCACGGGAAAGCTCGTGCAGCCGCTCGAACACGTGGCGACCAGCGGTCGACGGGGAGCTATCTCGACGCTGTTCGAGAAGGTCGATCAACCCTGACTCGCCGAGTTCGCTGCCATCCTCCAGCTCGAGTTCGGTCAGCCCGTCAGTGAAGACGGCCAGCCGATCGCCGGGCCGGAAGGTGACTTTTCTGCCCACGGGCTTGCCGAAGGTTTTCGACTCGAACAGGCCGACTGGCAAGTGATGCGCATCGAGGCGCCGGACCTCGGCTTCCGAGCGCGACCACAGCAAGGGTGCCGGGTGGCCGCAGTTGCAATAGGTGATGGTCCTCGAAGCCGCACTGAGAGAAGCTGCGAAGAGGGTAAGGTACAGATGCTCTGACCGGAAGTTCGAGAAGACCTCATCATTGAGGCTCTCGGCGATCGCGGTCACATGTGTACCTGCCTCGGCCAGATTCTCGACTAGGGCACTCAGACGGCTGACCAGCAGCGAAGGCTTGAGACCGTGACCCGAGACATCCGCCACCACGAGGTACAGCTCGTCGTCCCCCCTTTGCTTGACGAGGGCGTAGTCACCACCCACCCGCATGGCGGGTCGGTACTCGACGGCGAGATCGACGCCGGCTACCGAGCCCGAGCGCGGCATCATCTGCCGTTGCAGGTCTCCCGCCTCCAGAGCTGACAGACACATGGGGCAGCAGATGAGGAATATCTCATCCCCTAGCTCAACCTGCCGGAAGGCTTCGGCGACCGAAATCGGCTTGTCACAGGAAGCGCACCGGCTCATTGTTGCTGCCTCGGATGAATCGACCCTTGGTGAGGTGACACTTCGTGCGATAGCCTAGCGTAGAGAGTTGACTCCTGGAACAGCAAGCCGTTGTGCGACGGGCAGGTCCGGCATTTGTCGCGGCACTGTCAAGTCGAACACCGGCAGCGTTCTACCTGCCCGGAAGGGATGAAACGGGTCTGGCCTGGATTATTCATGAGCGCCACGGCATCTTGCGGAGATCGCCTGCCATCTCAGGCCGTACTCGCTCTTCGCTCGTCGACATACTGTGAGTATGGCTTCCTCGCTCCTCACTGCGCGCGGCCTGATCTGGCGGGCGCTTTCCACAATCTGCTCGCGGCCTCATGAAGAGTGCACGCTAGATCCTCGGCCCATGCCGCTGGGCGTATGTTGGGCTGACCGGGGACGGGTGATCGGCATGCGCAAACCCATACTCGGAGTTAGTGTTCGGGGAACGGATAGGGTGTTGCTTCCGGCTCCTGGCAGTCTAGCAGGTGTCAGGCCCGCCTTCGATGAGTCGTCCGGTTGGCACCACCGGCCCTCGACGAGTTCGTTCTGACGTTCGCTCAGGCCGACACTGCGCTGTCCCTGAAGAGAGCCGTGCCACACGACCCAGAGGGGGTACCTGCGGACTCTCTTGCGAGGTCAGGACCCGGCGCAGCCGCCTGGCCGCATTCCATGATTCAACGGCTTCACGACCGCCTCCGTCTTCAACCCCACAATTCACCTTGGCGTTCACAAGGTGGGCCGCCAGATCCTGGCTGTCGCCGAAGATCCGATGAACCGCGTCCAGATAGGAGTAGAAGAAGGTCCATTTGCGCTCCGAGCTATCGGATCCGAATCACCACGAACGTGATGTCGTCGGCGGGGGAGGCCTCGCCGGCCCAGCTTTCGGCGCTCTGGAGAAGGTGCCGAATCACTTCGTTCGGGTTGGAGCCGGCGTCGGCGAAGTGGTCGCTCGCGCGCTCGTAGCCGAGCGTGTCGCCTTCGGGGTTGGGGAGCTCCGGAAAACCGTCGCTCATGAATAACAGGACGTCGCCTGAATCGACATCGACCGAGAGCTCGCGGTACGGAAACTCGAGGGCGCCCAGCGGCATGCCTTCGATCGCGATCTCCTCGATCTTGCCGGTGGCGGCCCGATGGATGAGCACCGGTGGCATGCCCGCGGCCGAGACCGTCAATTTCCGGTCGGTGAGTCGCGCCAGTGTCAGGGCCATTGACATTCGGCCCAAGGCCATCTGCTTGATCGCGGAGGCGGCTTTGGCGTGAAACTGCGCCAGATCATCCTCCGGCGGGTAGGCGGAGAACAGGCTCTTGATGACCGTCACCATGGTTCCGGCCTTGGCGCCATGCCCGGTGGCGTCGCCGATGGCGATGGTCAGGGTACCGTCGTCGGCGACCCGAAAGTCGTAGTAGTCGCCACCGACCTCGGTCGCCGTCTTCATGACGGCGGCGAGATCGAAGGCCGGGTGCTCGGGCAAGATCTTGGGCAAGAGTGAGAGCTGAAATCGCCGCGCCTCTTCGAGCTCTTCGGTCTTGCGATCGAGCTCGGCTTGGAGACGTTCGCTCTCGAGGAGTTTTTGCTGGTTGTCCCGGAGATCGCCGGCCATGTTGTTGAAGGCGCGCGCCAGCTGGCCGATCTCGCTCTTGGATTGAAACGAAACACGCGCCTCGAGATCACCGGCGGCCACACGCTGGGCGCCCTCGGTCACGAGGTTGAGACCGTAGGTCATCCGGCGAGAGAGGGGAATGACGCCCAGGAGTGCGAGGCCTATGAGGCCGGTACCGAAGCTGAAGTTGCGGATCGCCGTCGTGCGCATTTCGGCGAGAGACTCTTGCATCGGTTTGGCGATTCCGAAGGTAAGGCCGGTCGCCTTGTCCTGACTGGTCACGATCACCCAATTGTCGAAAATCCGGCGGTCAGCGAGCGCCTCGGGTCGAACCGGCTCTTCGAGACCGACGCCGGTCAAGGTGACGTGATCTTCGTCGGTTGCCGTGTGGAGGCCCCCCGCTCCGTCGATGGCGAAGGGAATCTCGCCGCGGTTCCGGCGCGTGCGCTCGAGCACCCGGCGCAGTAGCGCCTCGTTTTTGACCTGCGCTCGAATCTCGCCCACGATGGCACCGTCTTCGTAGACCGGAACTTCCACCTCCGAGCTGAACAGGAGCCGGTAGTCGGCGTCACCTTTTGACATGACCCATGCCCCGACACCGGGCGCCACTCGAGACTCCGCTCGGATCTCGATCACATGGCGGGTCTTCAAATTGAAGTGCTCGACCTTCTCCTGCATCAATTCCAGCCCTTGCCGGGCCTTTTCTATGAGCGCTTCCCTGTCGGTGTCGGGGATCAACTCGGGATGCAGGTTTTCGATGCTCGCTTCCACCACTTTCAGCATCTGGCGCATATCGACGATGATCGGAGCGTACCGCGGCGGTCTAGGGGGTCGATCCTGAGGCGGGTGAAGCTCTCCCGGGTCGGGCGCCCAAGCGGGCTCGGGGTTCGCTCCTGGCCACTCGGGCACGAACTCGAACCTTTCGACCAGGGGCGCGGTCTCGCCGAGCTCGGCCACCACCAGGTCATAGAGGGCTTCACGCTTCTGTTGGGTTTCGCCCTCCAGGGCCCATCGCCGGAAGGGGAGGGAGCCGACGCGCGCGATTCGCCGCCGGATCTCGCCGCGGATCTGGCCCATCCGCGTCTCCATGTCCGCGGTCAGGGCTTGCGCCTCCACTTCCACGGCTTGGCGGACGGTGCGCAAGGAGGAGATGTAGCTGTACAGGACGATCGCCGTCATCGGGACAATCGCCAAGAGCAGAAAGGCGAGCGCGAGCTGGGTGCGGATCTTCATCGTGGACTCGAGCTTAGTACGAGATCGGCGCTTGTAAGTTCAGACCCCATCGCGTCAAGAGCAGCACGGCCTCGTTTCTGGTTGAGCTCGCGGTGTTCAGGATAGGGTGTTGCGGACGCGTTGCTCCGCCAACCTCAGGCAGCCCGTAGCTACACCACGGCTCGATCCGCGTGGGTGAGTGCCTCAGAGATCACGCGTCGCACTTCGCGGTCGGTCTCGCGCCGCCGCCTCTGCTGCAGGTAGGCGCGGCTGCGGCCGTTGAAGGTCGCCGCCAGAACCTGAGCCGCCGCGGAGCGGACCTCCGGATCCCGATCTCGAACTCTTCGCCTCAAGAAGCCCTCGACCTCCGCCGTACCGACCCCCTCGAGGGCGCGAACCATCTCGCAACGGATGTCCGAGTGCTTCTCGTGGCGGTAGAGCCGCAACACCTGGCGTGAGGTCGCCGGGTCGGCGTAGCCCGCGAGGTTGCGCCGGCGAAGACCGGTCGAGTTTCGCAAGCCGGCACGCAACCGCTCGACGACCGAGCCGTCGTCCACCGAGGAGAGAGCCCAGATCGCCCGCCATCGCGGATGCCACTCGTGGTCCTGGATGGCGTGTTCGAGCAGGAACGGTATCGCCCGAGGAGACCGCGTGTAGCCGAGAAGATTCACGATTTCCCAACGGGCGTGCTCACCGGCCTGGTCGAAACCGCTGATGAGCTGGCCTACGACTGCCGCGCCGCGCCGCCGGGCCGGCGCCTCGGCCGCCCTTACAGAGTCCGATGACCAGCTCCGCCGCGGTCTGGGCGTGCACTCGGCGCCGGGTTCTTCCGGGAGCCCGGCGCCGAGAGCCCTTCGGCTTCTTTCTCTTCCTCGCCTTCTTCCTCGCCGCTGGCCTGGACTTGCGCTCGCCGGTTAGACGCTTGCCGCCCCGGCCGCCACCGCCGCTCGGCTTGGTTCCATCCAGCATGTGCTCGATCCGATCCAGCGCTTTCTCGGCCACATCGAGAGCCTTCTCGCGGCGGTCGAAGAACCTCTCCAGACCGTCGAGCATGACTCGAGGCAGGTGTCAGGGGGTTGCGCGAAGCCTTGTCCTGTCGGCTATTATAGCCGACAGGACAAGGAGGATGCCATGTCGAAGCCCCAAAAGGTCCCGGAGACCGTCCGCAAGGCGATCCAGAAGCTCAGCCAGCTCAGGCCGATGCGGCGTGGCTCGCTGGGCCAGCGCTGGCTCAAGTGCGGCAAGCCAAACTGTGCCTGCGCCAGCCGCGAAGAAGCTCGCCACGGTCCCTACTTCAGCCTCACCCGTACGGTGGCGGGACGCACACAGTCGCGACGTCTGACGGCGCAACAGGCCGAGAGAGTGCGTCAGCAGGTAGCGGCCGGCCGGGAGTTTCGCCAGCAGGTGGAGGGGTATTGGCAGGCCTGCGAACAATGGGCCGATCGAGAGCTGGCGAACGCCGAGGCGGGGACCGCAGAGACGGTCGAAAAAAAGGGCTCCAGGCGATTCTCGAGACCGAGGTCGCGGCCGAAGTCGAAGCGCTGATCGGTCCCGAGGCGGTCACGGCGCTCGATTTCGAGGCCCTGGAGACGGCCGTGGGGCGCTGGGTCTCGAAGGCCGCTCGCTGTCGCCGGCCGGCCGTCACCCGCACGACGCCAACGCCATCCTGGCTCTGCGCTGTGCCAGGCTCAGCGGACGTTTCGAGATCTTCTGGAACTCCTCACACCGAACCCAACACACAGCATAGGAGCCGCCCATAGCCATCTGATCTCACAAATCTGACGTGCACCGCCAACTGGCCAATTCAAATACCCAGACCATAGAATCCGAAGGGCGAGCATGATGGCAACCTCGAGCAAGAGCAGCGATTTCAAACTGGCGGCAGGGCTCGTCGCCCTGGCGCTTCTGTGTCAACTCACCCTGCTCTCGGTGCGACGCACGGCTTCGGTGGTCAGCGGCGACGAAGGCACCTTTTTGGCCATGGCCGAGAGCCTGGCTCTGGACGGAGATCTGGTGTTCGGCGCCGCGGATCTCGACCGTGTCGAGGCAGCTTCCGAAAAAGGCCGAAAAGCCCTCATATTGCAGGAGTTCGGGGAGGAGACCGCCTATTCCAAGCCGGTCGCCTACGCGCTGCTGGCGGCGCCCTGGTACAGGCTGGCGGGACCCAGCGGGTTGGTGGCGCTCAATGTGGTGGCGCTGGCGCTTGCTCTGCTTCTGGCATGGGGCGCCTTGGCGAGATTCGGCGCGCCGAATCCGGCGGCCACGGTGGCGACCTTTGCCGGCGCGGGCGTGCTGATGTCGTACGCGGCGTGGATGATGAGCGATTCTCTCCAGGCCTCGCTGACTCTGGCCGGGTTGGCGCTGGGCCTCGCCGGAGCCCGAGATCGAGAACCAGCCGATACGCATTGGATCGAACAGTTGGATGCCCAAGCGGTTGAAGAACCGGGCGGACAACCGGGTGGACAGTCCTTCATTGCCAGGTTTGCCGGCAGGTTCGCCAGCAGGTTCGAGAACTTCTGGACCGGCATCTTCGATCGGCCGTGGGCGCCCTATATGGGCGTAGCACTGCTGGGGGTGGTGGTTTCGATGCGCCTACCGAATCTGGCGATTGCCGGGGCGCCGGTCCTGGCGTGGTTGTTTCGCGGCCGTCTGCGCCGGTCCGCCATGCTGGCGGGAGTGGTCGTGCTCGTCGCCGGTGCAGGCAGCCTGTGTAACCTGGAACTGGCCGGGTCGGCCGTGCCGTACAAGTCCGTGCGTGCGACGTTCAACCCGCAGAGCGGTTATCCCGTGGGGGCTCGAGCGGAAGAGGCGAAAGAGCAGTTCAGCGAGACGGTCGCGCTCACCACCCTGCGGATGGGCATTCGGCCTGTGTGGGAGCCGGAGGCGAGCCTCTATTCCACCGCCTATTTCTGGATCGGACGCCACACCGGTTTGTTGTGGTATTTCCCGGCCGCTTTGCTCTTGGTGCTCGCCGGGCTCAGGCGACCCGATGCCGTGGGTTGGGCGATCCTCCTGTCGGCCGGAGCGCTGGCGATTTTCTATCTGGTCTGGATGCCCCGCAACTACTTCGGCGGTGCGACTTTTCTCGGCAATCGCTACTTTCTGACCGGCTATGCCGCGCTCCTGTTCCTGCCTCGCCGAGGCATCTCGCGCCGCGCTCTCGGCGTCGCCTGGTTGATCGCGCTGGTCGTCTTCGTCTCGGCCCTGGTTTCGATCGTGCGCACACGGGATCGCGATGCCTCGAGCCAGAACCACGCCTATGCCGGAATCTTCAGACTGCTTCCCTACGAGACCACGGCGCGCGCCATTGGCGGTCGGCGAGATGTCTATTGGACCGACGAGTTCTTTCGCTTTGTCGACCCGTACGCGGTCGTGAACCCGACTGGCTTCAGCTTGCGAGCCGGGGACCGTCCGGCCGAGGTTCTCCATGCCAACCGGCGCCCGGCGGGCGTGGTCAGGTTCTTGGTTCGTGCAGACAGCCCGGCCGGTGAAATCGTCTATCGCGGACAGGGGACCGAGAAGATCTTCGAACTGCAACCGACCGAGACGGGCGTGTGGGGACTGGTGGAAATCGAGCTTCAGCCCTCGAGGCGGCGGCACAAGTACTGGTGGAAACCCGTCGAGCGGCTTCATTCCCGAATCCATCGGTTTTCACTGCGATCCACGGGCGGCGAGAACCGGTCGGCGCAGGGTGCGAGCGCCGAACTCCACTACCTGGGTTCGATGCGCCTGGTGCCAAAGTTCTTTCGGGGAGTGACCATGAGCGTCGACCTGCCCAAGAGCGCCCGTGCTGGCAAGAGCAGCCTGGTGCCGATCCGGGTGCGCAACACCGGCTACCGGTTCTGGTCCAGCAAGGAAGCGGTGCCGACTCGTCTCGGATATCGGATCTACTCGCTGCCTCGCCGAGAGGGTGAACGGCCCGTCTCCGGGCGGCTCCAGGATTTCGAGGGCCGGGTGCCGCGGGGGTCCGAGCTCGACGCAGAGCTGCGGGTTCGCTGGCCTAAGAAACCTGGACGATACGAGTTGGTCGTGGATCTCAATCTTGGAGGAGCGATCTGGTACGGAGCCTGGAACCAGGAGCCACTTGCCCGGGGCGTAGTGCGCGTGCGGCCGGCAGAGAGCGAAACGGCGTCCGGCGATGAGGAAGGCCTCTGATCGGACCCGTGGTAGGCTGCTACGGTCCCGGAATTCCTTGCAACTAAACGCCCCATGACAGATCGCAAAGGTGAGATCTCCGAGGCGGTGATCGAGTCCCTCCGTAGCGGAGAGAACCGGGAGCTTTCGGATTGGCGGCAGCTATGGAAAGCGGATCGCGAGTTCCCGATCGTGAGTCACCGGGGTTGGTTGGGCAAACTGATGGTCGCCGGCAAGCGGCTCATGCGCGGGGTGGTCAAGGCGCCTCAGGCGGATCTCTGGGAGCGGCAGCGCGCCTACAACCTGGTGGTGCAGGACCGCATCGAGGCCGCCGAGGAGTTCGGCAGACGTCTGGGTGAGGTCGAGCGCGAACTCGCCGGTTCGATCAGCCGGGTCAGCCGGGTCGGAGAGGGCGTCAACCGATTGGGACGGGACCTGCAACAGGTTCAGGGCGAGCTGGTCGCCGACATCGACGAACTGAGCTCCGACGTCACCCGAGAGGTCAGCGCCCTGGGTTCCAGTTTCCGAGAGCTCATGGGCTTTCTCGAGTCGCACGCCAAGCGCCTCGATCACCTGGAGGGCTTCCACAACCGTGGCTACGCCGAGGTCATGGACCATACCGCAGCCTTGTTCTCGCAACTCGACAACAAGTTGGATCGCTATCGCGAACTGAGCCGCAGGCGATGGAGCCGTCTGGGCGGACTGCTGGCGACTGCGGAAAGTGCCGGGACGGACGCGAAGCCGGCCCTTGTGCGGGCGCTTGCGGACGAGAAGTACCTCGAGTTCGAAGATCGCTTCCGCGGTCGGGAAGAGGACATTGCCCGGCGTCTCGAGCCCTATCTCGAGATCCTGAGCGGCCGCGGGGAGGTCCTCGATCTGGGTTGCGGCCGGGGAGAAGCGCTCGAGGTCATGTCGGCCCACGGGATCACCTGCTCCGGCGTCGACTCAAATGTGGAAATGGTGGAGCGCTGCCGCGAAAAGGGCTTCAGTGCCGAGGTCGGCGACTTGTTTTCAGCGCTGGAAGATTGGCCTGAGGGGTCGTTGGGTGCCGTGGTTTCGTTTCACGTCATCGAACACCTGCCGGCGGCCGATCTCGAGCGGCTGACCCGCCTGGCCTGGCGTGTTCTCTCGCCGGGCGGAGTCCTGGTGCTCGAGACGCCGAATCCGATGTCGGTGGTCGTGGGGGCCAGCCGATTTTGGATCGACCCGACCCACAAGAGGCCGGTGCACCCGGAGAGCCTGAAGACCATGCTGGAGTTGAGTGGGTTCGACCCGGTCGAACGGATCGATCTGCAGCCCTTCGAGGACCAGGACCGCCTGCCCGAAATCTCGACCGACGGCATCGGCCCCGAACTGCTGCCCCTGGTCCAGCGCATCAACCGGCTTCGTGACCGCTTGGATGACCTCTTGTTCGGTTTCCAGGACTACGCGCTGGTTGCCTACAAGCCTCCGGGGCGCTCGGTGTCAACTCTCTAAGTCTGACCCCGAGCAGTCAAGTAGATTTCGTTGTGTCTCTTGCTGGCGTCTGAGGCGGAGAAGAACAAAGACGAGCGGTGCGGTTCCATCCTTCTCTGGAGAGTTGTTCCCCACCCACGCGGTTCAACTTCGCGGATCCGTTCCGAGTTTTGTGGAAATTGAAAATGGCGTAACCTCCAAGTGAATCAAATACTTCGCCGAGAAGGCGAGAGGAGGATTACGCCGGCTGTCAGCGGAGATTGATGTTGAAAGTCTCTTCAATCGGTATCCTAAGAATGTCCGACGAACAGCGGTGCGGAAGCTCCTCAAGGACGGGTATCGAAATTTCGTGATCGAACTGGCAGTGATTCGAAAGACAACGGCTCACAGCAGCCGCTTCGTGGCTGTGTTTAAATTCCCCGTTGCCACTCGAAGATGGATCGCTCCCGTCGGAGTGAGAGATCTGGCACGGCCCAAACAATACTGAGAATCCGAAACTCGGTAACGCGATCTCAGTAGATTTGTTGGTGGCAATGTAAGGGCGGATCGGATTGAATGCCAAGAATCGAATTGGTCAGCACCTCCGGCTTTGCCGGAAGTACTGACATTCCGGGCGTCGTCTATCCAAATACCAAGAACTCAAGCCCTGACACGGGCCAGCGCGGCCGCTGGTGGTCTCAAGTAAAGCGGTCGAGTCAGCTCAGACGCGTCCCAGGCGAAGCCGGGCTCGGCGGCGATTGCCGCCAGGTCGGCCGCCAACGGTTCGGCGTCGCACAGGACGAGAGCATCTGGGAGGATGCCGGATCCACCATCGCGTTCGATCGACGCGCGCAGCGGTTGGAGACCGAAGCCGATCACGGAGCCTGGTCCGAGGTGGGCGATGTCGTCGTCGGATCGGATCTCGGGCTCTCCGAGCGGTTGGAGGGTCGCGGCGTCGAAGCCCTGAATGAAACGCTCGCCGCGCAACGCGTCAATGGCCGCGAAGATCCGGCCCTGCGTTGCACCTGAGCGCCGCTGGGCTTGGCGGGCGAGGGCCTCGAAGGTCGTTGCGGTGCCTGCGCGGAGTTTGAGCGACTGGTGGAGTCCCAGGAGTGTCGCCAGGCCGACGCGCAGGCCGGTGAAACTGCCTGGCCCGCGCAGTCCGACCAGTCCCTGGAGTTGTTGCAGACGGCCGCTGGCCTCGGCCAGCATTTCGTCGAGTAGGGGCAGGAGCCGTTTCGACGACTCACCTACGGCGAATTCGCGCGTCAGGAGATCTCCGTCCCATGCCAGGGCGACGCTGGAGACCGGCGAGCCGCTGTCGATGGCGAAGAGCCGAGGGGTTTGCCGAGCAACGCTCATAGGTCGTGCGATGGAGTATTGGCCGCAGGGAGACCGCTCGAGGTGTCGCTATACTTCTCGCGAATGTCTTCGGTCACTCAGATGACTCCCCTGACTCCCCTGACTCCAATGCTGCGGCACTATTCGGAGGTCAAGGCGCAGCACCCGGACACGATAGTCCTCTATCGAATGGGTGATTTCTATGAGGTTTTCTTCGATGACGCGGTTCTGATCGCTCCGGTACTGGAGGTTGCCCTGACGGCTCGGCACAAGGGCAAAAAAAGCGAAGTTCCGATGTGCGGCGTGCCGCACCATGCGCTCGGAGTCTACCTCGGCAAGCTGGTGCGCGCGGGGTACAAAGTCGCGATCTGCGATCAGGTCGAGGACCCGGCCGAGGCCAAGGGGCTGGTCAAGCGGGAGGTGGTTCGGGTGGTGACCCCGGGGACGGTCAGTGAGCCGGACCTTCTCGAAGGAGGCGAGGACAATCTTCTGGCCGGAGTGGTCTGGAACGCGGAGGGTGGGGCCGGCGCGTTTCTGGATGTCTCGACCGGAGTTTTCTTCGTGCGCCGCTGGTCTCGAACGGAAGATGCCCTGCAAGATTTGCGACTGGCGGACCCGAAAGAGCTGCTTTTGAGCGGTGCCGGCTCGCCTGGTTCTCCTGGCTCCCCTGGCTCCGATATCCCCGAGCCGGTGCGTCGCTGGGGTGAGCGGCGCGGCCTCAGCCTCACCGATGTCGAGGAGGGAGGTTGGTATCAGCCACGACGAGCGCGGCAGATACTCGAAGAGCAGTTCGGAACCAAGACCCTGCGTGCGTTCGGACTCGCCGATGGAGACAGGGGAGAAAGGGGCGATGGGCAAGATCCGGCCGTGAACGCCGCGGCACTGGTCCTGTCCTACGCTCGCGAGACTCAGCACAACGACCTGGAGCACATTCGCAGTCTGGTGGTTCGTACCAGCGCCGAGCATTTGCAGCTCGACGCCACGACGCTCGCCAACCTCGAGGTATTTCGCAATCTCCGGACCGGCTCGCGCAGCGGCACGTTGATGGGGATCTTGGATCGCACGGTGACCGCTCCGGGCGCGCGCTTGCTCAAATCCTGGCTGAGCCGGCCTTTGCGGAAGGAAGTCGAGATCGACCAGCGGCAGGCAGCGGTTGCCGAGTTGATGCGGGAGGAGGAAGTCCGTGATCGGGTGCGCGGCCTGTTGCGTTCGGTCGGAGATCCGGCGCGACTTCTGGCCCGTGCAGTACTGGGTTCGCTGACGCCTCGAGAGGCCGAAGCGCTGCGCTCGGCGTTGACCGCCACGCCCGCGATTCTGGCGGAGATCGGCACGCTGGAGGGTTCGCTGGCGGGTGAACTCGCACAGACCGATCCGGTGGTGGATCTCCAGGCCGAGCTGGCTCGTGTTCTTGCCGAGACGCCGTCGTTGAGCGTCGCCAAGGGCGGTGTGATTGCGGCCGGCGTCGATTCGGAGCTGGATCGCTACCGATCTCTGACCCGGGATACCAAGAAGCACCTGGCGGCGCTCGAGGCCCGTGAGCGCGAGCTCACGGGAATCTCATCGCTCAAGATTCGTTTCAACAGAGTCTTCGGCTACTACCTCGAAGTCACCAAGGCGAACCAGGCTCTGGTGCCGGAGCGCTACGTGCGCAAGCAGACCCTGGTCAACGCCGAGCGCTACATCACGCCGGAGCTGAAGGAACTCGAGGAGCAGGTTCTGGAGGCCGAAGAACGGCAGATCTCGCTCGAGACGCGCTACTACGACGAGCTGCTGCGCTCGATCGTGTCAGCGGGCTCGCGGTTGCGAGCGCTCGGCGAGGCCCTGGCACGAGTTGACGTTCTCGGCGCGCTCGCGGAGGTTGCGGCGAGTAACGGATACTGCCGGCCCCGGATGCTGCCGGCTGGGGAGGGGTTCCGAATCGAAGACGGCCGTCACCCGGTGGTCGAGAAGCTATCGGCGGAGACCTTCGTACCCAACGATCTCATTCTCGGAGCCAGCGGCGACCGGGATGCTGAATCCGGTGAGATCGTCATTCTGACCGGGCCCAACATGGGCGGTAAGTCGACGTATCTGCGTCAGAACGCTCTGATCGTGCTGATGGCGCACGCCGGTTCGTTCGTGCCCGCCAGGCGGGCGGACATCGGTCTGGTCGACCGGATCTTCACTCGGGTCGGCGCAAGCGACGACCTGACGCGAGGCGAGTCGACGTTCATGGTCGAGATGGTCGAGACCGCCAACATCCTGCACAATGCGACGCGGGAGAGTTTCGTGATCCTGGACGAAGTCGGGCGCGGCACGGCGACCTTCGATGGGCTTTCCCTGGCCTGGGCGATCGTCGAGTTCCTGCACGAGAAGGCCGGGGCCAAGGTGCTTTTCGCGACCCACTATCACGAGCTGACCGAACTCGCAGGACTCTTCGGGCGCGTGGTCAATCGGACGATGTCGGTCAAGGAGTGGGACGATCGGATCGTCTTCCTGCATCGAGTCGTACCCGGAAGCGCGGACAAGTCGTACGGACTCCACGTCGCTCGCCTCGCCGGAATGCCCGATGACGTGATCGATCGCGCGAGCCGGATTCTGGCCAATCTCGAAGCCCAGAAATATGATGTCGGCGGGCGACCGCGGCTGGCCGCGGGTTCAGAAGTCGTTGAGAGCAAGCCGGGCCAACTCGGGCTGTTCGCTCCCGCAGACGAACTCGTGGCTTCGATCCTGCGCGACGTCGACCTGGAGCGGATGACTCCGCTCGCGGCATTGAATCTCCTGCAAAACCTCAAATCGCGGCTGGATCGGTAGCCCCGAGACGCCGCTCCCAGAGCCTCAGGATCGTGTGTGTTCTAGACAGCTAAGGCGGATCCGACTCGATCGCCAAGGCCTCGACAGCGTCCCTCAAAGAAGGCAGGTCGCGCACCGTCACCTCCCAGACGGTGTCGAGATCGACGCTTGCGTATCCGTGGATGAGACGATCTCGCAGACCGGCCACCCTTCGCCAGGGGATTTCGAGCCTCTTCGCAGTCGTCTCCTGGGAGAGCTGCTTCGTTGCTTCACCGATGATCTCGAGCCGTCTCATGACCGCGTCCTGGCGCATTGGATCTCCCATGAAGGCATCCCGTCCTTCGGCGACGTACTGCTCGATGCTTTGGATGGCGTCGAGGATGTGGCGCAGGTAGACCTCGTCGCGGCTCAAAGCGGAACAGCCTCGGCCAGGACCCGATCTCGCAGATATGGTGAAAGCCCACCGGTCGTGACCACGTCGACTTCGAGGTGAGTCAAGTCCTCGATCGCCTGCTCGAGGCCTATCAAGTCGAGCAGCGAGCGACCCGCTTCGAGATCAAGCAGCAGATCGATGTCGCTATCGACTCGCCCCTCACCTCTCGCGCGCGAGCCGAAGGCGCGGACACAGCTCGCTCCGTGTTCGGCTGCGAGTCGCAGGATCTCGGTCCGGTACTGGGAGAGCACGGGATCGTTCATCGATACGATGGTACCGCAGTTGTGCAAGGCTCGCCGAGAGGACAAGCGCATTCTACCACGGGCTGCTCGTGTCGACCTGCGTTGGTGAGCGAGAAGCAGACGGTCGAGGTGGGGCTCGACCGCTACAAAACAGGAGGGGACACCTAGGGCAGGGTCGGGCGAGGCTCCGAAAACCAGTCGGGAGGGGACACCTAGGAAAGGTGTCCCCGATGGTCCCCGAGGCTAGAACGGGATGTCGTCGTCGTCTGGGCCGCTGCTGGATGCCGGCGAGGAACCGGCTCCGCCGGAGTATCCGCCGCCGGCGCCGCCGCTGCCTTCGCCACCGGAATAGTCGCCGCCACCGCCACCGCGGCTTCCCAGCATCTGGAAGTTGTCGCAGATGATCTCGGTCCGGTATTTCTTCTCTCCGCTGGCTTTGTCATCCCAGGAGCGGGTTTGAATGCGCCCCTCGATGTAAATCTGCTTACCCTTGGTCAGGTACTGCCCCGCGATCTCGGCCTGGCGGCCCCAGCAGACGATGTTGTGCCACTCGGTTTGTTCCTGGCGATTGCCGTCGCGGTCTTTCCATTTGCGATTGGTGGCCAGGCTGAACGAGGCGACGTTCTGTCCCGAAGGGGTCGAACGAACTTCCGGATCGCGGCCTAGATTGCCGATCAGCATGACTTTGTTGAGCATGTTTGCCTCCTGCGTTTAAGAGTCGATAAGCTATCACAGCGGTTTGGCGGTCCCGCCGGCAGAAACCGATCTCGAAGCCCATTGGAATAGACGCTAAGCGTGCGTATTGTCTTGCAGAAAGTTGCTCGGGCCGAGGTTCGCGTCGATCGGGTGAGGGTAGCCTCGATCGGCCTCGGCTTGGTGGCGTTGATCGCGGTCGAACGTGGGGATGACCAATCCACGGTGGCGGCTGCGATCGACAAGCTGTCGAACGTACGGTGCTTCCCGGACGACAGCGGTCGGATGAACCTCGATGCGGCGCAGGCCGGTGCCGAATTTCTGCTGATCTCGCAGTTTACGCTCGCCGCCCGCCTCGACCGTGGGCGCCGCCCGTCGTTCGAGAGGGCGGCCGCGCCGGCCGAGGCCGAAGAGCTGTTGAGAGCCCTGGCCGAGGGCCTGCGGCGCGCGGGGCACCCGGTGTCGGTCGGCCGCTTCGGGGCTCACATGGAGGTCGAGTTGGTCAATGACGGCCCGGTGACTCTGATCGTCGAGCTCTAGTAGTCCGGGTAGAAGTCAAGGTGGCCGCGCGGCTCGTGCCGGCTCCTGAACGGAGCCCCCGGAAGGTCCCTGACCCTCAGCGTCTTCTCCCGATTTGTAGCGGTCGGGCCCCCGCAAGACCCGCCCCC
>JADFQD010000192.1 GCA_022561975.1 Acidobacteriota bacterium
CAGAGCGAAACCTGCCCGGCGTAGTGTGGCGTTAGCCGCACGAAGACGGGCTGTAGAAGAGGAAGACGATCTGAACGGGCGTAAAGTCCCCAATTATGAGAACGGCGAGATATGGCCGATAGCGTGGGCCTGCGAGCTCAAGTACGGATCGCGGGACCAAGGCGGCCGGGATCTCAGGAAGCTCCGCCTGCTCATAGACCAGCAGCAAATTCGCTACGGATGTTTGGTAAACGTCGAGTTTTCCAGAGCGGCGGATGGTAGTGGTATCACTTGGGAAAAGAGGGATAGAGGGCATTTTCTCTGGTTGTGCCAAGTACGGTCACCGCCTTTGGAACCGATGGCCGTTTCGGCCTAAAATCGGCGGATTTGGCCTCGGATTTCCGAAGTCCACTCACCGGTGGAGAGCGGACTGGCACGGGTCAATTGCGGGGCAGCCTTGAGAAACATCTTTGATCAATATTCGCAGCCCGAGAATCGTGTGACGCATGCATTGATGACGGCGATCAACGAGGACCGAAAGCTGCTTGGTCTCTTTCTCCGCGAGCTTGTCAAGGTGAAAGCTCCCGTAAACCCGCGCAAGCTTTCGGTGCTGGAACAGCGATTTCCCGGAGAGCCGGAACCACGCGAAGAGGAGCTTGAGCGGCGCGGCATTCCGGACGGATGGATTTTCGACGAAGAAGGATGGTGCCTTTTCATCGAGAGCAAGGTGCTGTCTAAGCTGCGTGCAGACCAAATTCGCAGTCACCGGCGCACGGCGGAGCGGCTAGGATTTCAGAGCATCACCGCGATGGCGGTTGTACCCCGCCTTCCGCCATCTCTTCCGGCCGATACGGTGCTGCTCGAGTGGCGAACCGTCTACGCGTGGCTTCGCCGGCACAGCGCGCATAGCGCCTGGGCGGCCCGGGCCGCGGATTACTTGGAGCTTGCGGAAGCGAAGCTGATTGACACCGAGAAATTTAAGGAGGGCAGCTTGACGATGTTTGCCGGATTTCCGTTTGGGCGCGAACGTCCCTTCACCTACCTCGAAGGCAAGCGCGTCCTTGGCCTTGCCCTCGATGAACTGAGAAATCGCCGCGATCTCATAGCCCGGTTGGGTATGAATCCCAAAGGGCCGCGGCGTCCAGCCATTACCGGTCGCCAAGGCGATGCGGTTTGGGATTTTCTCTCGCTGTCGGAGCGAGGGGGTAGCTTTACCCGGTATCCGCATCTGACTTTGAACGTGACGTCTCAAGCCATTGAAGCAATGGTGACCGTGCCAAATGCCGTGAACAGCGTGATGCGGCGGAACCTCAAGCAATTGAGCGAGGCCGGTTTTCAGGCGTTGGTAAAAGAGGTTATTGACAATTTGCAGCCATTGCTGCGCGACCACAAGGGCGCGACGCCGTGGTTCAGGGGCGTGCAGCGAAGGTATCCATCGCAAAAAGCGACGCCATATATCGATGCAAAGATCGAATTCGATTTGCGCACGGCTGTACCCTCTAGTGGAGCACCGAAGACACAGCCACGGTGGCTATCCGCAGCTTACGCCTCCTTCGTGAACAAAGAGGGCTCAAACTATCAGATGCAGATGGGCGTCGTTTTTCGCTACGAACAATGCCCCGAGCTTCGGCAAGCCGATGCCATCGAGCTGATTGTGGCAGCATGGCTGGCTTGCAGGCCTCTCGTGGATTTGACGCGGTGAACTGCATCCCGTCCGAAAGTCATTTTCCGGTCAAAAGTGGCGGATTCGCGGTCGAGAGTTGGTGATGGAGACGTCGGTCCAACCGATGCGTTGGGTGACCGTCGCCTTGCGACTCTCCGCCGAAAGGCTGTGAGCCGAGACCGGTGAGAGGGTACCGATTGCCGGAAGCAGGAGCACCAGGATCAGCGGAGAGCGACGAGGGACGGCCCTACTCCGAGTCCTGGGGGCGGATCTCGAGTCGAGTCTTTTCATCGACGGTCTGGGCACTTGCATCGCTGGCGAGAGTCTATCGAATAGGTTGGAGTTTCGAACCCTCTACCGCGCTGGCCCGAGCGCCTCTCCGAGTCGCTCGGCGAGGTATGTGGTGATCGGTGGATCGAGATTCGCCAGCACGATGATCACCTTCCCGCGGGACGCCAGCAGTTCGGCGGAGAGCCCGGGGCCGGCGCCACCGAGCCCGACCTCCATCACCGGGTCAGCCTCGTCGGTAGCCTCCGGGTCGGACGGTGGCGGACCCGACAGGAGGACCCAAGAGGTATAGGCCCGCGGCGTCAGCCGATGGTGACTGAGCGCCTGCCAGAAGTGCCACAGGTCGCGTGCAGTCGAATAGGTCTTGCCCCACGGACCACCCACGACCGGCTCGAGGTAGATGTTCTTCCGGAGAGTGTCGCCACGTTCCTGGCCCCGAGTCATGAAGGTGTAGCCGACCGCGACGTCTGGCTCCGGCAGGTCCGTGGCGAAGAAACCGGTGGCGGTCATGCCGGCTGGTGCGAAGACGTGCTCGGCGATGTACTCGAAATAGGGCTGGCCACTCACCCGGTCGATGATCGCCCCCAGGATCGTGAAGCCGAAGTTCGAGTAGCGCCGATCGCTCCCGGGCTCGAACTCGAGCGGCTTGGGCCCCCAGATGTCGATGTAGTCCCAATGGCCGCGGAGCGCGCCCATCGGGGTGCTGGCCCACTCGTCGGTGAAGTAGTCGCCGACGCCCGAGCTGTGCTCGAACAGATGCCGGACTGTAACTTCCTCTCTCGCCTCTGGATTCGGATAGTCGGGTAGATGCTTGCCTAGCTTGTCGTCCATCTCGAGCTTGCCGGCAGCGATCAACTGCGCGATCGCCACCCGCGTGAAGTCCTTGGTGATCGAGCCGATGTCGAAGCGCGTGTCGAGGGTGTTGGGGATGTCGAACTCGCGGCTCGCCAGGCCGTAGACCCGCTCGAATCGGATCTCGCCGTCTTGGCTGATGAGGACCGCGCCCGAGAAGCGACCCTCCTCGGCGAGAGCCGCGACGTAGGCATCGATCGCGCTCGCCTTCTCGGACCAGTCGTCGGAGTCGAGAGTGAGGACAGGCAGGTCATTGTCCCGGCCGCCTCCGAACTGGTCGATCATGATGCTGCCGATGCGTTCCGGGTCGGCGGCGCTAAACTGGAATGTGAGCTTCAGGCGTCCGCGACCGGCGCTGTCGACGCGCAGAATCAGCTCCCTGGGACCCGCGATCACTACGTCAGTGGGCTCGAAGTGTCCGAGCCTCTCGACCAGGCCGGCGATTTGGCCGCTAAGCTCCGGCGTGCTGCTCAGCCCGGGCGTGAAGCTGCGCAGCTTGGTGATGGGAACTTGCAGCAGGCCGTAGCTGGTGAGGACCGAGATCTCTTTGACCGAAAACTTGCCGGAGACGATCATGCCGTCGCGCAGATGCAGTTGAACCAGTTCGGGATCGACCGGGGCCTTGGCCGCGGCGGCCGAAGCCGACGTCTCTTTGGCAGGCGCGCTCTTGGCCGGCTCCCGGCGGAGGAAACGGTAGGCCGGGCGCGGGTCGAACAGATGAACACCGGACTTCAGGACATTCTGGTTCAACTGTTGCAACGGAGTGATGTCATCGAGAATCCAGAAGGACCGGCCGTGGGTCGCCACCACGAGCTCTTGTTCTTTGATCACCATATCGGCAATTTGAACGCATGAAAGAATCTGTCGCGTTTTATCACGTA
>JADFQD010000080.1 GCA_022561975.1 Acidobacteriota bacterium
GCAAGTCCTGGGTGTGACCGGCTCGCTCACGTCTCCGTTCGGATTCAACGGCGGCTATTGGTACGCGAGGTTCTCGGTCGACTTCTAAAAGCCGTCCTGCCCGGAAAGTCGAGAGACAACCAAGCACCATTCGAGGGCCTTCATCACGCGCCTAAGGGCCCTAGATTCAACGAGCGTCTTGACTACCGAGCCTCCAGGATTGATTCCAGCCGATTCTGGTTCTCGGATCAGACCGGCGAGTTCCACCGCTTCGGAGACGATTGAGCGAGCGTAGGACCCCGACGGCGTTCGATCTATTGAGACTTGCATAATATAGTGACATTATGTACAGTTGTGAGTATGGGGAATCCGAAAGGTGTCAAGCGAGATTTCGAGGCGCTGGAAAAGCGACGATTGAAGGCGGTGACACCGCCGATTTCTGTGGTTTCGACACGCGGCGTCGTGTAGCTCGTTCGAGCCAAGTTGCTGCCGGGTCGAAGATTGATGCTCCTTGTCGTGATTTCTCTTCGCTCGACGATGTGTGCCCCCACTTGGGATAGACCAGGTGCTGTGAGGTGCACCTGAAGTCGAATCGGCTGCATGGCGGACGATGATTCGATCCTAAGTGCCTGGCTCGAATCCTCGCGCTTGTCACCCAGGCGCCAGGTTAGGCGAGAGGTCGATACGCCTGCAAGCTTTTGCTCCTTGTAGGCAAGAAAAGGCGCAACGAACAGCAGCACGACAGCCAAAGCTATCTTTGCCGTGTTCGGAATTTCCGGAAGATGAGCGGCCGGGAAGTTAGCAAGCGTGTCCCACAGGGTTATCGCCGCCACGTAGAGTCCCCACCACCAGCGGATGAAAGCTCGCCGTATGTACTCCAGCAGAATCGCCCAGAATTGCATCATATAGAACCACCGCGATTCTATCTCGAAGCCAGCCACACGCTATTAGGACACCACCGAACGGGAGAGGCGGTTGACACTAGCGCCAGGGGCAGGTTAGAGTTTCTGGTATCGATAATTACGAGCTGGAGAACGGGCGGTTTGGAGCCGCCGCCTCTGGCTACTCACTTTGGAAGGAGTCTTGATGTTGAAGAAGCTAGTTGTTCTGACGGCTGTCCTGACTGTTTTACTCACCCCCATGGCGGCCAGAGCCGACCACCTGGACGTCATCTATATCGAGCTTCAGGAAGGTTGCAGCCTCCCGGAGTACTTGGCAATCATCGGCGATTTCAACAAATGGGGTACTGACTACGGCTACCAAGCAGAGCTCGCCGTTCCGCTTCAGAGTGACGAGCTCGGAACAATGGTCTGGATTGGCCGAAGCAAGAACGCCGAGGCTTTCGGCCGAGCCTGGGACGCGTGGCGCGACGCCCAGATGGACTCCTCGAGCGTGCCGGCGCAGCTTCAGGCTCGCTTCGACCAGTGCCAGGAGCCGCTTACCGTCCGCAAGGGATACGACACCTACTAGATCCATTGACCGCCGGCGGCCGGTCCTGAGTACCGGCGCGAGGCTTTGCTTTAGCGCCTGCAGAATTGGAACAAAAGGTCCGGCCCGGCGGGGCCTGTGAAATTCTGGGAGTGCCGAGCCTTGAGTACCGGCGCGGCATCCAGCTCGACTTCATCCGCCCGGGAAAACCGGTCGAGAACTGCTTCGTCGAAAGCTTCAATGGCAAGTTCCGTGACGAATGCTTGAATGCCCACTGGTTTACCGATCTGGGAGACGCTCGGCGAAAGATCGAGGTTTGGCGCCAGGACTACAACCGGGTACGGCCGCACCAGTCGCTGGGCAACATACCCCCGAAGGAGTACGCAATGCTGCAGGAACTCCAGCCGCCTCCGGCGGCTTCCGTTTCTGCAGCGGATATCATCTATGAACCGCCGGGACTCTCATAAGCTGTGCGCGGACTCGGGGGTCAGGTCATGGACACGAATTGCTGACCTACCACCCGACTGGGAAACACTCGCAGACACTGAGATGAAGTCTCTAGCCAGGGTGTGGCTCGAAGCTAGAGATCGACTTGCGGCGAAGAGCACGCTCCTCCAGTTGTTCACAGAGAGACTGTGCCGACAGTTTGCGATTGAAACGGGGATCCTAGACGGCGAGCCCTCATAGGGGTACTCCTCTTTCGCCCCTGGCCACCCCGGAGATGGCTCTCATGCTCTTGCTCGTAAAGCCGGAGCGGAGGGACCAGGGTAGCAGCACCCAGCCCAGCCCTCCGGGGAGGCCCAGCGCCCGGCGTTGAAGTCGCCGCGTGCTGACCTATTGCTGACCTGGGACAGCAAACCTGGCGAGCGTCTCTTCGTAAGTCGTTGATTCTTATGGAGCCGACGAGCGGACTCGAACCGCTGACCTGCTGATTACGAATCAGCTGCTCTACCAGCTGAGCTACGTCGGCTTGAGGGTGGGGTGACCGGCGGGAGAGCCCGATCTCTTTGCGATTGTGGATTCTAGGGGATGGGGGAGCGGTGGGCAATGGGGGAACGAGAGGGAATACCGATATAGACTTCGCGGCGGCGGTGGCAGCTCGCGACGTGGCCGCCGCCCGCCGAAGGAGACAGCATGGCAGCTATACGAATAGGCCTGATGGGCCTGGGTCGGATCGGTCGGAATCTGTTCAGGATTCTCTACAAGAGCGACGAGATCGAAATCGTGGCGATTGATGACATCGCCGATCACAAGACGCTCGAGTATTTGATTCGCTTCGACACGATCTTGGGGCCGTTTCCGGACGAGCTTTCGATCCAGGAGGGGCACCTCTACGTTGCCGGGCGTCAGATTCCGATGTTGTCGAACGAAAGCCCTGCCGACGTGCCCTGGGCCGAGCACGGCGTCGACATCGTGATCGAGGCCGCGGGCCGGGAGCGTACCCGAGCCGAGCTCGAACAGCACCTCGAGGCCGGCGCCCAGCGAGTGATCGTGTGCGCGCCGCCCAAGGATCCGCCGGATCTGACCGTGGTGATGGGGGTCAACGACGATCAGCTCCTACCCGAGCATCGGATTGTCTCAAACGCTTCGTGCACGGCGCACTGCGCGGCGCCGATCGTCAAGATTCTGAGCGACGCGTTCGGCATCGAGCGGGCCTTCCTGAGCACCGTGCACGCCTACTCCAACCAGCAGCGGTTGGCGGACGTTCCCTCCGAGGACCCGCGACGGGGTCGGGCCGCGGCCGAGAACATCATTCCGCAGGATTCGAAAGCCGCCGCCATGGTGAGCGAGCTGCTGCCGGAGTTGGCCGGACGGCTTTCGGGCAAAGCCATCAACGTGCCGGTTCGAAACGGCTCGGTGGTCGATTTGGTCTGCTGGCACGAGAAGCCGGTGACCGAGACCGCGATCAACGAGGTCGTGCGCACGGCGGTCTCGAGCGATTGGCAGGGGATTGTCAAGTACGAAGACGACCCGATCGTCTCGAGCGACATCATTCACAGCCCTTACTCGAGCACCTTCGATTCGCTCGCAACCATGGTCTTGGGCGACAAGATCTCGAAGACCCTGTCCTGGTACGACAACGGGTGGGGCTACGCCCATCGGGTGGTGGATCTGATTCGCATTCTCGGCGCGTTTGCCGAGGCGGGTGATGACGCCGGCGCTTCGAAGGAGGTGGCGTGATGACCGTTCGCGTGGGCATCAACGGCTTCGGCCGCATCGGCCGAAGCGTTTTTCGTATCCTCAGTGACCGCGACGACATCGAGGTCGTCGCGATCAACGACCTCTTCGACAACGAGCAGCTGGCGTATCTGCTGCGCTACGACACGGTGATGCGGCGCTTCGACAAGACGGTGTCGCTCGATGGCGACACGATGCGTGTGGGCGACGACGAGATCACCATGACCGCCGAGCGCGATCCCGCCGATCTGCCGTGGAAGAAGCTTAGCGTCGACGTTGTGGTGGAGTCGACCGGAGTGTTCCGTACGCGCGAGACGCTCGAGAAGCATCTGACGGCGGGTGCACGCAAGGTCGTCCTGACCGTGCCGCCCAAGGACGAGATTGACTTCATGGGTGTTCTTGGAGTCAATGACCACTTGCTCGAAGCGAGTCACAGGATTGTCTCGAACGCCTCGTGCACGACCAACTGCCTGGCACCGCTGGCCAAGATCCTGGACGACGAGTTCGGGATCAAGGAGGGGCTGCTCACGACCGTTCATGCCTACACCAACGACCAGCGCCTGGCCGATGTGCCGCACAAGTCGATTCGCCGCAGCCGAGCGGCGGCCGAGAACATCATTCCGACCTCGACCGGTGCCGCGCGCGCGGTCGGCAAGGTGCTGCCGCAACTCGCCGGCAAGCTCGACGGCATCGCCATGAGGGTACCGGTCCCCGACGGCTCGATCGTGGATTTCATTTGCCGGCTCAAAAAGAGCCCGAGTGTCGGCGAGGTCAATGAGGCCGTGCGCCGGGCCGCCGAGGGGCCGATGAAGCGAGTGGTCGAGTATGCGGTCGATCCGCTGGTTTCGAGCGACATCATCGGCAATCCGCACTCGTCGATCTTCGATTCGTTGTCGACCACATCGCAAGGCGACGGTTTTGTGCGCGTGGTCGCCTGGTACGACAACGAGTGGGGCTACTCGAATCGGGTCGTGGATCTAATTGAACGCATAGCCGCGTTCGAATGATTTCGGTCGACACGGAGGTCGACCGCTACATTGGAGTTGTGGCCTGCCGCTGTACAATGGGCCCACTATGCGAAGACCTACTCTTTTTGTTCCACTTCTCGCCATCGCCGCCATTGGTTGCGGCGCTGCCCTCGTTGCCTGCGCCGCTTCGGCTGACGGCGCTGAGTTTGCATTCACCACCGCCGAGCAAGACACACAGCGCTTCATGACCTGGGAGAGGGAGATCGAACTTACCGAAGCCCAGGAGCAGGTGATGAAGGATGCGCTCGCACCGATGCCGGCGCCCTGCTGCAGTGACAACTCGGCGTACACGTGCTGCTGCCCGTGCAACCTCGCCAAGAGCTGGTGGGGCCTGTCGAAGCACTTGATCGCCGAGCACGGGGCCGGCGTCGGAGAGGTTCGAACGACGGTTCAGGAGTGGTTCTCTCGCCTGAGCCCGGACGGCTTCAGCGGCGATGTCTGTGGCACCGGTGGCTGCAACCGGGCGCTGCGAAACAACGGCTGCGGCGGTATGTCGGCCACAAAGGTCAACGTCTGAAGCGAGCTGGTTGATTAGGTGCTCTGCCGAATCTTCATCCGGCGCCGTAGTAGTCGAGGTACCACTCGACGAAGCGCTTGATGCCGACTTCTACTGGAGTGGTCGGGGCATAGCCGATGTCCCGAGTCAGGTCCTCGACGTCGGCGTAGGTGTCGGGCACGTCTCCGGGCTGTATGGGTAGGAGTGTCTTTTCGGCCTTACGGCCCAAGCAGCGCTCGAGAATCTCGATGTACTTCATCAGTTCGACCGGGGCGCTGTTGCCGATGTTGTAGATCCGGTAGGGGGAGGCGCTGGTGCCGGGGTCGGGCTGTGCGCCGGTCCAATCCGGGTTGGACTCCGCCACGTGATCCAGGGTGCGAAGAACGCCTTCGACGATGTCGTCGATGTAGGTGAAGTCTCTGCGGTGGTTGCCGTAGTTGTAGACCTCGATCGGCTCGCCGGCAAGAATCCGTCGGGTGAACTTGAAAAGCGCCATGTCGGGGCGGCCGAACGGCCCGTAGACGGTAAAGAACCGAAGTCCCGTAGTCGGCAGGCCGTAGAGGTTCGAGTAGGTGTGGGCCATCAGTTCGTTGGCCTTCTTGGTGGCCGCGTAGAGCGACAGCGGATGGTCGACGTTGTCGTGCACCGAGAACGGCACCCGGCTGTTGGCACCGTAGACGGAGCTGGACGAGGCGTAGACCAGATGGTTGATCTCGCCGTGCCGGCAAGCGTCCAAGATGTTGATGAAGCCGACCAGATTGCTGTTCACATAGGAGTGGGGGTTCTCGAGGGAGTAGCGAACCCCCGCCTGAGCCGCTAGATGAACGACTCTGTCGAACTCATGTTGCGAGAAAAGATCTTCGATGCCGGCGCGATCGACGAGATCGATCTTCGCGAAGTCGAATCCCGCGCGGCCCTCGATCCGTGCCAGCCGAGCCTTCTTGAGATCGACGTCGTAGTAGGCGTTCAGATTGTCGAGCCCGACGACCGAATCGCCGCGATCGAGCAATTTCCGGGCAACGTGGTACCCGATGAAGCCGGCCGCGCCGGTTACTAGAACTCTTGCCACTCCCGCTGCTCAGTTGCTCCGCTGCTCAGTTGCTCCGCCGAGCAGGATTCTACGCCATCAGCGATCGGCTCGAAAGAACGCCGCGATCTCGTCGACAACCTTTTGCGCCTGCTCCTCGGAGAGCTCCGGATAGATCGGCAGGGCGAGAGTCTCGCTCGCGGCGCGCTCGCTCTCGGGGAAGTCTCCCCGCGCATGCCCGAGATAGGCAAAGCACTCCTGGAGGTGGAGAGCGATCGGGTAGTAGATCTCACTCGACACGCCCCGCTCCGCGAGGAATGCCTTCAGCTCGTCTCGTTTTGTGACCCGGATGATGTACTGGTTGAAGATATGGCGATCGGTCACGGCTCGCGGCGTTGTTATTTGAGCCAGCGGAGCCGGCTGAGCCAGTGCCGCGCTGTCGGCCGATGCGTTCGCGGCGAGACCGGCTTCGATGAACAGCCGGTCATAGCGTCCGGCGTTGGACTGTCGCGCTGCGGTCCAGCCGTCGAGGTGGCGAAGCTTGGCGTGAACGACGGCGGCCTGGAGGGCGTCCAGTTTGAAATTGCCGCCGATGATCTTGTGGTGGTACTTGGGTTTGCCGCCGTGCACGCGCAGCACGAAGAGCTTCTCGGCGCGGTCCGGGTCGTTGGTCACCACCATGCCGCCTTCGCCGAAGCCGCCGAGGTTCTTGGTCGGAAAGAAGGAGAAACACCCGTAGTGTCCGATCGAGCCGGCGCGTAGGCCGCGGTGCTCGGAGCCGATCGCCTGGGCCGCGTCTTCGATGACCACCAGATTCTTTGCCGCCGCCAGCTCCATGATCGGCTCCATCTCAGCCATCTGGCCGTAGAGATGCACCGGCATGATGGCTCGAGTCCGGTCGGTGATCCTGTCGGCGATCAAGGCGGGGTCGATGTTGTAGGTGGTCGGGTCGATATCGACGAACACCGGGGTCGCTCCGAGCCGCGCGATCGTACCCGCCGTGGCGAAGAACGAATAGGCGGTCGTGACGATCTCGTCGCCGGGGCCGATGCCCTCGGCCATGAGCGCAATCAACAGAGCGTCGGTGCCGGACGAGACTCCGACCGCGTGGGCGCAGTTCGAGTAGTCCGCGATGGCCTGCTCGCAGGCCTGCGTTTTCGGCCCCAGAATGAAGTACTGCGACTCGATGACCGAGGCGACGGCCGCATCCAGCTCTTCCTTGATGGTTTGGTACTGCGCCCTGAGATCCAGGAGCGGAACATTCATGACGCGGGCATCTCAACACACCCATCTGACGGCTTCAAGACCAGGAGACTCGATTCGGAAGCTGCTTGGCGTCGAAGGCTGCGTAGCCTTCGACGATCTCGGCGCGGTCGTTGAGGACCTCGCCATCGAGCTCGATCCAGGCATGGGCTACGAGTTTGCCTTGCTCTGAGCGTTCTCGACGCACTCCGATTTGCAGCTTCGAGTCGAGGCCGCGTCGGCGAGTCAACCACCAGAGAAACAGAGAACGCCGCAAGCAGGTCGCGCGGTAGGGACCGAAGCGAGCCGCTACCGAGACCAGATAGGCGCGACGTCGCGCCCATTCGCGGGCTCCGCTGTCTCCCCTGGCTTTGCCGGTTCCCCGGTCTCCGGTGGCCTCCCTGTCTTCAGCACCCGGATCATTGTCTCCGGCGCGGCGGCTCGAGTGGCGCAGCCGGGTGACAGTGCGCTCGAAGCCGCCAACCGGCAACATGAGGCCGACAACCGCCAAACCACCGATCGCGAATAGCAGGAAGCCGCGGTCCGACCAGGAGAGTTCTCTGAATTTGCGCCAACGCGGCATGGTGCCCCATCATTTCAGACTCGCCCCACTCGCGTCCGCACCGGGGGCGAGCCATCTCGGGCAGTGCATGGAGCTCGGTGGAGCGCATATGATGTGCGGACACGTAGGATTGGGAGGGCGACGATGCTCGATCGAAGAGACCTGTTCAAATTGAGCGCAATCGGCGGCGCGGCGGCGCTGCTGAATGGTTGTGCACCTCAGCAAGCCGAGGAAGCCGGGGGGCAACCCGGAGCCGGCGGCGAAGCGCGGGCTTTCGAACTCGAGGACTGGACGGTGGCCGAGCTGCAGCAGGCGATGGGCGAGGGCCGGCTGAGTTCAGAAGATCTTGTCGAGATGTACCAGGGCCGGATTGCCGAGATCGATCACTCGGGAGCGGAGCTGCGCTCGGTCTTGGCGCTCAACCCGGATGCCCTCGAGATCGCCGGCCGGCTGGATTCGGAGCGTGCGGCCGGACAGCTGCGGGGGCCTCTTCACGGCATCCCGGTCCTGCTCAAGGACAACATCGACACCGCCGACAGGATGGCGACCACCGCCGGCTCGCTGGCCCTGGCCGGCACGATCGCGCTCCAGGACTCGACGGTGGCCAGGAATCTACGCGCGGCCGGCGCGGTGATCCTCGGCAAGACCAATCTCTCCGAGTGGGCCAACTTTCGTTCCGAGCGCTCGTCGAGTGGTTGGAGCGGCGTCGGCGGGCAAACCAAGAACCCGTACGCGCTCGATCGCAATCCCTGCGGATCCAGCTCGGGTTCGGGAGCGGCGGTGTCGGCGAATCTCGCGGCGCTCGCGATCGGTACCGAGACCGACGGCTCGGTGGTCTGTCCCGCGAACGCCAATGGAATTGTGGGTGTGAAGCCTACGGTGGGTCGGGTCAGCCGCGCCGGAATTGTGCCGATCTCGGAGAGCCAGGACACCGCGGGACCGATGGCGCGAACGGTGCGAGATGCGGCTCTGCTGCTCAACGCGATGGCGGGCGTTGACCCGCGGGATCCGGCAACTGCCAAGGCCGGTGCGCCAGCGGACTTCGCCGCGAGCTTGGACGAGCGTGCGCTCGACGGCGCGCGCATCGGAGTCTGGCGCGACCGATTCGGCTTCCACGAGAAGGTCGATGCGATTCTCGAGCAGTCGTTGGCCGCGCTCCGCGATGGTGGCGCCGAATTGATCGACCCGATCGAGATGCCGTCGGTGGACGAGGTGGGAGATCATGAGTACGAGGTGTTGCTCTACGAGTTCAAGGATGGTCTGGCCAGGTATCTGGCGGGGCGTGGAGACGACACCACCGTGCGCACACTGGCCGACCTGATCGAGTTCAATCTCGCCAATCGAGATCGTGAGATGCCGTATTTCGAGCAAGAGGTCTTCGACAAGGCCGAGGCCAAGGGGCCGCTGACCGATGCCGCCTACGGGGAGGCGCTCGCGAACTGTGTCCGGATGACGCGCGCAGAGGGAATCGATCGCGTGGTGTCCGAGCACCGCCTGGACGCCATCGTCGGCCCGACCGGGGGGCCGGCCTGGGTGACCGATTGGGTCAACGGGGATCACTTCGGCGGCGGCAGCTCGCGGGCCGCCGCAGTCTCCGGCTACCCGGCGCTTACCGTGCCCGCGGGGTTCGTGCACGGCTTGCCGGTGGGCCTGACGTTCTTCGGTCCGGCGTGGACCGAGGCGCGCCTTCTTGGACTCGCCTACGCTTTCGAGCAGTCGACCCGCGTACGCAGGCCGCCGCGGTTGTTGCCGACGGTGCAGTTCTGATTTCTACTAGAATCCACTCTTCCTGAGGAGGACGTCTATGGCCGAGCAGAGCGCTCAGAAAATCATTCTCGAACGCTACGCCAAGAAGTGCCGGATCGCCGGTGGACTTCGTGTCGGCTTCGTTTTGCGTAGACAGGCCATTCTCTACGTCGCTGGGGATTATCCCGGCGTCGATCTCGAGGCGGGCTTGGCGGCGCTGATCGAGGATGGCATGATCAAGTCGAGCGAATCGGGTGACTTCTGCTTTCTGACGGCGGCGGGCGTGGAGAAGATCGGCGGAGGGGAAGCCGCAGCCTGAAGCGGCTCTGACTGGGCGCACAGGTCCACCGAGGCTGCCAGTGTCGGACACCGAGCGAATTTCGACGAAGCTGGACCGGTTCCAGCCCTCGCTGACGCTTCGCCTCAAAGAAAGCGCCAACAGGCGCCGCGCGCGCGGTCTGCCGCTCTTCGATCTCGGACTCGGCGAAACCAAGGGCGACCTCGCCGTTCGCATCCGAGACGCGGCCAAGAGCGCCTACGATCAAGGCCGGACCATGTACGAGGATCCAGCGGGGATCGTCGAATTGCGCCGGCGCATTCTGGGCTGGCTCGACGTCGAGGATCACTACGGGATCGAGAACGTAGTGGTTACCACGGGAGCGAAGCAGAGCCTGCTCAACGTCTTTCTGGCGGTCTGCGATCCGGGCGATACGGTTCTGATGGAGGCCGCGCCCTGGGTAAGCTACCAGCCGCTGGTCCTCGCGGCGAACGCCCGGCCGCGGGCGGTGGTCGCCGGCCGTGGCGAAGCCAACTTTTTCAAGGTCGGCGCCGACGATCTCGAACAGGCGATCGATAGCCATGACCGGGTGAAAGTCTTCTTGCTGAACAGCCCGGTCAATCCAACCTCGCAGGTCTACAGTGCCGAGGAGTTTGCCGCGCTCATGGAGGTCTGTGTTCGCCGCGGGGTGTTCTTGCTCTTGGATCGCCTCTACTGGCGGATTATCTACGACGGCAAGAGCTACCCGGAGCCCGAGTTGAGTTCACAGAATCTGAAATGGCTGATTCAGGTGGACGGGATCTCCAAGAATTTCCGGCGCACCGGCGGCATGAGGATCGGCTGGAGCGTCGGGCCGGCAGACGTTTTGAAAGCCATGATCAACCTCCAGAGCCATTGCACCTCTGGCCCATCGGTGCCGAGTCAGTGGGGCGCGCTCGCGGCGATCAGCGGCGACTACGATTTCGAGTTGCGCGACGAACTCGAGGGCCTGCGCAACCGGATCTACGCCGCTCGCGAGCGGCTCGCACCGGTCAAGGTCTGGGACTCAGCCGGCGCCTTCTACTCGTTTTGGGACGTCCGCGCTTGCTTCGGCAAACGGACGCCCGCGGACGAAACGCTCGAAACCTCGGTCGGCGTTGCCGAATACCTGCTCGAGCACGCCGGCGTGGTCACCGCGCCCGGGAGTGCGTTCCTCCAAGAGGGGTTTCTGAGGTTGTCGTTCGCGATGTTGCCGGGCGAGATCGATGCGGCATTGGACGCGGCGGCTGGGGCCTTCGGCGAGCTACGGTAGAGCCAAGACGGTCGCAACCCTATTGCGCGCTCGCGATCGCGTCCACCGCGTCCGGGTTCTGCAGTGACGAGAGATCGCCGAGGTCCTCTTCGCCGAGGTACTTCGCCCTGATGACGCGCCGTAGAATCTTGGCGCTTCGAGTCTTGGGCAGATCGTCCACGAAGAGCACGGTCTTGGGTCGCCCGTGCTTGCCCATCCTCTCGGCGACACTCTCGATCAGCCGACGCCGGAGACCGTCGGTGGGCTCGACGTTGGGCATGAGCACGGCAAACGCGACGATGGCCTCGCCTTTCAGTTCGTCCGGAACGCCGACGGCAGCCGCTTCGCTCACCAGACCCGATTCGATGAGCGCGCTTTCGACCTCGGCCGGGCCGATCCGTTTGCCGGCGATGTTGAGCGTGTCGTCGGCGCGTCCCTGCACGAACCAGCAGCCATCCTCGTCGATCATCGCCCAATCACCGTGGTCCCAGACGTCACGCCAGCGCCGCCAATAGGTGTCGAGGTAGCGCTTGGCGTCGTTCCAGAGGCCGCGGGTCATCGAGGGGGCGGGCTGGGTACAAACCAGGTAGCCGACCTCGCCCCGGACCGGCTTGCCGTCTTCGTTCCAAACGTCCACGGCCATGCCCAGTCCGGGGGCGGCGAGCGAACAGGGCTTGAGCGAGTGCAGGGGCAGCGGCGAGAGGAAGCACCCGATGATGTCGGTGCCGCCCGAGATATTGATGACCGGACAGCGCTTGCCGCCGACCTTCTCGAAGAACCACATCCAAGAGTCCTCGTCCCAGGTCTCGCCGGTAGAGCCCAAGATGCGCAGGCTCGAGAGGTCGTGACGATCCAGAACGTCGTCACCCGACTTGCGCAGCAGCCGCGCCACGGTCGGAGAGATGCCTAATATCGAGAGGTGGCGTTTGGCGATCATTTCTCCGAGCCGGTCGGGCTGCGGCCAGTTGAAGGCTCCCTCGTAGATGGTGACCGTCGCGCCCAGAAAGAGACCGCCGATCAGCTCCCAGGGTCCCATCATCCAGCCGATATCGGAGAGCCAGAAGAAGCGATCGGTGTTTTTGATATCGAAGGCGTAGGCGACCTCCTTGACGATGTTGACCAGACTCCCGGCGTGGCTGTGCACGGTGCCCTTGGCGGGTCCGCTGGTGCCGGAGGTATAGAGAATGATCGCGGGATCCATGGCGGGCATCGACACAGTCTTGGCAGGCTCGGCGCCGGCCGCGGTCGCGAGAAAGCTCTGCCACGGGATTTCGTTGGCAAGCCGCGCCATCGGCGGCGGCTCACCGCGCCCCAAGACAACGATGGTTTCGAGGCTCTTTACTTCCTTGGCGAGTTGCTGAAAGATCGGCCGCAGTTGCAGCGGCGCGCCTCGGCGCGCCGAACTCTCGGCGGTGAAGAGCAGCTTGGCCTTGGCGTCTTTGAGGCGCTCGGCGATCGCCGGCGCCGCGAAGCCGCTGAAGATCGGAATGAAGATCGCACCGAGCTTCATGGTCGCGAACATCTGAATCACGACCTCGGCGGTCATCGGCATTACGGCGCCGACGCGGTCGCCGGCTTTGATTTTGGCGACCTCCATGGCGGTCGCGCATTTGTCTACGGCCTCGGCGAGTTCGAAATACGTGTAGCTGCGCGCCGAGCCGTCTTCGTGCTCCGCGATCAGAGCCAGGCGATCCGCGTTCGGGCCCTGGCGATGCCGGTCGATGCAGTTGGTCGTAATGTTGAGCTTGCCGCCCAGAAACCAATCCGTCCACGCAAAGCCGCGCCGGGTGTCGAAGACGGTGTGGAAAGGTTGGTCGAACTTGATCGAGAGGTCATCGATGATCGCCGGCCAGAACCAGGCCGGCTCCTCGACCGAGCGCCGCAGCAAGGTGTCGACGTCGGCGATGCCGTGCCGGCGCATCAGGCGCGTCACGTTCGCGGACTCGATCAGTTCCGCAGGTGGGTGCCAAACGTAGTCGCTCATCGAGTCCCGTCGCTTCGAGATTCAGTCTATGCGATCCACCGGCGCCGTGACGGGGGTGGTCTCCTCGCCGGATCGGTCTCTGAAGAATGTGAGAAAGGAATGTCCAAACTTGTGCCAGTAGAAGGCCGCCGTCACCATGGCGGCGAGGATCGACAGGCCGAAGCGCAGCCAGAGCCGGTCCCCGGCCACCAGGTAGGCGGCCAGGAACGGAAGTACCGGGGCCAGGTAGATGACTCCGATATCCCGGACCAGCCGGGCGAACGGACCTGGCGCGATTCGGTGGATTCCCCACGCCATCACCAGGCCGCCGATCGGCAGGTAGTTGGCATAGGCCATGCCGATCGGGCCGAATGCCGAGATCAAGAAGTAGCCACCGATCCCGAAGGGCAGGAGCGTCAGAATGAGCGATACGATCCACAGCCTGTCGCGGTGGTAGACCTTGAGAATCTCTCCGCCCAGCCGGCTAAAAGGGTCGATCAGCGGCGCGAGGCTCAGGACGCGCAGAAAGGGCACGGCCGCGGTCCATTGAACGCCGAAGATAGCCAGGAAGGCCTCGGTGTTGAGAAACAGAAACGCCGCAACCGGCGCCTCGAGAGTGAGTACGAAGACGGTGGCGAGCCGGTAGGCTTCGCTCAGCTTCTCGGGGTCTTCGGAATACTCGACCAGCGCGGGGTAGAGCACCCTCGTGATCGCCGGCACCAGGGTTATCGTCACCAGAAAGGCGAAGAAATACGAACGCGTGTATTGCCCCACAGTCCCGTCATCGAACTCGAGCCCGCCCAGAATCAGTGGGTCGATGTGTCTCGCCAGGATCGCGAGCAGCCAGATCATCGCTAGCGGCAGGCTCGGTCGGATCAGGCTCCAGGTTCCGCCACGCTCGAAGAGGAGCGGAATGGTGGGCCACGCCCGGATCCAGAGGTGCGCTGTGTAGTAGGCGGTACCGACGAGAAGCCCGACCACCATGCTCCAGAGGCCGTAGCCCAGGTATGCGAGTATGAGCGAGGTGACGGCGTAAAGCAGGTTCCGGATGATCTCGGGAAGCACCGTCCGCCCGACCCGCAGTTCTGCGTCGAAGTAGACGCGCGGGACCGACGAGAGCCCGTCGAGAAACAGAAACAGGCTGAAGGCCCGAATGACCGGCACAACCTCGGCCCCCGCGCCCGAAAAGCCCCGCGCGATCTGGTCGGCGCCGAAAAACGTGCCGAGCGCTAGGAGCGCGCCCCAACCGATCTCCACTGCCAGCACGTTGCCGTATGGCCGGGGCTTTAGTCGGATGATGTGGTAGAGGAGCCCGAGGTCGCGAAGAGCGCCGAGGACCAGGAACACCACCACCGTCCAGTCGTAAATACCGAAGTCGCCGTCGCCGACCTTGCGCATCAAAAAGAAGGTTGTGAGGAAGGTGACTCCTACCCGCCAGGCCTGCGAAAAAGTCGCGGCTCCGGCGGATTGAAAGAACCTGGTGGTGGTGTCTGCGGTCACGCGGTGCTCCGGGGTCGCGGCATTCTACGTGGAGACAAGAGTTCTTAGCCTGTTTGACCGATAGCGCGGACCATGCCGCAAGCCAGTGGAATATGATCGACGCCGTGACTCGAACAGCTCTTGCTTTCGCTCTTTCCGTGGGAATGACGTGGCCGGTGCTTTCCTTCGCGGACGAGACAGTTCAGGAACTCGTCGCCCGCTCGATCGAATACCACGGTGGCGAACTCTACAAGTCGACGCGAACGACGCTCGAGCTGTGCTCGAAGTCGGGGTGTTCGGCACTCGACGTGTTTCGTGACTACGGCCTCTACGAGTATTGCGCTACTGCAAAGGTTAAGGCCGGCGCGATGGTCAAAGCTCGTGAGCAACGGGTTTGCGCCTCCAACGACAGGGCTACTCAGTGGCTGGACGGTGCGGTGGTGACCACGGGGGCACTGCCGGGCTCCTCAGTCGCCTTGGCTCGCGATACGTCGCTGCGCGATTGGGTGATGGCGCGGGTGTACTTCGCCTTCCTGCCGTCACGTCTCGACGACCCCTCGGTTGCTCTCGAAGATCTCGGCAGCGAGGACTGGGAAGGCCGCGCGTTGCGCAAAGTGAAGATCACCTTCGAGGCCGGCACCAGCACCGACGCCGACGACGAGTTCCTGTACTGGTTCGATCCGGGGACCGCTCGGCTCGAGCAGTTCGCCTACAGCTACGAGCGCAACGACGGCGGCATCCGATTTCGCAAACTATTCAACTACCGGCGGAAGGGGGGCATTCTGTTTTTCGATCAAGAAAACTACGGGGTCAATGGCCCGGGCCTCTCCGTGGATCTGGTTTCTCCGGAGTTTTTTCGTGACTTCATGCACCACGTTTCGACCGTGGAGTTGAAGGATATTCTGGTGGTGGCGGTTCGGTTGGGCTAGCCTCGGGCCAGGCGGCCGTCGAGACCGAGTTCGGCGGCCGCGCTCTGCATGGCTCCGAGCACGTTCTGGACGTGTTCCCAGAGCTCGAGCTTGCCGTCGAAGCACACGCGGCTGAAGTCTTCGGCGGCCTCTTCGGCCTCTTCGCGGTTCACCCCGCGAGCAAAGGCTTTCTCTTTCCAGCGTTTCCTGAGCGACTTGATCTTGACGTCGCGGATGTCTTTCGAAGGGCGTATGAGCGCCGAAGCGACCGCCAATCCCGTAATCTCGTCACAGGCCAGGAGGGCGAAATCGATCGGTTGCGCCCTCTCGACGCCGGTGCCCGCGGTGTTGTGCGACAAAATCGCCTGGATCACCTCTTCCGGACAGCCGGCCTCGCGCAGAATCGGAACACCCTCGGCCGGATGGGCTTCGAGAGTCGGGTGGATCTCCCAGTCGAAGTCGTGGAGAATCCCGGCAAGCCGCCACAGGTTCTCGTCCGCTCCCAGCTTTCCGGCGTAGAACCCCATCGCGGCTTCGACCGCGATCATGTGGCGCCGGAGTCCCTCGGCCTGGACGTTGGAGTGCATCAGGGCGAGAGCTTGTTCGCGATCCATGTCGATCAGTGTATCCGAGCTCCTCGAGCTACCCCGACCTACTGCGCGCCCAGCGGGGCCGGCACCGCCTCGACGATCGGCGGCAGTTTCATGTCGAGGTTCTTGACCAGGAAGCTCCAGAGGTCGGTGGCCTGCTCGATCCGCATGCTGGTCGGCGTGCCGCCGCCGTGGCCGGCGCGGGTCTCGATCCGAATCATCACCGGCGCGTCGCCCTTGTGTGCGTACTGGAGCTGGGCCGCGAACTTGAAGCTATGGCCGGGCACGACGCGGTCGTCGGTGTCGGCGGTGGTCACCAGAGTCGCCGGGTAGGCCACGTCCTCTTTGAGGTTGTGGTACGGCGAATAGGCATAGAGCGCTTTGAACTCTTCCGGGTCGTCGGAGGAGCCGTAGTCATCGGTCCAGAAGCGGCCGGCGGTGAACTTGTGGAAGCGCAGCATGTCCATGACTCCGACCGCGGGCAGCGCGGCCTGGAAGAGATCCGGCCGCTGGGTAATTGCCGCACCTACGAGTAGGCCGCCGTTCGAGCCCCCCCGAATCGCCAGCTTCTCCTGCTTCGTGACCTTGTTGTCGATCAGCCACTCGGCCGCCGCGATGAAGTCGTCGAAGACATTCTGCTTCCGGAGCTTGGTGCCGGCCTTGTGCCATTCCTCGCCGTACTCGCCGCCGCCGCGCATGTTCGCCTGGGCGAAGACTCCGCCCATCTCCATCCACGCGAGCCGGGTCACGCTGAACCTCGGCGTGATGGAGATGTTGAAACCGCCATACCCGTAAAGCAACGTGGGATTGTTGCCGTCGAGGGTGATGCCCTTCTTGTGGGTGATGAACATGGGGACGACCGTGCCGTCCTTGCTGCTGAACTTGATTTGCTTGGTGATGTAATCGTCGGGGTTGAAATCAACATCAGCGCGGACCATCA
>JADFQD010000081.1:0-11536 GCA_022561975.1 Acidobacteriota bacterium
TGGCTCTCCTGGCTCCTCAGCTCGTCGATGGTCTCCGCAAAGGCATCGCCCAAAGCCTCCCGGGCCAGTCGAGTCGCCGTGGCCGCGTCCTCCTCACGTTCGAGGACGAAGGTGCGTCGAACAGCGGCCAGCTCGCCGACACTTCGCTCGAGATCCGCGCGATTCGCAGCTCCTGAACCGCCGAGGCCGGAGTACTCATCCACCAAACTTCGCCACACTTCCGTGTGAGCCTCCCACCCGTCCAAGGCGGACTCCGACGTGCCGACCTCTTCGAGGCCTTGGCGCAGATCAGCGATCTCCGCCTCGTGCCGCGCCAGCTCTGCGCGAATCTCGACGAGTCGGGGACCGTGCAACCGCTCCGATAGCGTCGCCAGCTCCCCCGCCACGGTCGCCCTGGCCCGGCTGAGCTCCGACAGGTCTTCCGTTCGACCCAGGAGTTCCGACCAGGCGCGTCTCCGGCTGATCTCCGCATCGAGGGCCTTTACATAGCGGATCCCTCTGGAGAGCTTGTCCGCGCCGTCGACTCCCGGTTGCTCGTACGCCCGTCTGAGCTCGAGCAGCCTCGCCGCGGGTTGCCCCGAGGCCACCGCTTGGCTAATCGCCCTGCCCAGAGCACCCTGAAACTCCATCACCGAACCGATGCGGACAAAGGCCGTCTCGGGATCGACCTGACTGGCGAACCCCTTAAAGAACCACAGCCTGGCCCGCGAATACTGCCCTGTGGAGATGTCGCGCAGGGTGAGGGCGATGCGATCGCTCTGGACTTCGATCTTGGACACCTGCATTCCAGCGCCCGGCGAGGCGACCTCGCGCAGCGAGGCACGCGGTATGACCTCCTTGGGACCCAAAACCGACCACGGTTTGACGAAGCTCACAGCTCCGTTGGGGGCGATGTCGGTGCACACGGCGCGCAGCACCTCTTGATCGAGGAACTCGTAAGGCTGGAACCGAGCCATGGCGATCTTCGTCGCCCCTTGCTTGTTCATCAGCAGCCTTTCAAGCGTCTCCTCGAGGCGCTTGCGATCCACCCGTTCGCCCGCGATCGCGACCGCCGCCGTAGCGACGAATACGGCGACTCCGAGCGACGAGGCGAGCATCAGGAGGCGGCCGTTGCCGGCGACATTCCGGTCCCACATCGCGCTCACCCCTGGGGTACCAAGGTGAACCCGTCTACTCGAGTGACGAGCCATTCGAACGATATTCGAGCGAGTCCGAATCTCGGATTCCCCCCGGCAGCCGAACACACCGCCGTCGGGCCGTGCAGGAGCGCACCCCGATCGGCCGCCGGAGACGAGCACTTCAGCGCATCGAGGCCGGCGATCTTCGGTGGCACCTTGGTGAGTCGGTCCAACAGAAGCCGCTCTCCGTGTTTCGAAACGAAAACCCCCAGACTCTCAGCGTCGTCACGGCTCACTTTCGCAAGAGCGCCCCGCTCCGCCGCGGTGAGACCAGGCTTCGCCACCTTGTCGAAGTAGTTCAGTTTCGCCGGCGTGTCATCATCGGAGAGACTGCCAGCCCCTCCCAGATCCACCTTCTCTTCGTCAGTCACGTGGCGCCACGCCTCGTCCCGCGCGTAGGCCGATCGATCCCGCCGGCGGTAGAAAGCCTCGGGGTCCGGAATTCGCCGTCTCTCCGCGTCAGGAAGCGCCGCGACTCCGGCAATGACGATGTAGCGATCGAACGACCGGCTCCTGATGATCCGGCCCCGCTCTTCGGCACTCAGCCGCTGGTATTGGGCCCTGCCAAGTGAGGCCGCCTTCGAACGAAGGGCCACGTACTCCTCGTCGGCCTTGGCTCGCGCCGTCCGTCTGACTTCCAACCAGATCGGCCGGGCGATCTCCGGGATTCGCTCGTTGTACAACCACGAGGTGTACTCGAAGTCCTGGCGACTCGCCTGAGTCTCGTATTCGAGAACCACACTGTGCGCAGCTGAGTCGTGCAAGTCGACGAGGTTGGCGCTCTCAAGGGCCTGCGCATGGTAGCGAACCGCCGAAGCCTGCCCCCGCGCCGGCCACCGTTGCTCCACGAGCAGCAGAGCGCCAGCCACAAGAACCAGAGCAGTGGACCCCAAGACCTGTCCTGTTAGGTTCTTTTTTTGCATCTCCCCCCCTAAGGGCCGGCCCATCCGCTACGCTAGGGTTCAGCAACCTCCAGACAGACCTTCCGGACCGGTGAAAAACCTCAGAAAATCACAATGTCACTAACCAAGCGAGGATAGTATACCGATCGAAGCGACGCCACTGGAAAAGGCTGGCGGCAAAATCGCCGACGGCCCTGAAAGGCTCAGCTAAGAAGCGGATCGCGTCCGCTATGGACGTTTCTCCAAGGGGACCGGATTGCGCCACGGCCTTCCTCCAGATACCCAACCTCGTAGGGTGCCAAAAGTCGGCCGACATTGCTCTCGGGTCGACATCGCCCAGCCCTCGGCCCTTTTTTGGCACCCTACGGGGTCGAGAAGAGAATCGCCCACTATGAGGTCCTCGACGAACGGATCCTCGCGCGTACGCCATGTTCGCGGCTGCCTCAGCTGCGAAGGCGTCTTTCCCGCCTCCGCGTACTTGTGCGCCGTGTTGCGGTGCATCCCCGACCGCAGCGCTGCTATCCCGATCCGACCGTGCTTGCTCATCTCGTCCATCAGCTTCCTCACTTGTGCATCCGTAACCACTTCCCGGCTCCTCTCCGTATAGGTCCAGAGCCGGGATTCTCCCTCCCTTCAACGGCGCTTTCGCCGCCCACCCGGGAGGCCTTCAAATTGCACAGAAATAATCGCCGTCAGTGCACAAGACTAATTGTCGCTGAGCACCCTACGGGATGACCTTCCAGCCCACGGGCTGTAAAAGCGACTTCTCATCCTACTAACCGCCGGTCAATGTTGCTTCCGCAGGAGGCTGATAACTTCCATCATCACCCGGCAGTCGACCTCGTTGTAGTGCACGATCTCCCGCATGAGGTCGAGTTCAGCGAAGGCCACGTCGCGGTGCACGGCCTCGTCTTGGCACCACCAGGCACCAACCATCGCGCCCAACCCGTCGGTGGGACCTTCCCCCCAAAGCGTCTCGATAAGGCCGTATCCGTGCATCGCCTTCGCGATGGCCTTGAGGCCGAATCCCATCGCCCCCCGTACCACAACCGGCTCCTCACGCATCACCTTTCCCAGAAAGTCGAACCAGCGGAGAGACGGCCAGTTTCTTTCCGCGTGGCGCTCTTTCGCCGAGTTGTACGCCGTGTCGAAGAAAGTGACCTCCGCGGGCGACCAATGGATCACCATGGGCGGAGGTCCGCCAGGGTCTAAACGCTCACGCACGCCGTCCATGTGGGCGAGCCACTCGTCGATAATCCGAGCCTCCTCGCCTTCGGCGAGTGTGTCGACGATGAAGGACTTGAACTCCCAGCCTCCGTCCTCGACGTGCCCACAGCCGATCATGAAGATGAGCGTCTCCCCGCCCTTCTCAGGGATGCGCGAGAAGTCGTCGGCGAGGTCACTCACGGTTTCGAAGTCAACGTAGAACTCCAGCAGCGGCGGCTCCCGCCACTCTTCTTCGGCTGCTCTGATTCTCGCTGGACGCACCACCGGCCCTTCGACCGTCCGGTTGATGTCGAGTATCGCTTCGAACACGTGAGGATGTTTCTCCCCGGTGACGCCCACGAGCTCCGGCGTGACGCGCAGGTCCGTCCACCTGTAAACGCCAGCCTCGTGTCCCTTCTGGCGGCCCCGCACCGTAACCCACCAGAGTAGCGTAAGGTCTTCGAGCTCCTCCGCGATCCGCCTCTTCGCCCCGTGCCACGGGCCGTCCTGGGCGTTGTCCAGGTTCGGGTAGAGCTCAGGTACGGATGGCTCTGGTAATACGCCCCAGTCGGCTCCCTCCGTCCGCACTCGGCGAACCCACTCAGCGGCCTCGGCTGCCATCTCCGAGATCGGGCGCCCCCTCGATAGCGTGCCAGCCTGCGGTACGGCAGCGAGTCGCCCCATGCAACTGGAGCCTCGCAGGTCCCGCTGCCTCCAGCCGCGGCCGAGCAGATATGACGTGGGTGGCTCAAAGCCCTGCAGCCGCCCGAGCGCCCGGTTGTAGACGAATAGCTGAACCTTGTACGCGGGCGCTGAACTGGAGTTGTTCAGCTCTCCGCGGGCACTCAGACCGAGCATGCGGAACTTGATGTCGACGACTCTGTAGTGCCAGGGGGCTCCGTCGAGGGCGGGAGCGGCGAGCGCCGCCTCTTCCGCCGAGATCGCGTCTGAGAACAGCTCTCGCAGCACGTCGCTGCGGACCAGAATGTCGGGGGTGCCGTACATTCGGTGCTGTGGGTCTCGGAGAACGCCTTGGTAAATCACGGGCAGGCCTTCTCGGATGGCAGCGAATGTCTCCTCGGCCTTGGCGAGCTCCCGCGCTTCGCCGCGGCCGGAGGAGATTGTCGTTACGTCGCTCAGGGTGAGGAGATGGCTGACCACCGCCTCTTCGAATCGGCGGCCCTGCTCGAAGATGAACTCTGTGAAGTCGGTTCGGGGGTCGTGATGCGGGAGCGCGGAGTCGCGCTCGAAGCCGAGTGCGTCACCGTACAGGTCAAGCCAGTCGAGGACTGGATCGCCCAGGATGTGCCTCCGAGTGTGCGTCGCGCTCACCCAATCGCACCAGTCATCCCCCGTCTCGGGGACGACCTGGCGACCGTTATCCGCCGAAGTGATCGCCTCGATACCCATTCGGGCATGTTACGACAGCCTCGGCCTGTCCGTATCGCAAACCCGCCTGGCAGCGCAGTTGGGAAGTGGCCGACCTGAACGTCGGGAACCGCGCTCGGCAGGCTACAGAGAGCTAGCCTCCTTCGCGCCTGACGCATTCAAGCGAATCGCGCA
Source organism: Acidobacteriota bacterium (assembly GCA_022561975.1). Classification (GTDB taxonomy): domain Bacteria; phylum Acidobacteriota; class Thermoanaerobaculia; order Multivoradales; family JAHEKO01; genus CALZIK01. The sequence continues at coordinate 4,850 of JADFQD010000081.1, forward strand.
AGAGCGAGCCAGGGCGATGCCGGTGGCTAAGGAAGAAAACGACCCTCAGTTGGGCTTGCGGGCACAGGGGCCGCATGCCTGGCCCAGCGAATGCCTCTACATACTAGGTACGTAGGACTGGTAACTCTGGCACAGCCAGGAAGGCCAGAACTGGCCTCTTTTCCCTGGTTCCCCACGTCGTCGGGCACACGCCCGACCCCGGCCTTTTTCCTCCCTACCACTCGGACAAAGGACCTGCGGCTTCGCAACTGCGAAAGCCTTGGTCAAAAGTCCGGGGTCGGCCGCTCGCCTCCGTTCGCCTCACGGCGAAGCCGCCATCCAAACGGATGGCCGGAGCCCGCTGACGACGTGGGGGACTAGCGATTGGCTAGCGCCCGGAACGGGCTGACTGCCTAGGCTTCGATCACCTCGGAACCCTCCCCTTCCCCGCCATCACGCACGAGCGCCGCGAGGCACTCTCTCACGAGCTGTGCCTCCTGGTTTTCGATCGGGACGAATCGCACGTCTTCTTCAGATCGCACGCTGTCTCGAAGCTGCTTCGCCAGCTCGAGGCGCTCCTCGACTGGTAGCTCCAGCAGCTTCTTGATTTCCCTCTTGTTCATACCATTCAGCATAGGCCTGTCCAGGGACTTTGCAACCAGCCTTGGGTATACTGATTCCAGACTCCCACACGGTTCGGAAACCGATCCCTACTGCCTTGTCGGCTCGGTCACCCATAACGGCCCGGCAAAGCCACCTGCAAATAGGACGTGGGGCAGGTAGCTTGCGCGGCAAGCGTGGCGTTGCGTCCTATTCGCCGTAGCTGCGGCGCTAGGAGTAGGGGTCGGCTTCGGAACCATGAGCGAAATCACGTACATCGGCGAACGAACTTCCTGGGGCGAACCCAGGCTCTTCGGCCTGGAACGGGCTGACCGGCGCCATCACGTGTACATGGTCGGAAAGACCGGGCTCGGAAAAACGACGCTGCTTCGGAACCTCCTTCTCCAGGACATTCACCGAGGCGAGGGCGTGGGCCTGATTGACCCTCATGGAGACTTGGCCGAAGAGATCCTAGATCACATTCCGCCGCATCGAGCCAACGACGTTCTCTACTTCAATCCAGCCGACCTCGAGTTCCCTATCGGTTTCAATCTTCTTCGCGCTGCTTCGGAAGACGAAGGGCATCTAGTCGTCTCGACCGTGGTCGCGGCCTTCAAGCACCTGTGGGCTGACTCCTGGGGACCGCGCCTCGAGTACATCCTCTCGAACGCCCTAGCGGCTCTCGTCGAGCAGGGCCGGAGCACTCTCGTCGACGTTCTCCGGATGCTTTCCGACGAGCGCTACCGAGCTCGCGTCGCACAGCGGATCAAAGATCCGGTTGTCCGGAGGTTCTGGCAAGAAGAGTTCGCCGAGTACGACAAGCGCTTCCGCGTCGAGGCGGTGGCCCCTGTCCAGAACAAGCTCGGCCGCTTCCTCGCTTCCGCACCGCTTCGGAACATTCTTGGGCAGGCCCGGAATTCCTTAGACCTCGGGTTCTTGATGGACAACCAACGGATCCTGATCGCCAACTTGTCCAAGGGAACGCTGGGTGAGGACAAGGCGGCCCTCCTCGGCTCGCTCCTCGTCGCAAGCTTTCACCTGGCAGTGGTGCAGAGGGCTCGGACTCCCGAGAACGAAAGGAAAGACTTCTACCTCTACATCGACGAGTTCCACAATTTCACGACCGACGTTTTCGCTTCGATCCTTTCCGAAGCTCGGAAATACCGCCTCAACCTCACGCTCGCGCACCAGTATCTCGACCAACTGCCGCTCGAAACGCGGCAAGCCGTCTTCGGAAACGCCGGGACGCTGATCAGCTTCGGCGTCGGTTCGACCGATGCAGAGATCCTCGCTCCCAACTTCTCGCCGATCGGCCCGGAGGCCCTGACCGACCTCGCGAAGTACGAGGCGTACGTGCGGTTGCTTTCCGATGGGGAGGTGAGCTCGCCCTTCCGGGCCAAGACCTTGCCTCCGCTCGATACCTACTCGGGCCAGCGAGAAAGCCTGATTCGGAGGTCGCGGGAGCGGTATGGACGGCCGAGAGCCAGCGTCGAAGAAAAGATCGCGCGCCGACTCCGAGCCTAACCAAACATCTGCTCTTGGGTTACACTCGGCCGCACAAGCTTTCTAATTCCATCTCGGGGGTCGACTAGGTTTGGCTAGGACGCTTACCAGTTCCGCGCAGTCACTTCGGGCTGAGGTCCCGGCACGAGACTACTTCACAGCCTCTCTCAGTAGTCTCGCTACGAGCCTCTATCTTCTCGTTGCCGCGACAATCGCCTGGGAAGCCTTTGCGCTCCTTTCGAATTCCGCCCGCTCCTTCGTGCCCGCTCTCGAGGGGGTCCTCGGTCCTCTCTGCCATCACCTTGTTGACCGAACTCTCTTCTTCCACGACACGGCGTTTCCCGTCTGCGCACGCTGCACCGGAATCTGGACCGGGTGGATCCTGGCGGCGCTCGTGTGGTTCTCGACGGCCTCTTGGACGCGGTCTGGGCACGCTATTTCCGAACGCATCATGCTGATCACTCTCTCCGGGCTTTTTCTGGTGGGAGTCACGCTAGCAATCTTCGAAACTGCAGGTTCGTTTTCTCTCGGCAATCTGGAGAGAGCTGGTCTCGGAGTGCCTTTGGGGCTCTTCGCGGCCTGGCTTCTCCTTGCCTGCCGTGAGCGACGCCTGCCGGGAGGATTCAATGAACAAGAAGAATAGTCCGCTCATCCAACGAAGCCCCTGGTATCCAACGTTCGCTCTGGTCTTTGCCATCGTCGTTCTCCTCGCATGCAAGATGGTCGAAGAAATTCGCATTGAGCAAGATGGTTCCGGTATCTATCGAGCAGAGCTAACTCTTGTCGGAGAAGAGAAGATGATGCTGCAAGCGGTGAAGGAGGAAATCGCCAAGAAGCCTCAGCTCAGAATCGTCGCCGAGGGGCCGCGCGGCAACGACTACTTCATCCTTATCGAACAGCCGTTTGCGGACGTTACCGAGCTCAACGACAATCAATCCACCTACTTCTGGAGCGTCTCTGAAGCGGGCGCCTTCACTCGAAAGGCGCGACTAGAAGTGACAAACAGAGGCCGGAACGAAGAGACCGTCTCGGAGCATCATCTCGAAGTGACGATGCCGGGCAAGGTGGTCGACTCAAATGCCGAACAGATCTCCGGAAAGAAAGTCGTCTGGGATCGGCTCGCTGCTGGCCCGCGAGGAGGGCTCTATGTGGAGGCTGAGTTTCTGGAGCTGCCGGAGGGCTATTCGACCAAGGTTGGAGCCGCTGTATTGATCCTTGTGATCGGAGTAATCCTCCTGATCGGGATGCGACTCCGGCGGCGACGCCAAGGCTAGTTCTCCACGGACGGGGCCATCAGCGGACGTCAGCTATCCACAAGCAATCTCCCGGAGAAGCGCCTATCCTGAAGAGTATGTCCACGGCCCGCCGGAGGCCGCGCTTCAAGAGAGTCCCAATCTGCAACTTTCATCTCACCTACCGCGACCTCCAGATAATCGAACACGTCGAGCGGCATCGCCTGCTCAACTCTGAACAGATCGTCGCCCTTCTGGGCGAGGGCAGTCCTCAGCACGTCCGTCGACGGCTCCAGCTCCTCTTCCACAACCGCTACCTGGATCGCCCGGCGGTTCAGATCGCCGACTTCTATCGGACCCCCGGTACGTTGCCCATGGTCTATGGGTTGGGCAACAAGGGGGCCGATGCCCTTGCAGATCATCTCGGTCGGCCACGCAGCACCGGCGACTGGGCGAGCAAGAACCGATCAATCCGTTCGACCTTTTTCCACCACACCCTGATGGTCTCGTCAATCATGGTCGCGTTCGAGTTCTCCTGTCGGAAGCACAGCAACGTGCGCCTCATTCCCTGGGAGGAAATCCTCGAAACGACCTGTCCCGAACAAACAAGGCGCAAGAAGCACCCACTTACCTGGCAGGTGCGCGTTCCCGAAGTCGGCTCGCTCGGCGTCACTCCCGACCGGGTGTTCGGGTTGCAGTTCTCCGATCGACCTAGCGACCGCAACTGCTCTTACTTCTTCCTCGAGGCTGACCGCGCGAGCATGCCGATCATACGAAAAGACCTCAGAAGCACATCGATCTTTCGCAAGCTCCTTGCCTACCAGGCGACGGCGACCCAGAAACTGCATTCGGAACTCTTCGGAATCAACAATTTCCGCGTTCTCACAGTGACCCGGAGTCCGAAGCAAGAGCGCGTTGAGTCGATGGTAGAAGCAGCCCAAAAGCTCTCCGGACCGCAAGGTGTGTTCCTTTTCGCCGACGACGAATCGGTAAGGACTCGAGATGTTCTGGATCTGACCTGGAAGAACGGCCGCGGCGAGTTCGTGAGCCTCCTAGACTGAACGCCAAGAGTATCTTCTGCCTCTCCCCCATTCGCCTTGACAAGCCCCTCCCAATCCGTACTCTGAACCACAGACCCTAGCTCTTCCAGCTAGGGCTTTTTGTTCCCTACAACTCACCACAGAAAGGAGGCCAACCATGGCTGACCAGGAGACGTGCGTCTTGAGCGGCGACCCAACGATCGCCACACGCTACCGGCTCGAGCTCGTTCGCGAGCACGGACCACCCTATGAGGCACTACAACCGTGCAACCGCCCCGAGCGGGCCGCGGAATTTCTCGCAGAGCTCGTGCGCCCCTTCGCCTACGAGGTGATGGGCGTCGTGATGCTCGACACGCGCAATCGCGCGATCGGCCATCTCATCGCGTACCAGGGCACCCTGAACCGCGCGGCCGTTGAGCCCCGCGGACTTCTCGTGCCGTCGCTGCTCGCGAACGCGGCCGGCATCATCGTCTTCCACAACCACCCGAGCGGCGATCCCTCACCCAGTGCGGAAGACCTGGCGTTCACGCGCCGCCTCGCCGCAGCCGGCGACACGGTCGGCATCAAACTCGTCGACCATCTGATCCTCGGCGCCGGCGACGACCGCTGGGTCTCACTCAAGCAACGCGGCTCCTTCTAGCCGCAGCTCCACGCTCAAACAGCAACCGAAAGGAGGTTCCCCTTGGGTGAACCACAGGAGAAGTGTGTCCAAAGCAAGCCCCTCTTTCCACTCGGCCGCGTCGTCGCGACACCCGGAGCGCTCGCAGCTCTCGGGGCTGCAGGCGAGCTCCCAGAGCCGTTTCTCACACGACACGTCCGCGGCGACTGGGGCGACGTTCCGGAAGAGGACCGCCAGGAGAACGAACTCTCGCTCCGCGAGGGCTTCCGCGTCCTGTCCTCCTACCGCACCCACCTCGGCACCCGGCTGTGGGTGATCACAGAGGCCGATCGTTCATCGACCTGTCTCCTCCTACCGGAGGAGTACTAAACACCGCTTACCCGAAAGGAGAACCCCATGCCCAAATCGGCACGGAAACCGTCGACCTATGTCGACTTCAAGGCGGTCAAGGCCGCCGTCTCGATCGAGGCTGTCCTAGAACGCTACGAACTGCTCGACGACCTCGAAGCCAAGGACGATGGCTACTCAGGCGACTGCCCCTTCCACGAGGGCGAGAGCCAACGGCCGTTCCACGTCTCGCTGTCTAAGAACGCCTGGTACTGCTTCGGCTGTGAGGAGGGCGGCAACGTCCTCGACTTCGTCGCCCGGATGGAGGATGTCTCCATCAAGAAAGCGGCGCAGCTTCTAGCCGAGTGGTTCGAGGTCGAATCGGCCCGGAAAGGGCCGAAACGACAGCGTGGCAAGCCGAAGGCCGCGGAGGCCGACTCGGAGGGCGCGGCGGCCGACTCGGAGGGCGCGGCGGCCGAAGATGAGGCTCTGAGCGACTCTCAGGAGCCTCATACGGAGGGTCCTGAGCCTGCCAAACGGGCCAGTGAGGGCGATCCCGGCGAGGAATTTGCGAATCGTCCGCTCGGGTTCAGCCTCAAGAACCTCGACGCCGGCCACGAGTTGCTCGAGCCGCTCGGTTTCGACCGAGACACCATCGAGCGCTTCGAGGCGGGTTACTGCGCTAAGGGAATGATGAAGGGTTGCCTGGCGATTCCGATTCACTCCCCGACCGGTGAACTTCTCGCCTACGCCGGAAAGGCTCTGGACAATGACGACGAGTACAAGTATCCGCCGAAGTTCGACCGGAGCTTGGAGCTGTACAACCTGCACCGCGCCATCGAGCTCGCGGAGGAGGACGGTCTCATCCTAGTCGCCGACATCCTCGATGTCTGGCGGCTCACGGTGGCGGGTTTCCCCAAGGCCGTGGCTCTCATGAGTGACGAGATGAGTTCGCGCCAAGAGGCGCTGCTCACTTCCTTCGTCGGGGAGCACCAACGAGTTCTTGTTCTTTGGCCCAAAACCGCGGAGCGCGACGCAATCGTCAAGCGCCTGGCCTCTCAGGCCTACGTCAAGGTGATGGATCTCAACGAGTTCTTCGCCTGACAACAAACGCCCCCAACCGTTGGGGGCGTTTTTCTTGCGAGCACGGGCTCTCCCTTGGCGAAACCACGAGGCTGTCATCGAAACCACTTCCCGTACTCTGCTTTGAACAGCCGCTTGCGCTCTTCAGAGTTGTCGACTTCTGGGTGCCAATCAGGGTGCATCCGAAGTGAGCCGACGTGGCCATCCCACCCTCCTCGGCTGCCAAGAAAAATCTTGGCACACCCAGGAAGGGGGCAAGGATGGTCGGGGCGTGCGGAAGCGACACCGGACTCCGGCCGGCGGC
>JADFQD010000081.1:11546-17017 GCA_022561975.1 Acidobacteriota bacterium
ATTCGGCGCCAACATGCAGGACCTGGCCGGTCTGGCTCCAGCCATCAACGCCACCGGCTACGTCTACGCCTGCCCCAACGCGCCCATCCCCTTCAACCTTGGTCCGGGCCACACCGGGTTCGGCTGGATGACTCCCCGAGGTCAAGGCGCGCCTGAGTGGAAGTCGGAGCAACGGAGGTTCCGCTCGTCCCGATCCTGAATTTCTTGGAAGGGCGGGTCGGGTCGACCGGACCGGCCAAGAGCATCGCTCCTTCCGCTTTCTCATCGATCCAGGTCGGATCACAGAGAGGTTGGCCCTCGATGAGGCAACGAAGCGCGGCCGCTGCCGTGAAGTGGGAGTCGAAGGCATCTTCGTCTGCTCTCGCGGCAGCGAGATCTCCGAGATCGACGTCCGCTTCTCGGACCCACCGGGCTTCTTCGAGGAGACCGCACGCCTGTTCTCTGGCCTCTTGCTTGGTCTTGCTGACCACGATTCGGTGGGTTGGAAGAGCCTCGGCGAGAGCAACGGCGTAAGCGAGGCCGGGGTAGGACTCCGCCAAGACAATCTGTCCAGTGGCGAGAAGGGCGTCCAATCTTCCTTCGAACGGCCACACTGCGAAGTCGCGATCGTCCGTCAGGCACGGGATCAACTCCATCCAGAGGGCGCGAGTCCCCGAACCTACGGTTCCGGGGATTCCACTGACGGCGAACATCGGCTTGGCTCCAGTACGGATGTCGATCTCACGTAGTAGGCCGCCCTCGACCCTGCTCTTGAAGGAGCGGAGGCCACCCTTGACGCCTGGCACATTGAAGAAGGGCTGATCCACTCGCCACTCTGCCGCGGTGTAGACGGTCTCGAAGAAGCCAGACGAAGGCTCGAGCCCACGAAGCCAGTCGATGAAAGAGTCGGAACCTTGCCAGCGCGGCACCTTGAGCACCTCGTTCCAATAGCCAGCGGGAAGCCCAAAGGCCATGTCTAGTCCCACTAGAACTGGCCCACGGCAGAGCAGGGCTCGCGCCAGCTCAAGAAGAGTCCTTAGGTTCCAGTCACTGCGATCCTCCCGCCAGATTCGGCATTGCCCCAGATCCGTAACATGAACGGAGCGCTTCCTCGGATCCTTGCTCCAGTCAGCAGAGATGAAGACCGCGGGAAGCGCTTTAGAAACAGGCACTCTGGTCAGTATAGGCCCGTACAGTAAGAAGATCGGCCGTCGCGTTTGTTCAAGGCCCGGCCAGCGCGGTGTCTGAACGGCGGCTCTTCAGTTGATCGTTCTCACCGTTCGTCTATCCATGACTCGTTCTCAAACGGACTCGGCCCCGGTTTCAAAGCCCACCGAAGGGTCGTTGGGTTCCAGCCGAGCGTCCTCCTGCGACCGCTCCGCTGTCCCGACCCGTTCGACTACCGCCGGCCTCGCCGGGCCTTCGAGCAAGCGAACCTCTGCCTCAAGTCTTCCGATCAGCCTGCTCGAGTTCTCCATACGGTCGAGCAGCCCTTGTCGTTCCTCCTGGAAGTGCCTTATGAGCCCCGACTTCAGTCGGAGATCGACCTCGAGGTCTTGGATCTTCTCCTTCATCTGAGTCGCTTCTTTCGAATCCGCGCCGGCATAAGCCGCCGTCTCCTCGCGCCGCGTGATCAGCGACGCCTCGGCCGCCGCCATGCACAGCAAGTTGCTGTTAAGTGTGCCCCCGTGGTGGACTGTGCCATCTGCCATTAGGGACATTATCTCCCGCTTGCCCGCCAGGATCGAAAGGGGAAGGCCACCGGCCGCCGCTTTTGCGAAGGTAGCGAGGTCCGGGGTCACCCCAGCAGCTCTTGAGCGCCACCCAGCGCCACGCGAAACCCCGTGATGACCTCGTCGAAGACCAGCAGCGCGCCGTGGTCGGATGTGAGGCTCCTGAGACCCTCGAGGAAGCCGGGCAGTGGTGGCACCACACCCATGTTGCCGGCCACGGGCTCGACTATGACGCACGCGATATCGTCCGGGTAGGCCTTGAAGCGGCTCTCCACCGAGTCGAGGTCGTTGTACCCGGCCAGAAGGGTGTCCTTGGCGAAGGACGCAGTTACCCCGGCGCTGTCGGGCACGCCGTGGGCCATGGCTCCCGAGCCGGCAGCCACCAGCAGTGCGTCGGAGTGTCCGTGGTAGCCTCCCTGGAACTTGACGATCTTGTCCCGTCCTGTGAACGCCCTGGCAAGCCTCAGGGCGCTCATGGCTGCCTCAGTCCCCGAGCTGACAAACCGCACGAGGTCGACGGACGGGAAGGCCTCCACAACCATCCGCGCCAGCGTATTCTCGGACTCCGTTGGGGCACCGAAGCTGGCGCCATCGTCGGCCGCGGCTTTGATGGCGGCCACCACCTCGGGATGGGCGTGTCCCAGGACTAAGGGACCCCAGGAGGAGACGTAGTCTATGTATCGGTTCCCGTCGGCGTCCCAGACGTGTGGGCCCTTTCCCCTGACCAGAAAGAGGGGCTCTCCCCCCACGGCGCTCCATGCCCGAGCAGGGCTGTTGACTCCCCCGGGGATGTATCTCTGAGCCACGGCGAAAAGCTCGGCGGAGCGCTCTCTCCCCAAGATGCTATCTCCTGCTCGCAGGGTCGTCCAAGCGCGACCAACATGATAACAGCGGCGGGCCTTGCTGTTCAGTCGCACAGGCAGAACCCCACTTGCGTGGGGGCCCGTGGGTTTCGGTGGACGCGTTGCACCGCCGGGTTGGCGCACGCGGTACTGAAGGCCGGACAGTGCGCCACGTTGTGGACAATCGGTCCGAGCCCTGTCGCGACGCCGCTACTGGAGGATCTTCCTGAGCCGCCGCCTGAGGGCCTGCCGGCGTCGCCACCGTCCAACGAAGGGTCGCACGGGGAACGTCAAGGCCATCCACACTGCCCGGAGCCCGACCCACAGAAAGCCAACCTCGGGCATGATGTTGCCCTGCCATAGCCACTTCTGGCGCGATCGCTCCGCACTGAGCAGGGCGCTCCAGAAACGATCGGGGGCTCGTCCGTCTTCCCTGTGGCCTGGCTGCAAGGCGACTCTCCGCTACCAGTTTACCACCGCGTTTACGACGCCGGTGTCTGTCGACGTAAAGGCAGACCCGTCGGCCGGCGTGGAGCCCGGCAGGTTGATGGTGAGGACATCGCCCACCGGGGTGTTGTCCGCGGCCTTGAACAGGTCCTCTTTTTTGTCTTCTTCGTCCACCATCGTTCGTTGAATCCATAGCGACCCGTTGGAGGTTTCGACGGCGCACATTATACACGGACGAAGGTGTAGGCAGAACCCACCGGATGACGAGTCCGATGGTAAGATACGCCCTATGAAGATCCTGGGGATAGAGACATCGTGCGACGAGACCGCCGCCGCGGTTATCGAGGATGGCCGCGTCATCTGCTCCAACGTCGTGGCATCCCAGGCCGAGATCCACGCCAGATACGGCGGTATAGTGCCTGAGGTCGCCTCGCGCGAGCACATGCTGGCTATCGTTCCGGTGGCCAGACAGGCGCTGGCGGACGCAGGGTTGGAGCTCCGGCAATTGGATGGCGTTGCGGTGACACACGGTCCCGGGCTGGCCGGGTCGCTGCTGATAGGGGTCAATGCCGCAAAGGGTCTGGCGCTCGCCGAGGGGCTGCCTTTCCTGGGGGTCAACCACCTGGAGGGGCACGTCTACGCCGCGTGGCTGGAGGAGGTCGACCCGGAGCGCGAGCCGGGCTTTCCTTTGGTCTGCCTGATCGCGTCGGGCGGCCACACCGACCTGATCCTGATGCAAGACCACGGCCGGTTTACCCTCGTGGGCCGCACTCGCGACGACGCGGCCGGCGAGGCCTTCGACAAGGCGGCCCGTGTTCTGGGACTCGGCTTCCCGGGTGGACCTGAGATACAGGAGGCCTCCAAGGCCAGCAACGGCAAGGAGCCGCCGTTTACCCGCCCCCGTATCAAGAACTCGCTGGACTTCAGCTTCAGCGGACTCAAGACGGCCGTCCTGCGCAGGGCGGAAGAGAGAGGGCTCTATCCGCCGAGCGACGATTCGGAGCCGCGCCCTCAGGACGTTGCCAACATCGCCGGCGCCTTCCAGGACGCCGCGGTTGACGTGATGGTGCAGCGTACGGTGGAGGCGGCCGGACGTTATAGGGCCAAAGGGGTGCTGCTGGGCGGAGGCGTGGCGGCCAACCTGTTGCTCCGAGAGGAGATGGACAGGCATTCACCGGTGCCGGTCATCGTACCGAGGCCATCCCTCTGTACGGACAACGGCGCGATGATCGGGGCCGCCGCCTACTATCGTCTCAGAAGCGGTGCCCAGCACCAGTGGGACCTCGATGTCGTGCCCGACCTTCGGCTGGGGTAGGGGGTTCCAGCGGTCTCGGCTTCGTCCGGGCGCCGTTGGAGTCAGCGGGGGGCGAAGCGACTGACACGCGAGGCGTCGTTCGAGATAGCGGCCGACTTCAGCTCGAACAGCCGGTTGATGAACGGGTACAGGTCGTCTAGGGGCCTGCCGTTCTTGAGGCCGCATCTAAACTGCCCCAGACCCGTCTGGAAGACAAGGACCGGCCTGCCCGGCGAGATCAGGCGGTCGGCGATCAGGTAGAGGCCCAGGAACACCACCGCTGCCGTCCCCGAAATCCTTCCCGCGAAGTTGTCGATCACGAAGTAGAGGAACAGCGCGGCGACGAAGGCCAGTCCCGCCCAGACGTAGGCGCTCGCGCCCTCGTCTTCCTCGGCGATCTCCACTGCATCTACGTCGCGGAGGGATGCAAAGACGGCTCTCTCGCGGCGCTTCTTGCCATCCAGGTGGATCACTCTCCGGTCGGTCAGCAGCACTACCCGACGCGTGGTGGCGTTGCCCTTTGCGCCGTCTCCCGCCAGGTCCAGGGCGGTGTCGATGCTTTCGCCGTCCATGAGGTCCACACCGGTCAACCCGTATTCAGCTAGGTCCAAACGCTCCTCCCACTGCTGCCGCTCTGAGAGCTCAGACTATGATACCAGACGGCCAGGAGCAGCTTCCCTCGCACGGCGCTCACGCTGCGGTGAGTCGGTCCAGGAACACCTCGCCGTCTTTCATGACGAGCCGAACGCTGCGACCTTTCTCGAGAATGGTCACGTCGCCGAGCGGGTCTCCCTCGACCAGGACCAGGTCTGCCCTCTTGCCGGCCTCGACGGTGCCCAGGTCCGCGTCCAGGCCCAGGCATCGGGCCGCGCCGCCGGTGGCCGCCACGATCGCCTGGTCCGGTGTCATGCCCGCGTCGACCAGGCAGCTTATCTCCTGAGCGTTGTTCCCGTGGACCCAGCCGCCGGCGTCGGTGCCGGCGACCACTTTCACTCCCGCAGCCAGGGCTTTTTGCATGCTTTCCACATGATGCTGGCGAAAGTCCCGACTCTCGGCTTGGGCTGTGGGATTGCCTTCAGTCCGATGGAAATTGAACACGGTGAACGTGGGCACGAAGAATATCCCATCGCCAGCCATCATGTTGAGCAAGTCGGAGTCCTCGTCCAGGTAGGAACC
>JADFQD010000003.1:0-63183 GCA_022561975.1 Acidobacteriota bacterium
TTTGACCCTCGAAACCGCGTTCTCGGGCGGAATCCTGCTGTTGGCGCGGGACGGTGTCTTGAGGGACCTCGCCGCGCTCAGTGCGCACTACCGGCGGCTGGCGGTGACCCGGCCTGCGGTCGAGCTTCTGGTACGGGCTCTGGCCGAGAGCAAGGTCGCTCGGGTCGAATGCCTGCTCGACCGGCCGATTTCGAACAGTGCTCGGCTCAAGAAGGTGATCGAAGAGATCGCCGCCGCCGCCGGCGCGACCTGGGACGTGCGCCTCTCGGCGCGGACCGACCGAGATCTAAAGATCTCGCCTCACGTCGTGGCCTCGGCCGACAGCGCGGTGATCGATGCCTGCGACCGCTGGGTGAATCTGGCGCGTTGGTTGGTCGAGACCCACTTGCCGGAAGCGTGGATGGTCGATCTGTCAATGTAGCGGTCGACCGCCATGAAGATACTGGCGTCGGTCCGACAACTCGATTCTTGAAGGAGGTCTCAATGAGCTGGAAGCTGATCATTCTCGGTGGCTTGGCGTTCTACGTGGTCATGTTCATCGTTTCGATTCCGAGCGGCATGCTTATTCACAATGGCGTCTTGGATGCGCCCTATCGCGCCAACTCAGAGTTCTGGCGGCCGGAGCTGAATCAGGATCCGCCCGATATGGCCGCTTTGATGCCTCGATGGATCGCGACCGGCCTGCTGACGACGTTCGTCTTTGCCGCGATCTATGGTTGGCTCCGTCCGGCATTTTCGGGCGCGCCGTGGCAGAAAGGCCTGAAGTTCGGCCTGCTCCTGTCGGTTGTAGGGTGCTGCTTCATGGCGGGGTGGTCCGGAGTCTTCAACCTTCCCGCCAAGATCTGGATGTGGTGGGGATTCGAACAGTTCCTCTACTACCTGCCGGGCGGCGCCGTCCTGGGCTGGATCGGTCAGAAGCTGGCTCCCGAAGCCGGCTGATCGGGCGAGAGGGGGTTTTCGTCGAAAAGCGGGAACTTTCGTGCCCCCGGCCCGTTATACGTGCTGAAGTCCCGAGGTCTCGGAGCCAGGGGCTGAAAACCCACACGAAACTGGAGGATCCCGAATGCGAGTAAATACCTGGAGAACGCCTGTGCTGTGCCTGACCGCAGTACTGAGCCTGATCGCCCTGGCCGGGCCGGCAGTCGCCGACGATGAAATCGAGGACGGCAAGAACGTGAAGATTAAGGTCATCGAGTGCGAAGACGGCGATTGCCAGGAGATGATCGAAAATTTGGTGGGCGGCGAAAAGATGAAGTTCTTCCTCGGCGACGACGTGGCCAAGAAGATCGTGATTCGTAAGATTCACTGTGAAGGTGAAGACTGCGAAGAGCATTCGGGTGATTACAAGATGGTCTTCGTCAGGAAAGTCGGCGACGTCCAAGTCATAGCCGGGGACGGCGGTCACGCTTGGTTCGGCCACGGTGGTTTCGGAAGTGGTGGTGGCTACCTCGGGGTCGGCCTCACCGAGCTCACACCCGAGCTGCGCGAGCATTTCGGGGTGCCGGCGGGCACCGGGGTCATGGTCTCGAAAGTGATGGATGCCAGCCCGGCGCTCGAGGCCGGGCTGGAGGTCGGCGACATCATTGCCGGCGTAGACGGTGAGACGATCGACGGCGGCTGGGCTCTGGGCAAGAACATTCGCGGTCACGCAGCCGGTGAAGAAGTGGTGCTCGACGTGTGGCGCGACGGCGTTGCGCGCTCGATCACCGCCGTGGTCGAAGAGCGCGAGGGTGGCGGACTCCATGCCCTGCACATGGGCGACATGCACCACAGGGGAGACAGGCGGATGCACAAGATCATCATCCGGTGCGACAGTGATGACGAGGATTGCGAATCGAGCTTCGACTTCGACCTGGATTTCGACTTCGATATCGCGGGGCTGGATGATTTCGACTGTGGCGGGTCCGATGAGTGCGACGTTCGAGTCGAATGCGAAGATGGCGGTTGCACCTGTACGATCAACGGCGAAGACGCCGACTGTGCCGGCATCCCGGGCGTTCCCGGTCTGTAGGTCCGCCCGCTGGATAGAGACCATAGACCCGGCGTCCGACAGGTCGCCGGGTCTACGTTTGTCGAGCCGCGGCCCAAAGCCGACGGTTGCTCGCAAAAGCCAACTTTAGAGGGGTCGCGAGGGGCGCCCTTGGCGACATCGCGTATCCTTAGCGCACCATGAAGAGGCTATTCGGACTCTCCGCACTCACTCTCACGGCCCTGCTCTTCGCCGCGCTGCCGCTCACCGCGCAGCGCACCGTCAAACCCGTTCTTCACGGCAAGCACTGGGTGGCGATCACCGGCAAGCCCCTGGCGGCCACGGCCGGGGCCATGACCTTCATCCGCGGCGGCAACGCGGTCGATGCGGCCTGCGCCATGCTGGCCGCGACCGCGACGATGTGGGACACGCTGGGCTGGGGCGGCGAGACCCAAGCCCTGATCTACAATCCGAAAACCGGGAAAGTCATCGGCATCAACGCGCTCGGCGTCGCGCCGACGGGCGCGACCGTCGAGTTCTTCCGCGCGCGGGGGATGCCCTACCCGCCGGAGTTCGGACCCTTGGCTGCGGTGACTCCCGGGACTCCGGGTGGACTTCTGCTGATGCTCGCGGAGTACGGCACCTTGAGTCTGGCCGAAGTGCTCGAGCCTGCGATTGGGATGGCCGAGGGCTATCCGATCGAGGCCGCGCAGGCCGACAACATGGAACGGCGGCGCGAGATTCTGGCGCAGTGGCCGGACTCGAAGAAGGTGTTCCTGCCGCACTGGGACGGCGACGACCCGAAGGCCCGTGCCGCTCCCTACGCGGGTGAGATGTTTCGCCAGCCGGATCTGAAGAGGACCCTCGAGAAGCTGGTCGCGGCCGAGCGCAAGGCCTTGGCCGCGGGCAAGAGCCGCAAAGTTGCGATCGAGGCCGCCTACGAACGCTTCTATCGCGGCGACATTGCCGACGAGTTGGTGCGCGCAACCCAGGAGCACGGTGGCCTGATCACCAAGGACGATCTGGCCAGCTGGCGCGCCTATCTCGAAGAGCCGGTTTCGACCACCTACAAGGGCATCGAGGTCTTTAAGCTCACCCACTGGGTGCAGGGACCGGTAATGCTCCAGGCGCTCAATATTCTCGAGAATGTGGATCTCGTAGCGCGGGGGTACAACACCTCGGCCTACATTCACGCGCTCTATCAAGCGATGAATCTGGCATTCGCCGACCGAGATTTCTACTACGGAGACCCGTACTTTCCGCCGCAAGAGCCGATCGCCGGTTTGCTTTCCCGGGAGTACGCCAAGGCGCGCTTCGAAACCATTGACTGGGAGAAGAACGACGAGAGTGTTCGACCCGGGAATCCCTACGACTTCCAGGAGGGCGAGCACCCGTTCCCGGATCTGCTCGACCAATGGACGCCGATTCCGCCGCCGGCCGAAGCCCAGGGGGAAGAGGGGTTTCAGCAGTCTCTGGTGTTGACCGGTGAGGAGGCCTTCCGCGCCGGTACGACCTCGATTCAAGCCGCCGACCACGAGGGCTGGGTGGTGTCGATCACCCCGAGTGGCGGCTGGATTCCGGCGTTCATTGCCGGTTCCACCGGCGTCGGACTCTCCCAGCGAATGCAGAGCTTCGTGCTCGACCGACGCATGAATCCCTACAATCTGGTCGAACCCGGGAAGCGCCCGCGCGCGACCTTGACCCCGGCGCTGGCGCTCGAGGACGGCAAGCCGTATCTCTCGTTCGCCGTCCAGGGAGGCGACACCCAGGATCAAAATCTTTTGCAGTTCTTCCTGAACGTGGTCGAATTCGGAATGAATGTGCAGCAGGCGGCCGAAGCCGCCAACATCACGAGCTATCAGATGCAGTCGTCCTTCGGCGCCCACAAAGCCGAGCCCGGGAGGCTGGTCGTTCGAGACGACGTCCCGGCACGGGTTCGCGCCGAGCTGCGCGATGCCGGCTACCGCGTGGAAACCCGGAGCCGAACCTCGGGGCCGATCACCGCGATCTTCTTCGACCGCGAGCACGGTACGCTCTGGGGAGCGGCTAGCGATTTTGGCGAAGACTACGGAATCGCATGGTAGAGGAAGAGAAAGGGAGAGCAGTCATGACCCAGACAGAGGACGGCTCCGAGGCCGAGCGGATCGAGGAGCTGATAGCGAGCGAAGCGAGCCCGGTCGGCATCGACGCCAAGAAGACACACGTCTTGATCATCCAGAAGCTACTGGAGATCGAGCGCCGGCTTGAACGGATCGAGTTGCGGCTCGAGTCGCGCGCGGAACCGTAACCCCCGTCTTCGAGATGTTCCCGAGCGCCGCGGTTCGGGCTGCCGCCAAGGGATGCTCGGACTTGTCGGGGGGTTCTTGGCGCGAGGCTCGAGTGGCGCGCTGCGGCAACTCGCCAGGGCTCTTGGTGAGCATCAGGGCGCGACGCCCCTCGATCGCGTTGAGCCAAATCGGAACGTAGGCCAGTAGATCTTCGATCGAATGCTCGATGCGGGTCATGACCTCGAGGAGAAAATCGCTGATCACATGGTGGCTTGCCAGGAGGTCAACGATCCGGCGAGTCCGCTCGTCGAGGGTCTCTACCGGGCGCGCCATCAGTTGGTCGATCGAGCGCCGACCCAGCGCGTAGGTCTCTCTCAAGAGATAGCAATTATGAGGCACCTTGAAGGCGTACTCGTCGAGCGGCTCCATTTCGTCATAGCGAATCCCGGTCATCGCGAGGACTTCTTTGAGCTTCGGAGACAGGCCGTCGATCACCTCGTCGAGGAAGTGTTCGACCTTGTGCCAACTGGCCTGAGTCGGCAGGTGCGGTTCGTCACTGAGGCGGGCCGCGACCTCCTGCAGATCGCGCATGAGAACGCTGCCGATCTCCCGCATGTAATCGTTGAGTTTGTCCACGGATGCGTACAGCCACTCGGCTTCTTCGATATCTTGGGGAAAGCGCTTCGACAGGTAGTAGTCCGAGTCATGCAGGCTGCGCGGATCGCACGCGACGATCTCGCCGAAGGTGTCGCGGAGAAACTCGTAGATCCTGCCGATCGAGCGGCACAGAAGTCTGCGCACGGCCGTGATGTCGTCTTCGGCAATGCGATAGGGGTACTGCTCCAAGCGGCAGATGACCGTATTGTTGAGCGCGAAGTAGGAAAGCTCGGCGTTTCGCCTTGCGGTGTCGAGCGCCGGGATCAGCGACGGCTCGTTCAGAGTCGGCGCCAACCGAGTCTGAATGATCTGGCAGACTCTGCGCACCCGCCGCCAGATCTGGAGCAAGCGCCCGGGAGAGCAATGCAGGATGGCGTAGTTGCTTTCGTTGGTCTGGTCCAACAAGCGCAGCGAGCCGAGGTATACGCGGATCCGGGGGTTCTGCGTCCGGACCTTCTCGAGGGACCAAGAGACCACGCTGACACCCGGCGGCAGAGAGACCTGGTGCTCTCCAACCTGGATGTATTGCTTGGGCAGTGGTTCGGCCATGTTTCGAGAAACTCGCTTCCGACTCACCGAGACGGCGTGTCACCTTCGGTGACGAGCCCAAGACTTCGACCAGACGGGGGCGGGAAGCCTAACACAAGGATCCGCCGTAACCGCCTTGTTGTCAGAAGGTTCGGACCGAAGGAGGAGAACACTGTTGACGTCCGTCTACGGCGCCGTGCCAGAATGTCGCGAGGCCCTGAAGGGCCCGTTCTCAAAAGGGGGATCGATGAGACGCTATCTGACGGAAACTATCGGCACATTCTTTCTGGTCCTTACCATCGGCCTGACAGCGGTCTCTGGGTTCGACCAAGCGCCGCTTGCAATCGGTGCGATTCTCATGGTGATGGTCTACATGGGCGGCCACGTCTCGGGTGCTCACTATAATCCGGCGGTCAGCCTGGCCGTGATGATGCGCGGCAAACTTTCTCGCGGCGATTTCGGCGCCTATTGCGGGTCGCAGCTCGCCGGCGCGTTGCTGGCGGCGCTGGCCGTCAAAGCCATGACGGGTAGCACCTTCGCGCCCATGCCGGACGCCGGTGCGAGCCTTACCTCTGTGCTTCTGGCCGAGTTCTTGTTCACCTTCGCGCTGGCGTTGGTGGTTCTGCAAGTCGCGACTTCACCCAAGACAGAAGGCAATTCGTATTACGGTCTGGCGATTGGAGCCACGGTCGCGGCCGGCGCCATGGCGGTTGGCGGGATCTCGGGTGGAGCGTTCAATCCCGCGGTCGGCTTCGGGCCGACGATCATAAACACCGTGTTCGGCGGAGGCTCGCCGGAGTCTCTTTGGATCTATCTTGTCGCCCCGTTGCTCGGAGGCGCGGTCGCGGCGACCGCCTATCGTTTCCAAGAGCGGTAGCGGTAAATCACCGCGGTATGATTATTCGCCCAGATCTACCCAGGCCTTGCAGACTTCGCGGATTGCGTCACCGTGGCTTTCCGAGAGTGCCTGTTCGGAGAAGCGGTCGATTTCGCTGGCTTCGACTCGGGCGAGGCGAAGTTCTTCGCGCACCGCGGCGACAAGAGCAAGCGGGTTCTCGCTGTCGGTGCGAACGCGGATCTTTGGATAGCGCACGAGGTTGTAAGTCTGCGAAGAGACAAATTGCTCTAAGAGCCTATGCAAGAGGGTTGCCGCCAGGTGTTCGATGTCGAGTGCGTGTCAGGCGGTATTTCTGACTAGTCGCTTCGCCTTTATTGCCAACATCTAACGCCTGGAAGGTCAGCTTGGCTCGGTGCAAGCCAATCTGGCGAACTTGACCGTACCGCTTGCGCTGTCCCGCCGAGACTCGATATGTTTCAGACGCATGGAAGGCCGCTATGAAACAGCTATTGTCGGCGGAGGTCCGGCGGGCCTGACGGCAGCCATTCACCTGGCGTGGCACCAGCGCAAGGTGGTGGTGATGGATCGGCGCAGCGGACCGCTCTTTTTTACCCTCGAAGGCCTCCACAATGTCCCGGGAGTACCGGTGGTGCGAGGACTCGATCTTCAGAAGAAGCTCATGGCGCAGGCCAAGGAGCTCGAAGTCGAGATCGTGCGCACCAACGTTGTTTCGGCTTCCGGCACGGCCGGCGAGTTCCTACTCGAAGGCGAGAGCGGCGACCGATGGCTAGCCGATACAGTACTGTTGGCTACCGGAGTGGCGCGTTACCATCCTACCATCGACGGCGATTTTCGCCCGTGTTTCAAGTACGCGGGCAAGGGCAACCTCTTCTACTGTCCGGATTGTGAAGCGCCCGAAATTCGCGACAAGAAGACCCTGGTCATAGGCGTCGGATCGGCCAATGACGCGGCGGGAATGGCGATCGGACTGTCTCGCTACACCGATGATCTTTCGATTCTTCTGACCGGCGACGTTGCCATGTCGCGAGAGCGTGCCGAGCAGCTCGAGACCAAGGGCATCACGGTCGCCGCGGGCGATATTGTCGAGATGATAGGCAGTGGGCGCCGTCTCGCGGGGCTTCGAGTTCGAGGCCGGGACCAGGGCGAACGCAGGTTCGACGCCGAGGCTTTTTTCGTTTCGAGCCCCGCCCGGGGGAGGACCGATCTGGCCCAGCAGCTCGGTGTTGAAATGGCGGCGACGCAGAACCACGCGCAACCCCGCTCTCAGCGCGGCGACACCAATATCGAAGGCGTCTGGATCGCGGGCGATCTGAGGCCGATGACTCAACAGGTTGCCGTCGCGATGGGAACCGGCAATATCGCCGCCGTCATGATCGACCAAACCTTGCGCCGCAAAGAAGTACTGCCCGGATCCTGAGCGCTCCGGCCGACCACCAGCCGGAAGGAATGGCTGCTATGATCGACGGGTGAGGCCCTTGCAATGTTCGAGTCCGAGAGGTGGCTTCTATGCCCAGAGGTAGACAGATATTGTTTCGAAGCCTGAGTACGTCGATCATTTCGTGGCTCGCGTTATGCGCGGTGCCGCTCGGCGCCTCCGAGACGGCTTCGGAGATCGTCGATGCCATGATCGAAGCACATGGCGGCATGGAGGTGTGGCGCCAAGCTCCTACCGTGAGCTTTGTCGACGAGTTGGCCCCCGCGGGCGCGGAAGAAACTCGGTCGAGCGTCACCGTGGAACAGAGCCGGCGGCGCGCCTACATCGATTTTCCGGGAACCGAGATGCGCCTCGGCTGGGATGGCGAGAAGGCGTGGAGCGAGAATTGGCAGCTACCCTTTCCGCCGCGGTTCTTGGCGCTTCTCAATTACTATTTCCTGAATCTTCCCTGGCTGGTCAAGGACCCGGGTGTGGTTCTTTCCGAACCCGAAACGGCGCGGCTCTTTGACGACCCCACCGACTACGTGACCATCCGGATGACCTTCGAAGCCGGCGTGGGTGACACGCCCGAGGACTACTATGTCCTCTACATCCATCCCGAAACCAACCGGCTCGCGGCCTGTGAGTACATCGTGACCTACACGTCGCTGCTTCCGGAAGGCGCCGAATCAACGAATCCGCACGTTCTGATCTACGATCAGTGGACAGAGGTGAGTGGCCTTCGGGTCCCGACGCACTACACGATCTATGAGCAGGACCACTCTGTCTACGCGACCTGTGACGTGTCGGACTGGTCCTTCGAGAAAGGTTTCGATCTCGCTCGCATGACTGTGCCTCCGGGCGCGGTCGTTGACACGTCGACGCCTTGAAGCCGCGCTGGGTCTGGCTCAGGTAGCCGGCTTGCCGTCTGGATAAGCCGAGCCGTTCAGGTTCTCACCCAGCTCAGCAGAGCTGAGCCAGTGTGCGTCGGATGGCTGCGATCAGACGCTGCTGGCCAGCCGCTCGAGCGCAGCGGAGAGATCACGACCGCGGTTGTACTTACGACCCTCGATGAGACGCACAAGCGCGCGCCCGGTCTCGAAATGCGCGGCAGTCGCCAAAGAGGCCAACGCGACGAGATCGGCGGCGTCCTGCGGCCGAGTGCTGTCGTCACGCGACAGCAGCTTGAGTGCGATCAGCTCCGGCAGACCCGCGACGGGCACGGTAAGACCCGGTAACACTTCGAGCGGCTCGGCCGAAGACACTACTTCGGGTTCGATGCCCGAGCTCGCGAAGAGCAGGTCGACGATAACGCCGCCAGGATCCCGGCCGGGCGGCACAAGGCGTGCGGTGGCGAAGCGGCCTGTGGTCCAGCCCACCGACAAGTGCCCACCCGAATCCTTTCTGATTCAGAAGCTTGCCGATGTCGCCGAGTGCGGTCTGCAGGCGATTCATCGCGCCGCGCGAGAAGGCCCAGGGCAATCCCCGCGCTCGGCGCCGGGTCGTTGTCGAAGCCAATCGACCAACAGATCCTCCACCTCGTTCGCGGTCATTGTCGGGTCGCTACGCGTGAGCTTGAGCCGCATCATGCCTTCACCTGCCGCGAAGAGATCGAGGGCGGTTTGGAAGTGAGATAGCGCCAAGTTTTCTTCGCTCTGCACGAGGTAATTCTACCAGACCGTGGACGCGATGCCAGGCCTGCAAGATGCAAGTCGCCCGTCGCGTGTAGGCGCCTTTGCTACGATCACCGCCGTGCCACAGAAGACACCTCCGCTGCGCGTCGAGCTCGCGGCGTCTTCCAAAGCCGACGAGAACAACTCATCGTGAACCGGAGAGCGGTATTGCTGAAGTTCTGGGCGCCGGTGCTGGCACTGTGGGTCTTGAGTTGCGGTCATTCTCAGATGCAGCGGCCGGCAGCCTCGGCAACCCAGGCATCCAAAATCGCGATCGACCTGCCGACACGGCAAGTGATTCAGCCGGAAACCGCGCCTCGACCAGAGGGTGAAGTGCCGCCGCCGCCGACAGATATTTTTCTGGTTGATCTCGACACGGCTGCCGCCCTCTGGCGGGTGGTCACGGTCACACGACTGACGGATCGCGATGGCTATGACAACCAGCCCTTTTTCGAGGCTGGCGGCGACAGCCTCCTGTTTGCGTCGATGCGCGATGGCCAGACCGACATCTTTCGCCATCAACTGGATCTCGATGAGACCGAGCGGCTCACGGAAACCGCCGAGAGCGAATACTCGCCGACTCCGATTCCGGGCTGGCCGGGTTTTTCGACGATCCGGGTCGAGGCCGACGGAACCCAGCGGCTGTGGCGGTTTCCGCGTTCGCAGGGAGCCGGTCGCGAGCCCGAGCTGGTCTTCGAGGCGATTGCGCCGGTCGGGTACCACGCCTGGATCGATCCACAGACCGTGGCGATGTTCGTGCTCGGCGAGCCCCACAGGCTGGTGATCGGCGATCTTCTCTCGCAGGAAGTTCGGACGGTCGCGACCGACATTGGCCGCGCGCTTCACCGAGTACCCGGCCAAGAGGCCGTGAGCTTCGTCGACAAGAGCGATCCCGAGCACTGGATGGTCTCGATCCTGGATATCCCAACCGGCAAGACGCAGAAGATCATCGAGACTCCGTCCGGGAGTGAGGACTTCGCTTGGTGGAGTCCCCACGAAGTCCTGATCGCGAGCGGCTCGAAGCTGTACCTGTTCGATCTCGATTCTCCGGACGCTTGGCGAGAGGTCGTCGATCTTGCCGAGCACGAGATCCATGGCATCACGCGTCTGGCGCGCTCGCCGGTGGGTGACCGCCTTGCAGTGGTCGGCGAGCGCAAAGGGGGCTGCTAACCAGGCCTCTTTCCCAGCGCTATCAGCCCGGATGGCGTCCGTAAAACCAGGAGGCCTTCGGAAATCGCCGGCGTCGCCATCAGTGGCTCGCCGAAGTCGTGCACCGCCAGCTCTTTGTAACGGGTTCCGGCTTCGAGCACATAGAGCAACCCCTCTTCGGTAGCCACATAGAGCTTGCCGTTGGCCGCCACCGGCGAGGCGGTGAACGCTCCTGTGCGCGAGAACCGATTCTTGTAGATCGCTGAGCCGTCTCGAGCGTCATAGGCCACGATGCGACCGTTGTGGTGCACGATGTAGAGAAGGCCACGGTAAAGGAGCGGCGTTGGCATATAGGCGCCGCCTCTTGCATGGCTCCACAGGAGACTCGCGTGCGCCTTTCCGGGTTTCACCTCGAGGTCGCCACGGGTTCCCGCAGGGATGGCATAGATCGGCTTGATCGGTGGGTAGCCGGCAGAGACGAAGGCCACGCCGTTGTGGACAATCGGCGTTGCGACTACCAGCTCTGAGTTGGGCC
This sequence comes from Acidobacteriota bacterium, assembly GCA_022561975.1. Lineage (GTDB taxonomy): Bacteria > Acidobacteriota > Thermoanaerobaculia > Multivoradales > JAHEKO01 > CALZIK01. Next base: position 11,052 of record JADFQD010000003.1, read on the forward strand.
CGAGACTCCACAGCTCGATACCGGTCTCGGGGTCGTAGGCGTGGATGGTCGAGCCGTTGACGATCAGCTCGTCGCCATCCGGGCCTTCCAAGAGGGTCGGCGTGGCCCATGAAGGTGCCACGTCTCGCTCGGTGCGCCAAAGCTCTCGGCCGCTCTCGAGATCCCATGCCGCCAGATACGGGCCGCCGTGAATATCGACTTGTAAAATCGCTTGGTTGCCGTAGATCACCGGTGAGCTGGCGAATCCCCACTCGATACCCGGATCGGTGAACGCTCCAGCGTTCAGGCCGCCGAGATCGTGGCGCCAGAGGAGCTCGCCGGCCATGTTCAAGCAGGCGAGTCCGGCGGTGGGGAAGACGACGACGATGTGCCTGCCGTCGGTTGCCGGGGTGGAGTTGGCCTGGGTGGCCTTGACGTGGCGCTTGGTGATCGGTACGGCACGCGCGACTTCGGTATCCCAGACCTGTTCACCCGTCCACTTGTCGAAGGCCAGAACTCGCCAGCTGTGCTCGACCTTCTCGTCGACAGCATCGCCGGCGCCGGTGAGGCCGGTGCGAATCGTTTGGTCGAGGCCCGCGGCAACCGCCGTGGTCACGAAGACCCGGTCTCCCCAAATCACCGGGCTCGAGTTGGCGAGGCCCGCCACCTCGGCTCGCCACAAGACCCCGTCTCCGGTTTCGAGGTCCCAGGTGGTCGGGACGTCGGCGCCATCGCCATTACCATCGGCATTGGTGCCCCGGAAACCCGGCCAATGGACGGTTCTTCGACGGCTCTCAGACTGGGCGAAAGCCGCGAATCGCGCCAGGGCTTCCGGGTCGGGCTCCGCCACGCTTCGCCGCAAACGCTCGGTTGGAGCGCCATCTCGTCGGATGGTGACGGCTTCGGAGGTTCGCGCGCGGCCGCTGAAATCCGCGGCGATCCCGGAGGCCGAGCGAAAGGAGTTCTCTCCGACGAGTTCGAGTTTGCCCATGGATTCGCCGTTCAGCGACATCACGAGGGTGCCCTCGCGAAGCGCGATCTCGACCGTGAGATCCGAGGTCCAGCCTTCGAATTTGCCGGTGAGGGCGTTCAGAGCTTCGAGACCGTATTCCGGAAGCGGCGGATCGGGGCGGCCTTCGATGGTGTCGAGTAATTCGAGCCACTCGGGCAAATTGGGCAATTCGGGCCAGGGCGTGTCGAGGCTCTGCGCTCGAGTCTTCAAGGTGTCACGACGCGAGGCGTAGAACGGACCTCCGGCGACCGCCGCCCGAGCCAGCTCGAGATCTTTGCCTTCGAGCGCGAAGTCGAATGCGTCCTCGCGTCCCTCGGCTCCGTGCCTCAGAAGAACCTTGGCCACGTCGAGTCGGCCTCTGAAGAAAAGGGCCATGTCGAGCGCTCGCGCTGCGTAGAAACCCTCTGCATGATTGATGTCGGCGCCCTTCTCCAGGAGCAACTCGACGATCTCGAGACGACCTTCGCTTGCGGCCATCAAGAGGGCGGTGGCGCCGTACTTGTCGGTCGCGTCGACCGGAACTTCGGCCTCCAGGTGGGCGGTGACACTCTCCGCGTCTCCCGACCGAGCCGCGGTGAAAAGTCCATCCGGGGCCAGGGGGACCTGAGCCAGGCCTGTGCTTGCGATCATTAGGCACAGGCCGACCGAGCGGGTGAAACAGGGCATTCCAAGACCTCCTTGGGACGCTAAGGAGGATAACAGGGTAGTGATACCCTAACCGCCGTTTTGACTATGCAACTCGGGAGGTTTCGATGAAGCGACCGGCCTTGATCTTTCTTGTCTTGGCAGCTCTGACGGCGAGCGCGGGCCTGGCCGCCCCGAAAAAGGCCGACAAGGCCGAGTCCGAACCGAAAGCCCTGTTTAGCGCCGACCTGCTGGCCGGATTGCCGCTACGCGCGATCGGGCCGGCTCTAGTCTCGGGCCGCATCAGCGACATCGCCGTCCATCCCCGACACCGCAGTACCTGGTATGTGGCCGCCGCGTCGGGCGGGGTATGGAAAACGGAGAACGCGGGCACGACGTGGACACCGATCTTCGACGATCAGGGCTCCTACTCGATCGGGTGCGTCACACTCGATCCCAACGACCCGAAGGTGGTGTGGGTGGGCACCGGCGAGAACAACTCGCAAAGATCCGTCTCCTATGGCGACGGCGTCTACAAGTCTCTCGATGGGGGTACGAGCTGGACCAACATGGGGCTGGCCGAGTCCGAACACATTGGCCGGATCGTGATCGATCCGCGAGATTCGAACGTCGTTTACGTTGCAGCCCAGGGACCGCTGTGGCGCGCGGGCGGGGACCGCGGCCTCTTCAAGAGCACCGACGGCGGCGAGAACTGGAAGAAAGTGCTCGATATCAGTGAGCACACCGGCGTCAACGAAGTCTGGATCGATCCGCGAAACCCGGACACGCTCTATGCTTCGTCGTATCAGCGGCGCCGTCGCGTTTGGACGTTGATCAACGGCGGCCCCGAATCGACCATTTACAAGTCGACCGATGCCGGAGCAACCTGGGCGAAAATCGACAAGGGCCTGCCCGAGGAGGACAAGGGCAAGATTGGGTTGGCAATATCGCCGGCCGATCCGGACGTGCTCTACGCGATTGTCGAATCGCTCGAGAAGAAAGGCGGTTTCTTTCGCTCGACCGATGGCGGATCGAACTGGGAAAAGCAGTCCGACTACGTCTCGGCGAGTCCGCAGTACTACAACGAGATCATCCCGGACCCGCACGATGTCGATCGCGTCTATTCGAACGACACCTGGCTTCACGTCACGGAGAACGGCGGCAAGTCGTTCGAGAAGGTCCCGGAGTTCGCCAAGCACGTCGACAACCACGCACTCTGGATAGATCCGGACGATACTCGGCACCTGATCGCGGGTTGTGACGGTGGCGTCTACGAGACTTGGGATCGCGGTCAGGCCTGGGACTTCAAGGCCAATCTGCCGATTACCCAGTTCTACAAGATCGCGATCGATAACGACCTGCCGTTCTACAACCTCTACGGCGGCACTCAGGACAATTCAACCCTGGGCGGTCCTTCCCGGAACACCTCCGAGCACGGCATCACCAATCGGGACTGGTACGTGACCCGGGGCGGCGACGGTTTCGACCCCGGCGTGGACCCCGAGAATCCGAACATCGTGTACTCGCAGGCGCAGTACGGCAATCTGGTTCGGCTCGACAAGAAAAGCTGGGAAAAGACCGATATCCAGCCACAGACCGAGCCCGGTGAGGATCCGCCACGCTGGAACTGGGACTCGGCGTTTCAGATCTCGCCACATTCGGCGGCGCGACTCTATTTCGCCTCCCAACGTCTCTACCGATCGGACGACCGCGGCGATTCCTGGCGGCCGGTGAGCCCGGATCTGACCCGTAACCTCGACCGCAACCAGCTCGAGGTCATGGACCGAATCTGGGGGGTGGACACGGTAGCGAAGAACAGAGCGACGTCGTTTTTCGGCAACATTGTCTCGGTCTCCGAGTCACCTCTGGTCGAAGATCTTCTCTACGTCGGCACCGATGACGGGTTGATTCAGGTGTCCGAGGATGGCGGCGCCAATTGGCGCAAGGTCGATTCGTTTCCGGGCGTGCCGGGTGTGCCGAAGATGGCCTATGTCAGCGACCTCGAGGCCTCATGGCACGATGCCGACACGGTGTTTGCGGCCCTGGAAGATCACAAGTCGGGCGACTTCAAGCCGTATCTGCTCGAGTCGTTGGATCGAGGGCGCACCTGGCGCTCGATCGTCGGAGATCTGCCGGAGAACGGCGTGGTCTACGCGTTGGCACAGGACCACGAGGTCGAAAAACTGCTCTTTGCCGGCACCGAGTTCGCGGCCTACGCGAGCGTCGATGGCGGCGCGCACTGGGCCAAGCTGGGCGGCCTGCCGGTGATCGCGGTTCGTGATCTGGAGATTCAGCGCCGGGAGAGCGACTTGGTCGTGGGTACTTTCGGACGGGGAATTTTTGTCCTCGACGACTACTCGCCACTGCGGCGAATGAGCGAGGAATCGCTCGGCGCGGAAGCGATTCTGTTTCCGATGCGTCGCACTTGGATGTTCCAGAAGAGTTTCGAGCTTGGCTACAACAACATTGCCTTCTTGGGCGACGCGTTCTACTCGGCGCCAAATCCGCCCGTGGGAGCGGTCTTCACCTACTACCTGAAACATGACATCGAGTCGCCCCTGGAGGCTCGCCGGGAAGCCGAGAAGAAGAAACAAGCGGCGGGCGAGACCATCGGGTATCCGAGCTGGGAAGAGCTACGCGTCGAGGATCGGGCCGAGGAGCCGGCCATCGTTCTCACCGTGCGCGACGCCGACGGCTACGTGGTTCGACGCCTCACCGGACCGGTGAAGCAGGGAGTTCACCGGGTAGCCTGGGATCTTCGCTACCCGCCTTCAGAACCCGCCCAGCTCGAGCCGCCGGAGAAGAACGCTTTCTCGAGCGAACCGATGGGTCCCATGGTCGTGCCGGGCACCTATTCCGTGTCTTTGGCCAAGTGGGAAAATAACCAGCTCACCCAGCTGGCGTCGGGCCAGAGCTTCGAGACCATTCCGACCGGCGCGGTACAGCTCGCAGCCGCAGACCGTGACGCCCTGCTCGCGTTTCAAAAGAAACTCGCCCGGCTCCAGCGTGCGGTCCTGGGCGCGAATCGGTTGGTGGAGGAGACCCAAAAACGGATAGACCATCTACGTCGCGCGGCGGTCGATACTCCCAATGGCAAGGCGGAGTGGATGTCGCGATTGGAGGATACGGAAACTGCGCTCGAGAGCCTAAAGAGCGAGCTCGAGGGTGACGAGACCGTCTCGAGCCGCAGTGAGCCGACTCCGCCGTCGATTACCGGTCGCGTGGAGCGCGCGGTTTCGCAGGGCTGGACCTCGAGTTCGGCGCCCACCGCGACGCAGAAAAGAGGCTACGAGATTGCCGCCGAAGCGTTCGCGCCGGTGCTCGCGGGCCTGCGCGATCTGATCGAGAAAGATCTCGGCGCCCTCGAGCTCGAGATGGAGGCCGCGGGAGCGCCGTGGACACCGGGCAGGATTCCAAGCTGGCAACCGGAGTAGGAGTGACCCAATGAACCGAACCAGAATCTTATTCAGGCTCGTGGTTGCCATTGTGGCAATCGGCGGCACGGTCGCGACGGCGTCGGCGTTGTCCGCGGCCAATCCGGTGGACGAAGTCGCTCGACTGCAGGATCTGTTTGACCGCGAATGGGAGTTTCGACTCAAGTCGAGTCCGCTATTGGCGACCAGCGTCGGACGCAACGAATGGAATCATCTTCTTCCGGATGTCTCGGCGGCCGCGCTCGAACGGCAAGCGCAGGCGACGCGAGATTTCCTCGTGGAGCTTGCGGCGATCGATCGTCTAACGCTCGAGCGAGTGGACCAGGTCAACTACGACATTTTCAGACGCCAGCTCGAGCTACGCGTCGCGAGTCACGAATTCAGCGAGTACCAGATACCGCTCAACGCCGACTCGGGCTTCCACAGCAACTTCGCTCGCCTGGGCAACAACATGCCCTTTGCGACCGTCGAGGACTACGAAAACTACATCGCGCGGCTGCGTCTGTTCGCCGGCTATGCGGGCCAGCAGATCGAGAACATGCAGGCCGGCCTTGAGCGCGGCATGGTCCTACCCAAGGTCGTTTTACGGGGACTCGAAGGGACGATTTCGTCGCACATAATTGATCGGGCCGAGGACAGTGTCTTCTGGGCGCCGTTTGCGAAGTTCCCGCGCCTGTTCACGGATGACGAGCGCGCGCGGCTGAGCGAATCGGGAGCCAAGGCGATCCTCGAAGGCATCGTGCCGGGCTATGCGGCCTTTCTCGAGTTCATGACCGAGGAGTACATCCCCGGATCGCGGGACTCGTTGGGGGCTTCCGAGCTTCCCAACGGCTCCGACTACTATCAGTACACGATCCGAAAGTTCACGACCCTGGACCTGACCGCGGCCGAGATTCACGAGATCGGCCGCTCGGAAGTGGAGCGTATTCGCGCCGAGATGGAGGCGGTCATCGAGGCGGTCGAGTTCGACGGCAGCTTCGATGAGTTCCTGACGTTCCTGCGCACCGACCCGCGCTTCTACGTCGACACCCCCGAGGCGCTGCTCAAGGAGGCCGCCTGGATCGCGAAGCGTATGGACGGCAAACTGCCGGCACTGTTCAAGACCCTGCCACGCCTGCCGTATACCGTCGAGCCGGTGCCGGACTACCTGGCGCCCAAGTACACGACCGGGCGTTACGTCGACCCGCCCCAGGGGAGCGTCGAGCCGGGCCGCTATTGGGTCAATACCTACAATCTGCCGGCGCGACCGCTCTACAACCTGGAAGCACTGTCGTTGCACGAGGCGGTTCCCGGGCATCACCTTCAGATCTCACTCAACCGTGAGCTCGAGGGGCTGCCCGACTTTCGTCGCTTCTCCTATATCTCGGCCTTCGGGGAGGGCTGGGGGCTGTACTCCGAATGGCTCGGCCTCGAAGCCGGCTTCTACACCGATCCGTATTCGAACTTCGGCCGTCTGACCTACGAGATGTGGCGAGCGTGCCGGCTGGTGGTCGACACCGGAATCCACGCCATGGGTTGGACCCGCGAGGAGGTGATCGATTTCCTGGCCTCCAACACCGCCCTGCCACTGCACGAGGTCGAAACCGAGACCGATCGCTATATCTCGTGGCCCGGGCAGGCGCTCTCCTACAAACTCGGCGAGCTCGAGATCAAGAAGCTGCGCCGACGAGCCGAGGAGCGACTCGGTGATCGCTTCGACGTGCGCGAGTTTCACGACGCCGTGCTGCTCAGCGGCTCGGTGCCGCTGCCGGTGCTCGAGGAGAACATCGACCGCTTCATCGAGGCGAAGACGAGGACCGTGGCCCCGCTGGATTAGTCGAGCCGGTCCGAGGGCTGAAAGCGAAACGCGACGGCGGCGCGTCTCGGCCCGGGGCTGCTTCGTCTCAGGCTCATTGGCCCGAGTTCGTCGAAGCGGTGGAACTTGGTGCCGATGGCCGGAATCTCGTGGAGTATTGCGAGGTCGAAGGCCGGCAGGGGAGGGGCGGTGAAGCGGGCCATGGGCTTGCCATCGACGGCATCGCCGCGAGGAAATCTGGGCTGCAGAAGGCCGAGAAAAACCTCGTCGTCCGATTCGAAGAGCATCGTCAGCTCACCTTCGGTGGTTGTCAGTCGAGCCCAGTAGGGGGAGGCGTAGAAGCCTTCGAGGACCGGGTAGTCCCAGGTCCGCCAGGGCGGTGATGGGTTGGGTGTGCCGGACCAGAATCCGAGGCGCGAGCCCGCGGTCCGATTCCGCCACACCCGGTGGGGCCCGGCAGCCAGCCAATCGATCCGCTCTATCTGCGCCTTCGGATAGTCGAAGAAGATGCCCTCGACCTCGGCTGCGCCTTCACTCCGATATTGCACCTGAAGGTGCAGCCAGCCGCGATCGTCGAGGCGCCAACGCACGTAGTTGAAGTGCGAGTCGTAGCGGAAAAGCGCGGTGGTCGATCCTGGTTCGTCCGATACCGAGACCGACGAGACCCGCGGTAGTCCGCCCGGGCGCGAGACACGCGGCCCACCCGACAGGGATAGCCGGCGGCCATCGTGCTCGATCGTGGCGAGCGTGCCGTGGGCGGCGTCGAGGGTGATGCGATGTGAACCGCTGCGAAGCTCGATGCGATCGTCCTCGTGCCGTCCGATCGGTGAAGCTCGGTCGCCGGTCTCCCCGTTCAAGACTCGACGAGCGAAGTCGGAGGGGCCGCGTAGCGGCCAGACGCGTTCGAGAACCCGCCGGCCCTGGGGGTCGAGAGCGACGACCCGGAGCGCGTCGACCCGGCTCCGGGGAGGCTCGATGTCGAGCTCGAACTCGGTGATGCCGCCCGGCTCGAGGTCGGGCCCGACCAGGCTGCCTTGTGTCAGCACCTCGGTGCTGTCAGGGCCAGCGGGACTAGCGGGAGAGGGCCAGCCCAACCAGGCCCACTCCAGGCGGCAGTCGCGGAGATTGGTCCGGAAGAACCGATTCTCGATCCGCAGGATCGGAGTCGAGCCGTGGGCGAGGCGCTTTACATCCAAGGCAATCGGAGACCAGATCTCCTGCACCGCCAGGAAGCTCGCTTCTCTCTCTCGGTAGGGGCCGACGATGCCATCGGGGGCGAAATTGGAGAAGGTGTCGAGACGGCCATCGCGATCGGTACGGGCGATGCCTTCGTCGAGAAATGCCCACAGGAAGAGTCCGGCCCCTCTCGGAGAGGTTCGAAGGAGCTTCCAGTAGTCGTCGAGACCCGCACCCAACCCGCCGTCGTAGAGGCCGTGAAGCGCTTCGGTTGGCATCACGGGCACCGCCGGCCCAAAGAGCAGTCGGCTGAGCAGTCCGGGTTGCAAACGCTCCTGCAGCTCTTCGAAGCTGGGATAGTGCTGCGTGTCGAGTCCGCCGGCGATGGCGCCGGGGTGGAGAACCGGACGCTGCTGCGGGTCGTGGTCGGTGAAATGTCGATCGAGGCTGCCGTTCCAGCCGCCCTCGTTGCCATTGTCCCAGAACAGGATCGACGGGTGGTTGCGATCGCGAACCACCAATTCCTCGACCAGCTTTGCTCCGACCTCGGTGTCGTAGGCATCGTGCCAGCCGGGAAGCTCGTCGAGCACGTAGAGCCCGATGCGGTCGCAGGCCTCGAGAAAGGCGACGTCGGGAGGGTAGTGAGACGAGCGAACGGCGTTGGCGTTCATTTCCTTGATCATCCGTGCGTCCTGCTCGTTCTGCTCGCGGCTCAGGGTCCGTCCGGTATCGGGCCAGAACGAGTGACGGTTGATGCCCTTGAGCAGTACTCGCTTGCCGTTGACCAGGATGCCGCGATCGGGATCGATCTCTACGGAACGAAATCCGAAAACCTCGCTGTGACGATGAAGCACTTCGCCGTGAGCATCGAGCAACGACAGGTCGACACGGTAGAGCTGGGGATCCTCGGCACTCCAGGGCCGGATCGAGGGAACCCTGCGCGCGGCCTCGGCGCGCTCGCCGTTCACCGGTACGCGAAACGAGTCGAACCTTCGATCGCTGTTGAGCTCTCGAATCTCGACCATGAGCTCGACGCCACGTTCTCCGAGAAGCTCGACTTGGAGCTCGAGTTCGCCCGAATGATCGGCGGCGATGGCGATTCGTCGGATGCCGTCGACTGGAAGAATCTCGAGGTAGACCGGTCGGAAGATGCCTCCGAACACCCAATAGTCGGCATCGCGCTCGGCTTCGTTGACCGAGCGATTGGCGGATTCCTCCGCCACTCGGACCTCGAGCAGATTGGACTCGCCGGGCCGTAGCCAGCGATCGATCGAGTAGGAAAAGCGGGTGAAGCCTCCCTGGTGGATCTCGCCGACCGATTCTCCATTCCAACGCACCTCGGTGTCGGTCATCGCGCCTTCGAAGACCAGCCACACCCGCTTTCCCGCGAGGTCAGGCGGCGCATCGAAACGATATCGGTACTCGCCGACCTCGCTGGGTCTGCTGTCTTGACGGCCGTAGGCGTAGGTGCCGAAGCCCTGCTGCTCCCATTGCGAGGGCACCTCGATGGTGGTCCACCCTGCCGACCGCCTTCCGGCCGAGATCCGGAAGTCCCACTCGACGCCGTCTGCAGGGCCGGTCCCGGAAAGATAGAGTCGCTCGGTGTCGTTGGCAGCGTCGCTTTGGACCGCCGACACAGTCAGAACAGAGGCGAGCAAGAAGATCGGCGACCGCGTTGACATCGGAGAGCCGATCCTACTGCGAGACGATTCTCCGAATGGCCTCGGTCCTTTGGTGGGGATCCGCGCCGGCTTGACACAAGAAGAGGCACGGCCTATAATTGCATTATGACGCAAACAAGCAATGAATCTACAGTGTGCTGTTCGGACATCGAGAACCTGTTCCCAACAGGGTTTTTCAAGGCCCTGGGCGACCCGAACCGGATCGCGTTGATGGCGCGACTGGCGATCTGTTGCGACTCGAAGACAGTCTCCGAGCTCTCGGACTGCTGTCCGACCGATCTTTCGGTGGTGTCCCGGCATCTCGGAACACTGCGTGAAGCCGGCATCGTGGAATCTGAGAAACGCGGCCGGGAGGTCTTCTACCGGCTGCGCTACGACCAACTGGCGAAATCGCTGCGGCAGATGGCCGACGCGATCGAAGAATGTTGTGCGGGCCCGGGCCAGTGGCGCTCCGCCGCGGAAACTATCGGAGGTTCAGAATGAATAAGAAAGATCAGATCCGCAAGAGCGTCTCCCGTGCCTATGCCGAGGCCGTGACCACGGGTAGTGGTTGCTGCGGCGGATCGAGCTGTGGTGAAGCGACCTCCAATAAGACCCCGAAGGGCGTTGCGGCCAAGACCGCTGGGTACTCCGAAGAGGAGTTGGCGTCGCTTCCGGTCGAAGCGGCGGTCAACTCGTTCGGCTGCGGCAACCCGACCGCGTTCGCCGGCGTCCAGGAGGGCGAGGTCGTGGTCGATCTCGGCTCGGGGGCCGGGATCGATCTCCTGCTGGCGGCCAGGAAAGTCGGCACCACGGGTAGGGTGATCGGCATCGACATGACCGACGAGATGATCGTGCGAGCCCGGCAGGCCATCGCGTCGGCCGGCGCCGGCAACGTCGAGGTGCGCAAGGGCATTATCGAAGACCTGCCGCTCGAGGACGGCTTGGCCGATCTGGTGATCTCGAACTGCGTGATCAATCTGTCCCCCGACAAGCCACGCGTTTTTTCCGAGATCGCGCGGGTGCTCAAACCGGGCGGTCGAATGTCGGTCTCGGACATCGTGGTCGAAGAGCTGCCGTGGTGGCTGCGGCGAATCCCGAGCGTCTACAACTCATGCGTCGGCGGCGCGATCAGCGAGAGCCGCTACGTCGAGGGCCTCGAAAGTGCCGGACTGGGAGACGTGGAAGTACTGGACCGGCTGGTCTACGATGCCGACCAGATGACCGCTCTCATGCTCTCCGAAGTGCCGAGCCGGCTCAAGACCGTGGTCAAGAAGCTCGGCCTCACCTGGCTGGTCCGCTTCTTTGCCCGCCGCCTCGAGGGCAAGATCTGGAGCGCCCGCTTCTCGGCGCGTAAACGGATGGTGACCGCCTCGGCCGCCTGACACCACCCATGGGGTACGATTCCGCGGTCGATACAGAACCGCGTTTCGGAAGGAGACTCCCATGGCCGAGAAAGAACCGCAGAGCCTGGCCAATCACCGGCGCATCGTGCCGATGTACCACTTGGTCTTGTTTTTCATCCTGGCAGCCAATTTCCTCCGGGCGGATTGGCTGCTCTACAAGCACCCGAGTATCGATGCCGGGATGAGCCTGTTGCTGGCCTTCGGACTGGGCATACTCTTCCTCTACACGCGCACCTTTGCCGTGGCGGCACAGGATCGGCTGATTCGGCTCGAAGAGCGCCTGCGCTTTGCTGAAATCCTGCCCGATGACCTCAAAGGTCGAATCGGTGACCTCAAGGAGGGCCAGTTGACCGGCTTGCGCTTCGCCTCCGACGGGGAAGTGCCCGATCTCGTCCGCCGGGTCCTGGACGGCAAGCTCGCCGGGCGCGAGGACATCAAGAAGGCGATCAAGACCTGGCGCCCCGACACCTACCGGGTCTAGAAGGGCCGGGTCTGACTCTTCTCATCGCCTCGCGTCACGTGCGAAATCTAGTCCGGCAGTCGCACCGAGATGCCGAGTCCCACAAACCAATCCGGAGCCTCATCCGAGAGACCGACACCGGCGGCGACGTCGAACTGCAGGTTGGACTTGACCAGATAGGTCCAGCCGGCGTCGAATGAGTGACTCGACTCACTGTCACCAAAGATTTCCAGGAAGAAGCCGTTCTTGTCGTCGATTCCGACGCCGGCAGCGAGCGTGTAGAAGAGGATCTCGTCGTCTTCCGGGAACTCGGCGCCGACATTGAAACCGATGCCGAGAGAGTCGCCGAAGTCCTTCGACAGCGCAAGGCGAGCCGAAGGCGCGTAATCAGCGGAAGTGAATCCGTCGTCGCCGATCGGTACAGAGGTCTCGACCAGCACCGCAACCTGAGGTCGATCGGCTGTTTCCTCGGCAATCACCACCTTGGCGCCGAGCGAAGCGTCGCCGAGACCGCTCGCGCCGGGCACCAAAATGAAGCCGTCGAAGCCGATGCGAAGCTCGAGGCGGTCGCTAAGCCCGATACGAAGCAGGGTTCCAAGGGCTTCGGTGACCTCAGAGGTAGCGCCACCGCTCTTGCCGCGAGTGAAGAGAACGCCGGTTTCGATCTGAATCTTGCCGGGCTCGACGGTGACCGCCGATTCGGTTTGGTCGGGCCGGTCGGTCACCAGATCGGCCTGGGCCCAGGCCGGCGCGGCGTTGAATATGACCAACAAAAGCATGACGCCAAACTGCGGTAACCGGCTCAACGTACCCACCTCCGCACCCAAAAGGTCAGATTGTCTAGCATCAAAACAACGCCTATGATGACGGCGAGAAGCACCGCGACTTTCTCGTACTGGAACCCGCGCACGTAGAGCAGGATGTAGTAGCCGACGCCACCGGCGCCCACCAGCCCGAGCACCGCGGCGTCGCGAAAGTTCATCTCCAGGCGGTAGACCGTAAACGCCACGACTTGCGGGATGGACTGTGGCCAGAGCCCGTAGCGCAGAGTTTGACTCCAGGTGGCGCCGGTGCCGGAGACCGCATCGAGGATTCCCTTCTCCGCGGTCTCGAACTCTTCGGCGTAGAACTTACCCAGCATGCCGACCGAATGAAACGCGATCGCGAGCATGCCCGGGAACGGGCCGAGACCCACGGCCGCGACGAACAGCATGGCAACCACAATCAGAGGAATCGAACGGATGAATCCCAAGAGCCATTTGACCGGATGGGAAATCCATGGCGGTGACACGTTCGAAGCGGCGAGAAAACCCAGCGGCAGCGAGAACACGACCGCCACGGCGGTTCCGGCGATCGCGATCATCAAGGTCTCGATGGTCGAGCGAAACACCAGCTTGCTGACGCTCCAGTCGGGCGGCACGAGCCGCGAGAAGAACTCGACGAAGCGATCGCCCGAGCCGAGGAGCACGGCGAGGTCGAACTCCGACCAGCGAAGGGCCCAGAGAACGAAGCTGCTAATCGCCAACCAGGCGAATGTCCGAGCGAGGATTCGCCGTCGCCAGGCCTGTTTCAACGTCGACATGCGAGGTCTCCTGAACGTCAAGGGGTGGTCGGGGCGAAGCCAGGTCCGAGCCGGTGGCTTCATCGGATGGGCGGCCGCGGTAGACCAGCTCGGCGATCTCATCCGTGAAGCCCTCGGGCGATCCGTCATATACCAAGCGGCCCTGGGCGAGGCCGAGGAACCGGGTGGCGTATCGCCGAGCGAGTTCCGGCTGGTGGAGATCGACTAGCAGAGTCACCTCGCGCCGTGCGACGCAGGCCACGAGCAGTTCGAGGGCATCCTCGGCCAGCTCCGGGTCCAGCGCCGACACCGGCTCATCGGCCAGAATGATGTCGGCTTGCTGCATCAAGGCTCGGGCGATCGCGGTGCGCTGCTTCTGGCCGCCCGAGAGGGTTTCGACGCGCCGGTGTCCAAGGCCGTCGAGCTCGACCTCGGCCAGGACCGACTCGGCCTCTATCCATTCGGTTCGCGGATAGATACCGAAAAAACTCATCCAGGGCGGCACCCTCCCAAGGGCTCCCTGGAGAACATTCTCGACCGCGGTCAATCGAGGCACCAGAAAGTACTCCTGGTCGATCATCGCCACGCGCCGCTGACGGCGCCTGCGGTCGCGCGCCGAGGCCGGGTCCCGGCCCAACACGCGAACGGTTCCGCTCGAAGGCCGAAGCCGGCCCTTGATCAGCCGGGCAAGCGTGGTCTTGCCCGAGCCGCTGTGGCCGAGCACGAAGACTCTTTCACCGGCACCGATCTCGAGGTGCTCGATGTCGAGGGCGAGCGATGAGCCGTAGAGCACATGGACCGAGTCGAGCTCGATCACCGTCACTTCAAGAATCCATTCTTGCGCGCCAGGTTTGCGACCTCGGCGTAGGTGTCATCGTCGGCCACGATATAGCCGTCGACCGCGTAGAGGTTTTTCAGCAGGCCGTGATGCTCACCCTCGTTGAGCGCTAAGAGCGCCGTTTGGAGGGCGGTCGTGACCTCGGGGTCGAGCCCGCTTCTCACCACCACGCAGTGGGAGGGAATCGGGCGCGATTCGGCAATTGCCAGGAGTTGCTCGCGCTCCTCGGGCCGGAGAAGCCTGACCGAGTACTGTCCGACGCCGGCGGCATCCACGAACTTGTTGAGCACGGCGCGGATCGCCTGCTCGTCGCCGCCGGCGAAGTAGATCTTGCGGAAGAATTTCTCTGCGTCCTGCCGGCGCGCGATCAAGCCGGATTCGATGAAAGTCTCCAGGGGAAAAAGGTATCCGGAAGACGACAGCGGGTCGACGAAAGCCATCGACTTGGCCTCGAGCTGCGCCAGCGTCTCGATACCGCTGTCCTTGCGGACGAAGATTTTCGACAGGTAGGTTGGCGAGCCGTCGTAGATCTCGCCCAGAATCGGCACCGCCCCCGACTGCTGGTGGGCGATGACGTACTGGAGCGGGCCCATGAAGCCGACATCGGCAGTACCGGCCTTGAGAGCTTCGACGATGCCGGCGTAGTCGGTCGCGGCGAAGGTCTTGATCGGGCGGCCGATGGCCGCCTCGAGATACTCGGCCACGGGTTCGACGCTCTCGAGCAGTTGGTCCGGGTTCTGGTAGGCGATGAACGCGATCCTGAGCGGTTCGCCGGTCGCGGCCTGCTCACCGTCGCCGGGTGTCGGGTCGCCGCAGGCCATCAGACCACCCAGCGCGACCACTACGGCGGTCGCGATTCGCGAAAGGGTCTTCGAGTGCTTCATTCGAGGATACCTGCGTTGCTTCTGTAGAGGGCTCGGTATTCGTTGACCATCCTGTCGGTTGTACTGAGGTCGCCGGCGGCCAGCGCCGCCCGAGCCCGATCCATGAGTCCCGCAAGCCGGTCCAGTAGCGGCAAGTTAGCGGGATCTTGCACGTCCCACTTGTGGGCGCGGATCTCGAAAGCGATGGTTCCGAAGGTCGTGTCGATGAGGTTGGTCTCTCCCCGCTCGACGAGCAACTCGTAGGGCGACAGGAAAAAGTCGAACTCCTCGAGTTCGGAAGCCAGGGTATACACGGTGTCTTCGTAGGCTTCGATGCCGTCGCCGACGGTTTCGAGATAGGCGCTCAAGTCCATACGCTGGCTCCCGCTCAGCCGTAGAGAATACCGATCGTTGAACCAATCCACGACCTCTGCCAGGGTCGCCAGGCGGCCGTCATGGAAGTACGGCGCGCTATATTTGATGCCCAGCAGAGTCGGTGTGTCGAGCGCTCGGTCTCTCGAGTCGGGCTCGGCACCCCGGAACGTGCCGATGTCATGTCGCTTGCGGTCGAGAAAGTGATCCGAAGGGTCGTGGCAGGAGGCGCAGGAGCGGCCGGCCATGTTCGCGAAGGGCCGGTTGAAGAGAGCTTCACCGCGGCGAGCCGCGGCCGGCGCCCGGGCGTTCAGAGTGCCGTCCGGCTCGAGGGCCGGGTTGGGCAGGAACTCGAACTCGAGCATGTAGGCAACGAGAGCGTCGAGCAGCATCGGCTCCGGTTCTTTTCCTGAGAACTCGTTGACGATGACGTTACGGATGAATTCGCGCAACGAATCGAAGCGGCCGTTGCGCCCGTAAGGGGCAGTGAAGCGCAGACCGCGCAGGTCGGGTATGTCGAGCGGATCGAAGATGCCATTGTTGGCGTGAGCGCCGAAGAAGCTGTTGGAAACGTCCATGCCGCCGGGAATCCGAGACAGCCCCGGGATGAAGAAGTTCGGATTCGTGACGCCCTTGTTGTGGCAGGTGTTGCAGGTAATGGCGAGCGAGCGGGCCGGCTCTCCGAAGATCAAGGCGCTGTCGAAGGCCATGTCACCGAGAGCGATCAGGGGCGTTTCGCGCTCGTCGACGCCGCGGGTGACCATGCCCAGAATCTGTCGCGGTCGCGGGATCTGCTTGTTGACGTTGAAGCCGGGCGGCAGTCGCTGGCCCGGGGAGTAGGCGTCGCGGGCTACGCCGGGAAGCGCCGCCAGCCGAGGAAGGGTTGGCCCGCGGGTCTGAGTTCCGACCTGATCGATGAAGTTAGCGTCCAGGTATTCGACGATTTCTCCGGATTCTTCGTCGAACGTCGCCGTGTCCGGCCGCCGAACACCGATGCCCTCGAGGCCCGGATAGCCGAGCGCGGACACCATCGCCAACCAGCATTCGCCCAAGCGGACGAACTCGGCGGGCTGAGCCGCTTCGATCGCCGGCTCGAAGGCGGCCCACATCTGCCGGGCGCGCTCGAAGTGGGCCGAGGCCGACGAATAGTCTGCCAGGTTGGCGCGGGCGGTGTCCAAATCGAGTCGAATGGCGCGCGCCACGGTCCGGGTTGTGCGCGACAGAACCCGGTGCGCGATCAGCCGTCGTTTGTCCGCGGCCGGCATGGTGTCTTCGTCTTTGGCTGCGACCCGAGCCAGGGTTTTCTTGCCGAGCTTGCGTAGATCGACGGCGCCGGCCGTGTCGAAGCTCTCGAGCTGAGCGGCGATGGCCGCGAGATCCAGGTGGACCGAATCCCACGGAATCGGGTTCAAATTGAGCAGGAACTCGATGCGGCGGTAGCTGGTGGCGACCGGGTGGAGCTGCTGAGGCGGCACGATATGGGCCCGAGCCGCGGGATCTGCGGCCACGAGAATTGTCAGCACGGCTAGGACCCCGAGGGCCCTTGATGCCCGGCCAGGCCGAGAGGGGGGCGCAGTATGTCGAGCGTTTCGAGGCATCGTCGTTAGCAGGTTTGTCCTCTAGGGGGAGAATATTTTGAACACTCAAAAAGTGTAGACCGGGCAACTCTATTTGTCAAGGGCTTCAGAATTGCCCAAGGCCGTCAGCGGGTGCCGAGAATTCAGGGTTCCAGCCAGAACGCTCGCGAGTCGGCCTCGGGATCCATGAGAACCGGCTCCGAGGGTCCGGACGCTGTGAGAATTCGGGTGGAGCGCGAGACCGGATCGTAGCGCGGCCAAGCCGACATTTCCGAGTCACGCGGCACCCCGCTGTGCGCAAAAGATAGCCAGGCATCCTGCATCACAGTCGAGAGTCGATCGGCCTGCTTGCTCCCCAGATAGATCGGCTTGAGCCACGATGTGCGTTGGGTGCCGAAGACCAGCGGTATCTCCGCGGCATGACAGGCGCCGAGGGCGCGGCGGAATGCCGGAATCGGATAGTCGAAGCGATACATAAAGCTCTTCGAGCCGGTTCGCGCGAGCGATTCGGCGAGCGCGATCGCCGGCATGCGGAAATACTCGTCGCTGCGGAAGGCGACCCAGGCCTCGTAGGCCGTTTGCCGGCTGCCGCGCTGCTTGGTGATCTCGCGGTAGAGTGCGGCCGCCTCGGCGGCTGACCGGTGGCCCTGGCCGCTACGCTGGAGGAGGCGACGAATGCGCCGTTCGAGTTCGTCGAAGCCCATCGCCCGGAGCGCGATCGAAGCCGAGGTGAAGAGCTTCCATTCGTCTCGATTGGTTCCGATCAAAACCTCGGTCCGGCGGGCGCCGTGGTGCTCGAGCATGGCGAGCGGCTGCTTCGGGAGAAGGTCTCGGTCTTCGCACGGCTGCCAGGGTAGGCGGCCGATTCTGTCGCTTCGGCCCAGGAGCACGGAGTGCTGTGCCTTCAGAAGATTCTTGACGCTCTGAGCACGAAGGCTCTCGAGGTCGCCTGCTCCCAGGCCCAAGGCGCCGAGAAAGCGTTCGGCCACATAGGCCGACTCGCCTTGTGTCGAGATGTTGGCGCACGCTCCGCTCTGGAGAATGGCTCGCCGGAAAAGAGGCGATGCCGTGGCCAGCAAAGCGCCGAGACTCATGGCGCCGGCCGATTGGCCGAACACCGTGACATTGCCGGGGTCGCCGCCGAAGGCCTGGATGTTGTCACGCACCCATTCGAGCGCTGCGATCTGATCGCGCACCCCCAGGTTCGATGGCGCATCGGGGCGCGACGAGAGAGCGGCCAGATTCAAGAAACCGAGAGCGCCCAGACGATAGTTGAGGGATACCACCACAACGCCGCCCCTGGCGACCAGGGACTCGGCGTCGTAGAGAAAGGTCGAGCCGGCGCCGAGCACGAACCCACCGCCGTGGAGCCAGACCAACACCGGGCGTTTCTCTTCGTCGATCGCCGGAGTCGACACGTTGAGCGTCAGGCAATCTTCGCTCATCGGTCCCCGCACCAGTCGTGAAATCTGGCTGATCGGACCCAGGCGACCTACGGCGAGTTGTGGAGCCGCGGGCCCCGGTGCCATGGCGTCGCGTACCCCGGACCAGGGTTCCGGAGGGTGAGGTGGGGCGAAACGCAGTTCGCCGACCGGCGGCCTCGCGAATGGAACCGCGCCGAAGTAGATGCCGGATTCGAGAATTCGTCCGCGCAGCCGCCCGCCGGTTGTATCGACGGTCCGTGTTTTCATGGTAAGTCAGCCGGCGAGAAGAAAGGGCTAGCTCTCGACTTCGCGGACGTTTTTGAGAACGAAGGCTTCGGTGTCGAGCGACGCCTCGAGGGCGGTGCGAAACGCCTCACTCGAAAGCGCTCCCGCGGGCTTGGCGAAGCGCTGCTCGAGCCCGAGCACGAAAGCCCACCAGACCTTCTCCCGCCGGGAGATCTCGACCGCGTCCTTGATCTGGCCGAAGTTCTGGACCCACTTGTTGTGCCGGCAGAGCATGCGGAACGAGTGCTCGGCGCTGGGCCGCTCGGGCGAAAGACCGAGAATTTCGACATCCTTTCCGACCTCGTGGATCGGCTGCCCCCATTCGCTGTACCCGGAGAAGATGCCGCCCAGTTTCTCGAGCGCCTTCGCGGTTCGTCCCTGTCCCAGCCGGGTCAGCACCTTGGTCAGCAGCGGCAGGGTGACGGTGCGATGAAGGGTGGGTTCGGCGAGCTTGATCTTCACGTCCAGCTCCTCGCCCACGATCGTTCGGATCTGATCCGAGGTTACCCGGGTGTCGCTCGCCAGATGGACTCGTTCGCCAACGACATCGGGCTTCTTGAGCGCCGCGAGGATGCCCTCGACCACGCGGTCCACCGGAATCAAGTTGATCTGTGCCGAAGGGTCGCCCGGAAAGATGCAGGCCAGACGAGCGATGATCGCCGCCTTGGAACGGTCGCGCCAGCGGCCGCTGGTCGTCGCAAGGGCCTGTTTCGCGCGACCGAAGACGTTGACCGGCGCGTTCACGACCTTGGTGTCGCCGCGGTTATTACCGGCACGAGATTCCCCGATGACGATCGCCGGACACAGCTGTGCCAGGCGCAGGCCCTTCTCCAACATGAAGCGCTCCGCCTCGATCGACGCGATGGCCTTGGTCAGCTCGTAGTAGTTGTTGTAGAAGTTTCTCGGGAAAGCGATCTCGTCCTCGAGCGCCTGATCCTTGGTTTGCCGGCCGTGAATGTAGGAGGTCTCGATGCCCACGTGCGCCACGAACGGGCTTCCCGGATGCGACTGGAGGCCGAGTGAGAAGTGGAGCGCGTTGAGGCTGCCGTGGACGTTCGCCCGGAACGATTTCTCGTAGGGATCGTCGAAGGCCACGCTCGCCGCGCAGTGGATGACGTGGGTAAGGGTCGAGCGAAGAGAGTCGAGTTCCTCGGCGGAGATACCGAGGTTCGGTCGCTCGACGTCGCCGGCGATGAAGCGGAACTTGGCCGCGGCGCCGCTGTCGGCGAGCCAAAGCTCCTCGAGCAACCGTCGCCCTCGCTCTGCCGGGGACAGGGTTTCGAGAACCTCTCCGGTCTTGCGATCCTTGATCTCCTTGGGTCGGATCAGGGTCACGAGTTCGGCGATGTCCGGGTCGTGGGCGGCCTGCCAGAGGACCTCCTTGCCGACGAAGCCGGTTCCGCCGGTCAGCAAGACTCGCAGGGCGAGCCGACCGTTCTTGCGGCGCCCCTCGAGCTCTCGGCGGGCCGCGGTCTTGAGCTCGGAGAGTCGCTCTTCGATCTCCTGGTGCGAAAACTCGTGGCGCTTGTAGCGAAAGTAGTACTCGCGATCTTTGAGACCGAAGAGTTTTTGCGCCAGTTTCTTCGGGTCCTGTTTGCCGATCATGCGCGCGAGAATCCGAGAGGTCCTGTGTCCCAGCCGGCGCATTTCTTTCATCTTCTTGCGGGCCAGGCTCTCGTCGCCGGTGGCCTTGATCACCCGGCTCATCATGAAGCGGGCATGGATGTCGACCAGGTGATAGTCCCGGTGACTATGCACCAGGAGGCGCCGGGGCTCGAAATCGTCTTCGAGCACTTCGCCTGTTGCCAGGCTCACCTTCTCGATGTAGCGGGATGGCCACATCTCGGGGGGCAGGTTGTGAATCTCTGATGTGGTCACGGCTACCTCTGGGGAGGGTTCAAATTAACCGTTGCTCTTTCGAGGCGCAAGTGTCCGGCGGAGTAGGAAGGGACACAATGCGTAAGGCTGCGGCATTGGGTCGCCTTACGTATTGTGTCCCCTTCTCCCCCACTCCTGGAAGAAAAGGCTGTCTTGGATTGTTGTCACAGGAGGAGTCACCCGAAGAATGTCCGAGCCCACGAGAATTCCAGCCGGCGGCGAAAAGCGCGAAGGGTTCGCAACCCCGGAGCGCGCGATGCGGAACATGCTGCATGCGATTCGCGATCTCGATTCGAGCCGGGATCTCTCCGAGGGTTTGAAGCGCGTCGCCGAGACGGTCAAGCGATCGATCCGATACGACACCTTCGCTGTTCTGCTCCTCGACGAGATGGGCAGTGAGCTTCGGTTCGTCCACGCGGAAGGGTTCCCGGACGAGGTCGTAGAGCACTGGCGGTTCGGAATCGGCCAGGGCATTGTCGGCACCGCCGCCGAGAGCCGCGAGACCCTCAACGTGCCCGACGTTCGGGTCGAATCGCGCTACATCTCGGCTGCTGACGAGGTCGGCTCCGAGATCGCCTTGCCGCTGCTGGTCAAGGACCGGGTGATCGGCGTTCTCGATGTCGGGTCGAAGCAGCCCGGCTTCTTCTCCGACGGCGACGTCGAACTCCTGGAGCTTCTGGCGGATCATCTGGCGGGTGCTATCGAGATGGTCCGAATCCATCAGAACATGCGCGAGCAGGCCAGCTCTCTCTCGCTGTTGCACGAGATGAGCCGCGAGATGACCTCGATTCTGAACCGTCGCCAGCTGTTGCGGAAGGTCGCCGAGAGGCTACGGCAGATTATCGACTACGACGTCTTTTCGGTGATGCTGTGGGACGAGGGCAAGCAGGTGCTCGAGCCCTGGTTCTCGGTCTACCGGGATGGGCGCAAGGTGGACTGGGCGGGCCCGGTTCGGCTCGGAGAAGGCATTTGCGGCACCGCGGCGGCTTTGCGCCAGCCGGTGCGGGTGACCAACGTGGATCTCGATCCTCGTTACGTCGCCTGCCCGTCGGAGATCAGGGTTCGATCCGAGCTGGTGGTGCCGTTGTTGTTCAAGGACCGCCTGATCGGTGTGCTCGACCTCGAGAGCTCGAAGTACAATGCCTTCTCGAACCGGCACCAGCAGCTGCTCTCGACCATGGGCTCGTCGCTGGCCATCGCCCTCGAGAACGCCCGGCTCTACGAGAAGCTGCGTCATGACGAGCAGCGGCTCGAGAAAGACCTTTCGACGGCACGCGAGGTGCAAAAGCAACTCCTGCCCAAGCAGACACCGTGGCTGCAGGGGGTTCAGCTCGGTGTGGCCTACCAGCCGGCGCGCCATCTGGGGGGCGATTTCTACGACTTCTTGCCCTACGGTGACAGGTGCCTCGCCGTGGCGGTAGGTGACGTGGCCGGCAAGGCGACGTCGGCGGCTCTTTTGGGCTCTTTGGCGGTCGGGACCCTGCGCGAGTTCGCGGCCCGGAGCCATCTGCCTCCCGGCCGGATCCTGGCCGCGATGAACGACAAGCTGGGCCGGCTGGGTTTCTCCAGCCGCTTTGTCGCCATGGTGTTCGCCGTCTACGACGCCGAGAGCAGAGTCCTGACGATTGCCAATTCGGGTCTGCCCTATCCGTATCTGGTGCGCGGGCGAACGGTGCGGCGAATCGAGGTGGCGGGAGTGCCTCTGGGCCTGCTGCCGGATCGAAAATACGAAGAAGTCGAGATCGAGCTCCAGCCTGGAGATGCCGTGGTGATCGCATCCGATGGCGTCGAGGAGAGCCTCAACACGAGCGAGGAGGAGTTCTCGTTCGCCCGGGCGCGGGGTACGCTCGAAAGACTGGCCGACCGATCGGCCAGTCAGATAGCCGACGGGCTCCTGGACGCGGTGCGGGCGTTTTCCGATGGCGCCGAGATCTCGGACGACCGCACGATTCTGACCCTCAAGGTCGATTGACGTCGTCTCGAGTTACGATTTGCGGATGCCGTCCGCGAGAATCTGCCTTTGGTCGGGGCCCCGCAACGTATCGACCGCGCTCATGTACTCTTTCGCTCAGCGCGCGGATACTCTGGTCATCGACGAGCCCCTGTACGGGCACTACCTGCGGGTCAGTGGCGTCCGGCACCCCGGCCGTGAGGAAGTTCTGGCGGCGGTGGATACGGATGGCGAGCGAGTTGTCCGGGAAGTGATTCTGGGGCCGAGCGAGCGCCCGGTGCTGTTCATGAAACACATGGCCCACCACCTGGTCTCTCTGGGCCGGAAATTCTTGCAGGAGACGGTCAATGTCTTGCTGATTCGGGATCCCCGCGAAGTCCTGGCGTCACTGGTACATCAGCTGCCGAATCCGAGCCTCGCCGACACCGGCGTGGCAATGCAAAGCGAACTCCTCGAGCAACTCGAGAGCCGGGGCCGGCCGCCGGTGGTCCTCGACTCCCGTGAGCTCCTCCTCGATCCGTCCAAAGTACTGGCGGCGTTGTGCGAGACCATCGGTATCGACTTCGACTCGGCGATGCTGTCGTGGCACCGAGGTGCGCGGCCCGAAGACGGAGTCTGGGCGCCCCATTGGTACGAGAGCGTGCATCGCTCGACCGGGTTCGCGCCCTATCGGCCCAAGACCGAACCGTTCGCCGAACATCTGTTGCCGCTGCTCGCAGAGTGCCGGCCGCACTACGATCGCCTGTACGAGCGTGCGATTCGAGCCGGAGGCTGATTACGAGATGAAAGAGTACCTCCCGGACGAACTGCCCGACCCGCGCAACGCCGAGATCAAGGTCCATGTGGGAGGCGAGCTCCTACCGAGGAGCCAAGCCAAGGTCTCGGTGTTCGACAGCTCGGTCCAGGGTGGCGATGCTGTGTGGGAAGGGTTGCGCGTCTACGACGGCAAGATTTTTCGACTCGATGCCCATCTGGATCGCCTGGAGGCCTCGGCTCATACGCTGGCGTTCGAAGGTGTCCCGAGCCGGAGCGAAATCAAGGCTGCGATCTTCGAGACGCTCGAGGCCAACCGGATGCGCGATGGCGTCCACATCCGGCTGACCTTGACCCGCGGACCGAAGGTCACCTCCGGCATGAGCCCGGCCATGAACCTGGCGGGTTGTTGCCTCATTGTGCTCGCGGAATGGAAGGGGTTGGTGTATGCGGAGAACGGTATTCGGCTGATCACCGCTTCGGTGCGCCGGAACTCGCCGCAAACGCTGGACTCGAAGATTCACCACAACAACCTCATCAACAACATCCTGGCTAAGATCGAGGCCGACGTCGCCCGAGTCGATGATGCCGTGATGCTCGACCTGCAGGGGTTTCTTTCGGAGACCAATGCCACCAATCTCTTCATCGTTCGCAGTGGCGAGTTGTTGACGCCCAGCGCCGACAGCTGCCTACCCGGGATCACCCGCGGCGTGGTTCTGTCGCTCGCCCGAGGCGACGGAATACCGGCGATCGAGCGCAACCTCAGTCTCTCCGAGCTCTACAGCGCCGACGAGGCATTCACGATCGGTACGGCCGGCGAGCTGGTTCCCGTGGTCGAAGTCGATGGGCGGGCCATTCATCCCTACCGGAGTTGTCGCGAACAGGGGCCTGAGCAGGGGTCCGAGCCGGGGCTCGAGCGCGTGCCCGGTCCGGTCACCCAAAGACTCCAGGTTCTCTTCCGGGAACTCACACAATCTGCGGGCGAGCCCCTACCCTCCTCGTAATCGCGGGCCATTTGACATCTCGCAAGACTTTCTGCAACATGAACCATCGTTTCCGCGGGTGCTCCCTCGAGGATCGTCACGCGGCGGCTCTCTAGGCTCGGGCGGCTAGTAGAGCTGGGCGGGTTGGGTCCTGCCGATTAGTGGGTACGCCCAGAAAGGAGGTGGTCCAGTGGAATTTGATAAACGCGGTTTGATGGAGGTGGTGTCCTCTTAGAGGGCTCTCCAACGCGCCGTGGCGCACTGGAGGTGACCCCGAACGGAAGGGGGAACCCAACGCCACCGAAACAAACCATCTGAGCCCCGGCCGGCAACGGCCGGGGCTCTTCCTCATCTATCGAGAGGCGCCCCGCAGCCGTGCCGCCGTCGAATCCCCAGTCGTCTCAGAGTAAGCTTGGCCGATGCGGGCGCGACTCGATCCGGAGGGCCGCCGCCTGACCCTGGTCTTTGCCGGCAAGGATGCGGCGGGTGCCTACCTGGCCGAAGTCAGGGCCGTCGGCGGTCTCCAGGTCGGGCTCGATCGGCGGCTCTCGCAGTACGATGTCGTCGCGGTCCATTGGGAGATCGAAGGCCGGACGCGCGAGGCGTTCAAGTCCTACGTCGCGAGAATCACCGGCTCCGGCGCGGAGTCATTCAAGACCGCCTTCGTGGTGCAGGACTGGAGCGAAGCGAGCGAACAGGAGCTTCTGAAATGGCTCGATGGGCCCTTGGAAGGCTCTGCTGAGGAAGACGAGGCGGCGGAGTCAAGCGAGTCAGCCGAGCCAGTTGAGACAGGCGAGCCAGGCGAGGGTGAGGTCCGCGGGGTCGCCGCGATTCATCGGATTCAAAAGATGAACATGGGTCAGAAGACGATTCGCGCGCAACGAGCCGATCGCGCCGAGAGACAGGTTCTCTTGCGCGACACCGCGCCGCAGGTCCTACAGGGTCTGCTCGTCAACCCGCGGGTCGAGGCCAAGGAGATTCTGCGCATCGCCAAATCCACCTATGCCACCGGTGCCATCCTGCAGCGCGTTGCCGGCGATGCCCGCTGGGGTAAGAACCAGGAAATCCTGGCGGCGATTGTGCGCAACCCCAAATCGCCGACGCTGGTGGTGACGCGCCTGATCGATAAGCTGCGAACCTCTGATCTGCGCACGATGGCCAAGATGTCGTCGGGTCTCAAAGAGATGGTGCGCAAGGCGGCACTGCGCGAGTACCTCAAGCGCTCGGGGCAGTAACGAAAGAGATGCAATTCGGTCTGACGCCGGTAGACTTCGCGGTCATCGCGCTCTACTTCGTGTTCGCGATCGGGCTCGGCCTCTACCTTTCCCGGCAGTCCGGCGATAGCGTCGAGAGTTTTTTCGTCAGCTCGCGTCAGTTGCCGTGGTGGTTGGCGGGCACCTCCATGGTGGCGACGACCTTCGCCGCCGACACGCCGCTTGCGGTGACCGGGATTATCGCCGCCGACGGCATATCGGGCAACTGGCTGTGGTGGTGCTGGGCGATCGCTCACCTTACCGCGACTTTTTTCTTTGCCCGGATGTGGCGCCGTTCGGGCGTCATCACCGACGCCGAAATCGTCGAGTTGCGCTACTCCGGGCGTCCAGCCGCGGCGCTGCGAGCGTTCAAGGCGGTCTACTTCGGACTCTTCATCAACTGCCTCACCATGGCCTGGGTGATCGCCGCCATGGTGAAAATCTCGCGTGCTTTCTTTACCGTCAACCCGGTGGTGGTGATCGTCGTGTGCATGACCGGCTCGGTTCTGTACACCTCGTTGGGCGGCTTCCGCTCGGTGGTGGTCACCGACTTTCTGCAGTTCGCCCTGGGCATGGCCGGCGCTCTGACGCTCGCGTACTTCGTGGCGGCCGAGTTCGGTGGGTTGGGATCACTGCCGACGGATCAGGCCGACGGCGCGGGGCTCCTCGGGGCCCTGGCGACATCTCTCGAGGGCACGACCCGTTCGCTCGGCGATGTCTTGGATTTCCTGCCGTCCCGGGATCATCCTACGATTCCGCCGGTTTATCTGGCGGTTCTCCTGGTGGCCGGTTGGTGGCGTTTCGCCGAGGGCAGTGGCTACATCGTCCAGAGGCTCGCCGCGTGCCGGGACGAACGCCACGCCCAGGCAGCGAGTCTCTGGTTTGCCGTGGCCCACAACGCGCTCAGGCCCTGGCCGTGGATTCTCGTCGGTCTGGCGGCCCTGGTGGTGTATCCCGACACCGAATCCTCGGGACAGCTATCGCTCGAGGCCGTGATGGTCCGAAATGGGAGGGTCGAGATCCTGCGAGTGCGCCCGCAGCGCATCGATCTGGCCGGCGACACGGCTCTCTATGCGGGCAGCCTGCCGGCGGATTGCGAGACCGAACTGGGCGGGCGGCCGGTGAAATGGAGCGCGTGGACCGATACCGGCACCGATACCGGGACCGGCGCGGACGGGCTGCGCGCCGATCTCACGGGTTGGCCCGAAGGCGGCCATCTTGCTCTGGTGGTTCGCTGTCCGGGAGCCGAAGCGGTGCACTTGGGGCACCTCGACATTGTCCTCGGCGACCGCGAGATGGCCTATCCGCTCTTGATGCGCAGCGCTCTGCCGCCGGTCGTGCTGGGTCTGGTCGTGGCGAGCTTGCTGGCCGCGTTCATGAGCACCGTGGATACGCACATCAACTGGGGTGCCTCCTACCTCATCCAGGATCTGTACCGTCGCTTTATCCGGCCCGATGCCTCGACCCGCCACTACCTGGCGGCGAGCCGGGTGGCGATTCTCGTGATGGCCGTACTGGCGGGCCTGTCTGCGCTCTTCGTGGACAACATCGCCACGGTGTGGAGATTCTTGATCACCCTCGGTGCCGGCCTCGGAAGTGTTAGTGCGGTGCGCTGGTTCTGGCCGCGGGTGACCCCGCACGCCGAGTTTGCGGCTCTCGGCGTGACCACGGTGTCGGCCATTGCTCTGGAGCTGGCGAATCCGCTGTTTGGGGTGACGATTGCTGCGTCCACGAAGATCATGGCGGTTGCCCTGGTGAGTCTTGCCGCCTGGGTGCCCACGGCCCTCTGGGGCCCGCAGAACCTTCCGGCGACGCTCGAGTCGTTCGCGAGAAAAGTGAGGCCGCCGGGTCCCGGCTGGCGGAGGTATATCGAGGGCCCGACCGAACCCTTGGCACCTTCGGTCGCCCGCTTCGCGGCCGGTCTCGTGGTGGTGTTTGGAGGGCTCTTCGGCATCGGGGCGGTCATTCTCGGCCGCACCATGATCGGAGTGGTCTGGATTGCGGTTGCCGCGGTCCTGGCGTTCACGAGCTCGGTTCAGACCCGACCCGGCGCACTCCGTTAGCCATCAGGCTAGACGATGCCGGGCCCGGCGCCTGCTACAGTCCCGGAATGTGGTGCTCGACGTGTCGCGGCGAGTTCGTCGATGAAGTCACAATGTGCCCGGACTGCGGAACTCCCCTGGTCTCGGAGTTGCCCGAAGGAGAGCAGCTGGACGAGCCCTTGGTGCAGGTCTTTCGGAGCGCCGATAGCTCGCTCTGGCCGGTGATCAAATCGGTACTTTTGGGAGCCGGGATTCCGCACTTGATTCAGGGCGATGAGGCTCAGGGCCTGTATCCCTTCGGCTCGTTGGGCGGCGGGTCCGACGACCGGCTTCTGGGGGCGGTGGTCTTGGTCCCCGAGTCGCGGCGCGAAGCCGCCGAGGCGGTGCTCGAGGAAATCGACGAAACCACCACCGATCAATCTTCGTAGCCCGTCTCTGTTGTTCAGGGCGACCATGGCACCCAGCTCGTCTCGCCGGACTCCGCTCACCGCGGCCGATAGCGCCTGGCTGCGGATGGAGGATTCGACCAATCTCATGACCATCACCAGCGTCATGACGTTTCGTCAACCACTGGCCTTCGAGGCGCTTTGCCGACGGGTGGAGTCGACCTTTCTTCCCTACGATCGTTTCCGTATGCGGGTGGCCGACCCCAAGGGCAAGCTCGGCAAGCCCGCTTGGGTGGAGGCTGACTTTCGGCTCGACCAGCACATTGTTCGAATCGAGCTTTCACCGGCCGACGACAGGCAGGCCCTTCGGGATTTCGTCAGCCAGGAGATGTCGACTCCGCTCGACTTTGCCCGGCCGCTGTGGAAGTTTTATTTCATCGAGAGCTTTCGCGGCGGGTCGGCACTGGTGAGCCGGATTCATCACTGTATCGGTGACGGGATTTCTCTGATGAAGGTGGTGCTCGGAATGACCGATCCGGAAGCTGATGCTCCGGAAGCCGCGAAGGTTGGTGCCCACGGACAGGGAGCCGGTGGTCACGGGCCCTTGGTTTCGGGCTCGAGACTTCTGCGGGTACTCAAGGCCGGAGGCAGCATCACGCGGTCTTTGGGACATCTCTTGTCGATGCGCGCGGACCCGAAGACCCTCTTCAAGGGACCGCTTGGCAAAGAGAAGCGAGCGACCTGGTCGGCCGAAATACCTTTGGCAACGGTGAAAGCGATCGGCAAGAGCATGGGCGCTACGGTCAACGACGTACTCTTGGCCGCAGTGACCGAGACCTTGCGCACCTACCTGGCCGGTCGTGGCGAGGCCGCTCCCGAGCGGGACGTGCGGGCGGTGGTTCCGGTCAACATTCGTGCTGCCGGGGACGACGCACTCGGCAACCAGTTCGGCCTCGTCTACCTGGCGCTTCCGGTTGCCGAGACCGGCTCCCGCGAGCGGGTTCTGGCGATCAAAGAGCGAATGGACCGGCTCAAGAAATCGCCGGAAGCCCTTGTGGTGTACGCGGTGCTTAAGGCCCTGGGCGCTACCCACGCGGGGCTTCAGAGCAAGGTGATCAAGCTGCTCAGCAAGAACGCGACGGCAGTGGTGACCAACGTGCCTGGCCCGCGCCGCCCGCTCCACGTATGCGGCTGCGAGATCGACGACATGATGTTCTGGGTGCCGCAGTCCGGCCGCTTGGGCCTAGGAGTCAGCATTCTCAGCTACAACGATCAAGTGCGTGTCGGCGTCGCCACCGACGCGGGACTGGTGCCGGATCCCGAGGCCTTGACGAAGGGCTTCGAACGTGCGATCCGGGAGCTGGAGAAAAGCGCTCTCGGCTGAAGCGACGCGCTGTTGAAGGGAAGCCCAAACGCCAGCTCAGCTCTCGGCTGGGCGTACCACCTTGAGAAACATGCAGTATCCGGTGTCGTCGTAGACGATCTCGCTACTCGAAGGCTCGGGCTTCAGGCCCCTTGCCAGACTCAGCATCTGCTCAGGCTCTCGGTACTCGAGGATCCACGCACTGACGTACTCCATCATCCAGGAGGAGTCAGCGCAGTCTCTCAGGTTGCCGATGAACAGACGACCACCTGGAGCTAGCATGGAATAGAGACGCCGGGTCAGTCGCGCGGTCAGCGGCTGAGGCAAGTAATCATAAAGGCCCGCGGAATAGATCAAGTCGATGTCTCTCAAGTTGGAGGAGACGAACTCTCGCTCCTTCCGGTCTTTCGGACTGAGCACTTGCAGGATCGACAGGTGGAGGCAGTTCAAGCTCAGAGCTTCGCCGTCTCTGGGCCGCGAGAGGAGCGCGCGGTTCAGCTCCTCATTGCAGTAGCGCATCGTCTCTTCGTCTTGGTCGACAAGGATCAGCTCCACCGGATGAGCGATGGGTCCGATTTCTCGAATGAGGCGTTGAAGCTCGAGCGCCGGTCCGCAGGCCAGAGACATGATGCGAATGGGCCGATCCAAGGACGTCACGGTCTGGCTCGCGGCTATGAGCAGGGTCTTTTCACGGGACCGGACTGCTCGTCCCAGAGTGTAGTTCTGGGTAAGAAAGTGCAGGAAGCGGCCGAAAATGCCCTCTCCCTCGAGAACGTCCGTCATAAGCAGAAGCATGAGCTTGTAGTCGCCGGCGTAGCCCAACGGCTTCTCGAACGCTCTGCTGTGAATCGGACAAGGGTAGACCAGGGATAGGAGCTCACGGCCGGCATAGCCGCGGGCCACCGTGGCGACATCTTCGTCGAAGGCACGCGACTGTGCGTGAAGCTGACTGAGCTGTTCGTGGAAAGGACCCTTCCATTTCTCGAAGATGCGTTCGATGAGTGCTCGCTCTTCGCGTGCCCTTGCGTCTGGGTCTTTGCTCAGCATAGCTTCCGATTCGCGAAGTACGTCTCGTGCACTCAGGAGCATCTGACGTATTCTGGCAACGGCGGCTCGCCAGTCGGCTGGCAGAGTCTCGACGGCCCGGCGGTCTTGCTCAAGATGGGCCGCGAGTAGCGTCTCGATGACATTGTCACTCAGGTACAGGAGCTGGAGATCGAACAGGTTTGACGTGAATTGCAGACCCGCACGAGCTGGTGGGCCCTCGACGTTGTAAACAGCCTTGGCTTGACCCTCCCAGACGCGGGAATCCCGGTAGTCGATCTTCAGGTCATCGACCAAGCAGCCCGGGAGCAGGTCGACCCTCGAGCTGAGTTCTAATGCGACTCCGGTCGGAGAAATATCGACGATCGCTATGGGTCCGATGCTCACTCCGTCGAGAATAAACTGACAAGAGAGATCGAAGCGCAGGTCTTCCGAGGTCAAGCGGCGAGGCCTGAATCTAAGGGATTCGACGCCGCCGATGAGGTCGGAGTGCGAAGCGCCCAGATCGTCCCGGGCAAGTTTCACGGGGCTACTCATGAACAAACCAACGGCAGCTATTTCTTCAAAGTTGTAGTGGGTGCGTCGAAGGAGGCTATGATTGCACAGAAAAGTGGACAGCGCATCTCAATCGATAGGCAAGCAGCCGCTCGAAGACCGGCCGCCGGATTCGGCTACCGGCGAATCCCGCGGCTCGTTGAGAGAGATGGGCAGGCAAAAAGGCTTCGACCGTGTGTACTCGGCAGAGGTTAAGCAACTACTGCTCGAGAGAACGCGGTTGGCGGTTCCGGTCGGAATGCTGCTTTTTGGCGCGTTCTGGATCCTGGATCTGATTTCGGCACGGGAACACGTTCAGACGTTCCTGTACATACGACTCATCGTTGTGGCTCTGTCGGCAGCCACTTTGTGGTTGACCTATACGCGAGTGGGACAGAAATACCTGGTTCCCGTATCGGCGGGGATGATTCTGTTTGCGTCCGTAGGTATGTCGCTCATGACGATGTATCTTGGTGGTTTCGGAAGCGACTACTACTTCGGCAATCTTCTAGCTCTTTTCCTCGTCGGACTTTTCATGCCGTGGCAATTAAGCGTGACGGTTCTTTTCTCGTTCGCGCTCTGCGTTGGGTACTTCGGTATCAATGTTTTCGTTCACGGCGCCAGCCTCGAGATGGTGCCCCCGGCCTTCTTTATGGTGGGCACGGCTGTTTTCACATGCATCGCCACCGTGGTCGGAGATCGACTGCGTCGGCGAGACTTGGCTCTTAGGTTGAGGCTGGAGAAAGCCAACGAAGACCTAAAGGAACTCGACAAGGCCAAAACAACTTTCTTTGCCAATGTGAGCCACGAGCTTCGCACACCGCTAACGCTGATGCTCGGTCCGGTTGAGACGCTTCTGAAAGAAGAACAGAGCGAAGACCACCGAACGCTGTTGCGAGCGATGCTTGCCAACTCGCATAGATTGCTGCGTCACGTGAACCTACTTCTGGACACGGCGAAGCTCGAAGCCGGCCAGTTGCAACTCAACCTCGCCGTCGGCAGTTTGTCCGATCTCATTCGGGACCTGGTCACGGCGAGCCTGCCCCACGCCGGGCGAAAAGGGGTCGAGATTGTAACCGAGGGTTTCGAGACTCTGCCGGACGTCTCGTTCGACGCGGACAAAGTCGAGATGATTGCCGCCAACTTGCTTTCGAATGCGCTCAAGTTCACCCCTGACGGTGGACGAATCGTTGTTCGGGCTCGGACCGAGGTTGGTGTCGTAATCTTCGAAGTCGAAGATAACGGCCCTGGAATACCGCAGGACCAACGCGGATTGATCTTCGATCGGTTCCATCAGGTCGACAGCAGTCTGACGCGGAAGGAAGAGGGCACCGGGCTAGGGTTGGCCCTTGCACGGGAACTCGCTCGACTCCACGGTGGTGATGTTGTGGTGGAGAGCGAAGTCGGCAGAGGCTCGGTCTTTCGGGTCACTTTGCCACGGGAGTCTGACCTGGCCGGCGACCGCAGGGTCGGCCCGCGGAGGAGAGAAGATCAGATGGTTCGGGCTCGCGCTGACGCCATGGCGCGGCGGGAGTACCAGCGGCGGTCGCGTCAAGAAACGCTTCTCGCCGACATCCACCAACCGCGGCTCTCGGACGAGTCACTCGAGCAGAAGGAGGGGCCCCCGGGGGCGCCGCTGATTCTCGTGGTTGACGACAATGCCGATCTCAGAGCCTACTTGGCGAGCGAATTGTCCCGTGAGTACCGAGTGACCACCGCCGTAGACGGAGTCGAGGGCTTGAAGACGGCGCTCAAGCTGCGCCCGCAGCTCGTAATCGCGGACGTGATGATGCCGAGAATGAGCGGCTATGAGCTCTGTCGGCGGTTGCGCGCGGAATCGATGATGAAGGCCACCCCGATAATTCTGGTGACCGCCAAGGCCGGCTCGGAGGCCGTCGTCGAGGGACTCGAGGTCGGAGCGGACGACTACGTGACCAAACCCTTCTCCATGGAGGAGCTAAGGGCTCGGATCGCGGCCCAGTTGCGGGCCAAAACCATCGAAAGCCAGTTGAGCGAGCGTGAGACACGCTTGGCAGCGATTGGTCATATGACCAGTACGGTGGTGCACGACTTGCGCAACGCCCTGACCTTGATCAAGGGCTATTCGGATCTTGCGCATTCGATCGCCGTGGGCGGCGGGCACCAAGACGAGTTGGTAGCTGATATCGAGCAGGTGCAATCCGCGACACTGAGACTGCAGAGAATGGCCACCGAGATTCTGGAGTATGCGCGCGGAGGGGCTACCGAACTGAGCCTGGTCGAGATTCCGGTCAGGGACTACCTCCGTGGGACGCTCGAGCCGATGAAGAAACACCTTGCGAGCCAAGGTGTCGAGTTGAGATTTCGAGATGAGCTACCCTCGGACTTCATGGTCAAACTGGACCCAGACCGATTCGCCAGGGTTCTCGAGAACTTGGTTGGCAACGCCCGCGATGCTCTCGTAAATCACCCGGGCACTCGAATTGTTTTCGTTCTGAGTGAGATCGCGGAAGGATCTTTCCGCGTCAGGATCGCCGATACCGGACCGGGGATTCCACCCGAGCTGGTTGACTCGCTGTTCGAGCCGTTTGCCACCGGCAAGAGCAAAGGCACTGGACTCGGGCTGGTCACGGTCCGTAATCTGGTCAAAGCGCATGGCGGTCACGTAGACGTGGAGCCGAAAGCGGAAGAGGGCGGCGCCGCATTCACCGTCCGAATTCCAATCGACGACGGATCGAGAACGGACTTGTCGAACGATGTCGCGGGGTCCGGTCAGCCCCGGGCACCAGCGCCAAACTAACCTTCCTTCTCCAACCCGTACTTGGCGATGCGTCTGCGAAGGGCGGCCCGTGAGATTCCCAAGGCGTGAGCGGCGGCCACTTGATTTCCGTCGGTGCGTCGGAGCGCTTCTTGAATCGCGGCACGTTCGAGTTCGTCGAGTCGAAGCTCGCGCTCACCGCGAAACAGAGTGTGTGCGATTGCGGTCGAAGGCGCAGCCGTCTCGATTTGGTGAATTCGCCGGGAGTCGATCACCTCTCCGTCGGGGGTTGCGTGAACCGCGCGAAGCACGGCATGCCGAAGTTCGCGCACGTTTCCCGGCCAGTCGCGCTCCGTGAGAGCTTTGAGCGCAGCGTAGGTGATTCCCTTGACGCGTTTGCCGGTCTCTCTGGAGCTGGCAAGGAAGAAATGTTCCACGAGTGCCGGGATATCGCTCTTGCGATGCCGGAGCGCGGGAACTTCGAGGACAAAGCCGGCGAGGCGATAGTACAGATCGGGTCGAAAGCGCCCGGTCGAGATGTCTTGGCGCAGATCGTGATTCGTGGACGCGACGATTCTGATGTCGAGTGGACGGGAGGAACCGCCTACCGGCTCGACACTTTTTTGCTCCAATACCCGCAACAGCTTGACCTGGAGTTCTCTTTTCATCTCGCCGATCTCGTCCAGCAGAACCGTGCCGCCATTCGCGGTTTCGAGTTTGCCGGTCCGGGGAGAGACGCCGGTCGCGGCACCGGGCGAGACTCCAAAGAGTTCGGCCTCCAGCAAGTCGGGCGGGATTGGCGCGCAGTTGATCGGCAAGAACGGGCCGCGAGACCTCTCGGACGAGCGGTGCACGATGGCCGCTATCGATTCCTTGCCAACGCCCGTTTCGCCCTCAATGAGGACGGGAAGGTCGGAGTCGGCCGCGAAGCGAAGATCCGCGTACAGACGGGTCATGCTCCGCGAGGGGGTCGCGGGACATTAGTGCACCCACTACCCGCGAGGGACAACGAACATGGTTTTCGGGAAAGACCATGGTCCAAGCGCTCGTAGTATCTGAAAGGCGAGCGGTCAGGCCGGCGGCGATCGGGTCCTGCGCGCCTTGTGGGCTCGATCAACGGTTGATCGGGTATTGCCTTGATACTGGGCATTCGACTATTCCGGTTGCGTCGGCGCCCCGAAGCGCAAGTCCGATGCCATTTCTCTTTGCGGACACGAACCCCTTGCGCTGATTGGCTTTCTTGGCGCCTTCCATGGAAGAGCGCGAAGGCAGGTGTTCGAAACCGAACAGTTACACTAGAGCTTACGCAGATGTGTCGCGATGCGCTTCGCGGTGACGAAACCCGCGGCTACGAACCAAACAGCACGGCCATGTACATCACATATCCGCCGACGAGCAGAAAGCCTTCCCAGCGTTCGAGCTTCATTCGGGTGGCGAGGAAGGGCCAGATCAGGGCCGAGAGCGCGAGCATGACGACGAGATCCGGCCAGCTCGAGAGCCAGTCGATTTCGACCGGGCGCGCCAGAGCCGTGATGCCAAGGATGCCGAGTACGTTGAAGATGTTCGAGCCGATGATGTTGCCGAGCACGATGTCGCCTTCTCTTTTGAGTGCGGCGACGATCGATGCGGAAAGCTCGGGCAGACTGGTCCCGAGGGCTACCAGGGAGAGTCCGATGATCCGTTCGCTGATGCCGAAACTGCGCGCGATCGAAAGCCCGCCCTGGATCAGGGATTCCGCGCCTAAGAGGAGCAGCGCGAGGCCGAGGACAACAAGAGCCACAGAGGCCCAAGGGCCGCTTTTCTTTCCGCCGTACTCGGTCTCGAATTCCTGGCGGGTCTCGGGCCTGGCGTCGCGGACGCCCCAGATCAGGTAGGCGAGGAAGACCACCAGCAGGGCGAAGAGAAACAGTCCCTCCAGCCGGCCGATGCGTCCGTCGGCCGCGAGTGGGAACAACAGGCCCGAAGCCACCAGCATGAAGGGTATTTCCCGGCGCAGGATGCGAGCCTGCGTCGCGAGCGGCCAGATCAACGCCGTGCAACCGAGGATCAAGCCGATGTTGGCGATGTTCGAGCCGACGATGTTGCCGAACGCGACCGCGGGAGCGTCTTCGAAGGTTGCCGCCAGGGTCGAGGCGAGCTCCGGAAACGAGGTGCCGAAGGAAACCACGGTCAGCCCGATGACCAGCGGACTCATGCCGAGGGTACGGGCGAGTTGCACCGCGCCGCGCACGAGCGCTTCGCCGCCGCCATAGAGGAGGCCAACACCGAGAAGGACGAGGAAAACGTCCATTACTCGGGCTTCCGGATGTGGCTTTCAGCGGCGGTCAAACTTGTCCACTGCCGAAGCCGCCCAGGCCCGGGTCGGGAGACGAAGCTGGGCTCGGCTT
The DNA here is from genome assembly GCA_022561975.1 of Acidobacteriota bacterium. GTDB lineage: Bacteria > Acidobacteriota > Thermoanaerobaculia > Multivoradales > JAHEKO01 > CALZIK01. Next base: position 46,830 of record JADFQD010000003.1, read on the forward strand.
CGAGTCCGAGTCGTCGCGCCCGGTCTCTGCGATGGTATCCGGGGCTCCGACGGTCTCGCCGGGGTTGATGAACCGGTTGCTCTCGATTCGATATTGTTTCTCGTAGAGTTCGCGATAACGACCGTTGCGCTCGAGAAGTTCTTCGTGGCTGCCGCCCTCGACGATCTCTCCGCCTTCGAGCACCAGGATCTGGTCGGCGTCGCGGATGGTGGACAAGCGGTGCGCGATGACGAAGGTGGTGCGGCCGCTGCGGAGCTCCTGGAGGCCCTCTTGAATGAACTGCTCGCTCTCGCTGTCGAGGCTCGAGGTGGCCTCGTCCAGAACCAGAATGCGTGGATCGGCGAGCATTGCCCGGGCGATCGAGACCCGCTGGCGTTGCCCGCCGGAGAGTTTGACGCCGCGTTCACCGATCACCGTGTCGTAGCCATCGGGGAATCCCTCGATGAACTCGTTGCAGTGCGCGAGCTTGGCCACCGCGACGACTTCCTCGTGGGTCGCGTCGGGCTTGCCGTAGGCGATGTTCTCGGCGAGGGTGCCGTCAAAGAGGAAATCATCCTGCAGCACCACCGCGAGGCGAGAGCGGTAGTCTTTGAGTCGGATCTGAGAGAGGTCTTCGCCATCGACGAGGACGCGGCCTTTGGTTGGTCGTCGGAAGGTCAAGATCAGGGCAATCAACGTGCTCTTGCCCGCACCGCTCGAGCCGACCAGGGCGGTTGTGGTCCCCGCCGGGGCTTCGAAGGACACGTCCCGTAGGACCGGGACGCCTTCGTTGTACTCGAACGAGACGTTCTCGAAGCGGACATCACCGCGCAACTCGGTAAGCGCCTTGCGGCTCTCTTCGCCATCGTATTCGGTGGTTTGCTGGAGGATTTCGTTGATCCGGTCGAGACCGGCAAAAGCCTCGGTGATCTGGGTGCCGATCGCGCTCATCTGAATCAGTGGCGTGACCATCAGACCGGTGAAGATCAGAAACATGAAGAGGTCGCCGACCGTCATCGTTCCGGCCGCGACGAAGCGAACGCCGAGAACGCCGATGGTGAGCGCCACGAGGGAGAAGATCAGGCTCGCCAGGGTCGACATCGATGAAATGCCCACCACCGCCTTGACCACGAGGTCCACGAACTTCTGCGTGTGCGCGGCGAACGTCGCCTCTTCGCGAGCTTCCGCCGTGTAGGCCTTGACGATCCTGGCGCCGTTCAGGGACTCGACCAGACGGCCGGTGATCTCGGCGTTGACCTTGCCTCGCTCGCGGAAGAGTGGCCGCAGCCGGTTGAAGCCGATGACCATGATCAGCCCGAACAGCGCGAGAAACACAATCGTGACCAGGGTCAGCCGCCAGTTGAGCCACAGCAGCACCGAAAAAGCGACGGCCGACGAAAGCACCCCGCCGATCAGTTGCACGAAACCGGTGCCGACCAGATTGCGAACCCCTTCGGGGTCAGTCATGATGCGCGAGATCAGCTCACCACTCTTGTGGTTCTCGAAGAACTCGATCGGCAGGCGCCCGATATGGCTCTGGACACGGAGACGAAGTGTGTTGATCGAGCGCTGGGCTGCTGCGCCGAGGAGAACCGCAAGCGAGAACGAGGTGATGGCCTGGACGATCGCCCCGCCCCCGGCTGCCAGCGCGATCGTGGGCAGCATGTCGTAGCGGTTGTTGCCGATGACCTCGTCGATCAGGAACTTTGACGATGCCGGCAGGATCATCCCGCACAGTCTTCCGATGACCAGAAGCACGAGGCCGAGCGCGAGCCGCCAACGGTACGCCCAGATCACTCGCTTGGCTTCGCGACGGACTGCGGCCAGCGACAGTTTCTTTTTCTTGGCTTTTTCTTCGCGCAAGGGGTTCGCGGCTCCAGGTCGGGAGTTGCCGCTATCATTGTCGCATGAGCACTCGACAAAAACTCAGATGGTGGCCGGCAACAGGGGTGCTGCTCCTGTTTGTCGGTTTTCTCGTCTGGTCTTGGGGGATCGCGGACCAGAGCCGCCAGGACAGGGTGATCCAGACCCTGGCGGCGGCCTTTCTGGTTCTTGTGCTGCTGCTGCTGTGGTTTTTGTTGGCGTCGCGGGCTCCCTGGAAGTGGCGAGTTGTGGCTCTGGCGATAGCGGTAATCGGGGGATTCGGCGTCGCGCGATTCCTGACCGTTACCGGCGTTTCGGGCGATCTGGTGCCGATCATTGGTTTGAAGAGCGCCGGCGACGCCCTGGCGGGGGCGGCTGAGACAGGCGAAATTCGAGCGAGCGGCCGGCTCACTGCGGCAGCCCGGGGGAATTACCCGCAGTTTCTCGGGCCGCAGCGCAATGCCTCGGTAGCGGGCGTTCGCCTGGCCCGAGATTGGCAGGCCGTGCCGCCGCGTGAAATCTGGCGCCGCGACGTCGGCCCGGCGTGGTCAGGGTTTGCAATCCAGGCCGGTTGGGCCGTGACCCAGGAGCAGCATGGCGAGGAGGAACAGGTTGTGGCGTATGAGCTGGCAACCGGCCATGCGCTCTGGCGCCATGCCGATGCGACCCGCTACGAAACCACGATCGGCGGCGTCGGCCCGCGGGCCACCCCGACCATCGCAGACGGGTTGGTCTTTGCGCTCGGTGCGGGCGGCATTCTCAATGCGTTGGACCTAGAGAACGGAGAGCTCGTGTGGTCGCGGAACATCCTCGAGGAGCACGGCGCAAGCAACCGGGATTGGGGCAAGAGCTGCTCGCCGCTGGTGGTCGACAATCTGGTGGTGGCGAGCGCGGGCGGCCCCGACAACCAATCCCTGGTCGCCTACGACCGCGTTTCCGGCGAACTGGCGTGGGCTGCGGGAACCGATACCTCGAGCTACTCCTCTCCGGTCCTGGCGACCCTCGCCGGGCGCGAGCAGATCCTGATCCGCAACCAGCACTCGATCACCGCCCACGATCCCGCCACCGGTGCCATGCTGTGGTCTGAAGACTGGCCCGGCGAAACCCCGAACGTGGCGGTGCCGCTCCTTCTCGGGGACAATCGCGTGCTGGTGTCGAGCGGCTACGGCATCGGTTCGAAGCTCTACCGAGTCGAGGAACGAGACGGCGTGTTCGAGACCACCGTTCTCTGGAGTAGCCCGCGGATGAAGGCCAAGTTCACCAATCTGGTCGAGCACGACGGCTACGTATACGGACTCGACGACGGCGTGCTGGCCTGCCTCGACCCCGCGACCGGTGAGCGCCGCTGGAAGAAGGGCCGCTACGGCCACGGCCAGATCATCCTGGCCGAAGACCTTCTCCTGGTGACCACCGAGAAGGGCGAAGTCATCCTGATCGAGCCGAATCCCGAAGAGTTCCGGGTGCTCGGAAGCATGGCTCCGTTCGAGGGCAAGACCTGGAATCCGCCGGCTCTGGCGGGCTCATTGCTACTGCTGAGAACGGACCGCGAAGCCGTGCTTTTTGAGTTGCCGGTAGCGGGCTAGGCGAGGCGACGGACTCCGTATCTAACTGCAAGCGTTCCGGCCGCGTGGCTGGCGATTCCGCTAGGAAGCTCTGCTAAGCTGCCGCAATGTCTACGGGGTATTTGCTTTCCCGGGCCGCGGTTGCCATGGTTCTTGCTGCCACTCTGACTTTCGCAGCGGCCTGCTCAGGAGGCGGCTCCGACACCGGTGACGCGCCGCCCTCCAACCGATTCTTGAGCATCGGGACCGCGCCTCCGGGTGGTGCCTTCTTTGTGGTCGGCGGCGCGCTGGCCGAGGTGCTGAACGCGCATCCGGGCGCGGCGAACTGGCAGGTGACCGCGGAAGCCACCAAGGGCACGCAGGAGAACCTGCGTCGTCTCGACAGCGGCGAGCTCGACTTCGCGCTCGCCAACGCGGCGATCAGTTATTTCGCGGCGCGCGGAGAGGGAGCCTGGGATAAGGAGTACCCGGTGCGGGTGGTGATGACCCTGGCGCCGAACGTAGCCCTCTTCATAGCGCCCGCGAAGGGCGACGTTGCGACCATTGCCGACCTGCGCGGCAAGCGGGTCGTGCTGGGGCCGGCGGGCGCCGGCTTTGCGTACTTCCTCGGGCCAATCCTGGCGGCGCACGGACTCACCTACGACGACATGTCACCGCTCAACGCGACCCAGGCCGGCGCCGTGGATCTCCTGGCCGACGGTTCGGCGGCGGCGGCGTTTCTGGGCGGCGCCGTGCCCACGGCGTCGATCACCCAGGCCTCTTCGTTGCGGGACATCACCTACGTGCCCTTCGACCGCGAAGCAGTCGAGCGACTGGTTACCGACTATCCGTTCTTCGATCGGGCGACGATTCCCGCCGGGACCTATCGAGGTCTGGACGAGGATTTCTCGGGCCTCAACGTCGGCTCGATGCATTTGGTGACCTCGGCCGCGGTAGACGAAGAGCTGGTCTACCAGGTGACCAAGACGATCTACGAGAACCGTGCCGAGGTGGTCGAGAAACATCCGGCCGGTAAGGCGATCAATCCCAACGTGGTGGTTCGCAACACCGGCACCGAGTTTCATCCGGGCGCCATACGGTTCTACCGTGAGATCGGCATCTGGCCGGATGCTTCGGACGAGTCGCCCTCTGAGACTTCGGTCGCCTCCGGCGAATGACGCTCGAAGAGGGTCTGAGATCTCGCATCGCGGCTGTAGCGGCGGTTATTCTGCCGATCTTCGCGCTCGCCGAGATCAACTACCCGCACCTCAGGCCGCAGTCGCAGCTCGCGATCTTCGCTGGCCTGGGTTTGACGATCTGCTTTCTCGGCGGACGACGAAAACTCGGCGAGCACTCCCCCCTGGCGGCCTTCGGCGACGTGGTCTTGGCCGCCCTGGCGATTGCCGTGTGCGCCTGGGTCGTGGTTCAGACCGAACCCTTCTTTGAGAACTCCTGGCTTCTCGGATCGTCCCTGGGAGACCGCGCCGGCGCCGAAACCGGACTCGATTTTCTCATCGGAGCCGTGGGTTTGATCGTGGTGCTCGAGGCCACGCGCAGGACCATCGGCTGGGTGTTGCCGGCCCTTGCGGGCACGTTTCTTCTCTATGCGTACCTGGGTGCATCGCTCCCCTCCTGGCTGCTCCCCCACCGTGGCTACGGCGTCGAGCGCATCGTGGCGCAGACTTTTCTCCAGAGCCAGGGAGTCTTTGGCATCGCGCTGCGGGTCATGTTTACCTACGTTTTTCTGTTCGTGCTCTTTGGAGCTCTGCTCGAGGCCACGGGCGCGACCGGCTTCATCGTCGAGGCGGCCCGGCGCCTGTTTCGCAAATCCACCGGCGGCGCCGCCAAAGTAGCCGTTCTCTCCAGTGGACTCATGGGGTCGCTTTCGGGGAGCGCGGTCGCCAACACCGCGACCACCGGCACCTTCACGATTCCGATGATGAGGAGCTCCGGTTTCCCGCGCCATGTCGCCGCCGGGATCGAGGCCGCGGCCAGTTCGGGCGGTGCGTTGGTGCCCCCGGTGATGGGCGCCGGTGCGTACATGATGCTCGAGATCGTCACGCCTCCGGTGACCTATTTCGAGATCATTCGAGCGGCCTTGCTGCCCGCGCTGGTCTACTACTTCTCGATCTTTGCCGTCGTGCATCTGACGGCCCGTCGCTTCAGCGCCCGCGGTCTTACTCGAGAGACGCCCGAGGGTGATGACGCGCGAGAGGTCGAGTCGAAATCCCCGCCTGTGATAGCCCGTTACGAGGGCATCGTGTTTCTCTCGGCCCTGGGTGGTCTGGTGCTGTTTTTGATCATGGGCTTCTCCGTGTTTCGCTCGGTGAGTCTCGCCTTGGGCACGGTGCTCCTGGTCAGCAGCCTTCATAGCCGGACGCGGTTGAGTTCGGGGCGCCTGCTGGAAGCGGTCTTGAAAGCGGGACGCGATTCGGTGCCGCTGGTCTCGGCCGCGGCCTGTGTCGGCATCGTCATCGGGATCGTGACCTTGACCGGCATCGGCACGCGTCTGCCGGCTTTGATTCTGCCGTTGGCGCAGAACCACCTGCTGCTTGCTCTGATCGCGATCATGGTCTCGTCGATCATTTTAGGCATGGGCCTGCCATCGGCGGTTTGCTACCTCTTGATGGCGACCTTGATCGGCCCGGTTCTCGGAAAGCTCGGCGTGGTGCCGCTCGCGGCGCATCTCTTTATCTTCTACTTCGGCATGATGTCGATGGTGACGCCGCCGGTGGCGCTCGCGGCCTATGCCGCGAGTTCGATCGCGGGTTCGTCGTTCTTGAAGACCAGCTGGTCCGCATTTCGCTTTGCGCTGGTGGGCTTTGTCCTGCCGTACGTTTTCGTCCTGCGCCCGGCGCTCCTGATGCTCGCACCGGATGGCTCGCGAGCGCCGTGGGGTGACACGATCGCCGCCCTGGTGATCGCCCTTCTGGGGGTTCTGCCGTTGGCCGCGGCATTGACGGGCCGGCTTTTCACCGAACTCAACCCGGTCGAGCGCATCGCCTTGTTCGCGGTTGCGATCTTTACACTCCTGCCGGGAGGCACCGGCATGATGGGCAGGAGTTTCGCCTGGTGGAACCTGGTGGCGATCGCGCTCTACTTGGCCGCACTGCTCTACGACCGTTCGCGTCGGGTATCGGCGATAGCGATCAGTCGCCCTTGAGGGCGGGCAGTATCTGAGCAGCGGTCGCACCGGTCGCACCCACGGTGACCGCGAGTGCGAACGAGCTGGCCAGCATTCCGACAACAAAGACCAGTGCGATGGTCGCCACCAGAGAGACCCCTGGCAGGTGGTGGCCTGCGGTCAGCAGGTTCGGCAGAACGCCGACGATGCCGGCGAGGGAGCCGATCGCGATGCCGATCAGCAGCAGGACTCCGTTCTCCGCTAGCACCATTTTGGCCAGCAGGCTCCTGCGGAAGCCGAACGCTTGCAGGGTGGCGAGCTCACCACGGCGCTCGAGAACGTTGCGCAGGAGAACCACACCCAAACCGATGGTGCCGAGCAGCAGGCCGAGGCCGCCGAGGGTCTGGAAGGTTGCGATGTAGGTGTTTTCGACGGCTTGGAAGGTCGCTATGCGTTCGGCGGTGGAGGTGACGTCGAAGCCGAAGCGGTCCAGATTGCCCTCCAGGATCTCGGTGATTTGCGCCTGGGCGGCGTCGTCACCCGGTGGAGACTCGATCAGGAAGAAGGAGTAGCCGGTCTGGCGGGGAAAATGGGCGAGAAAATTTCGTTCAGAAACCAGGATCTCGCTCTGAAAAACGCTTTTCTTCAGAAGGCCGACGAGGCGCAGACGCACCTCCTCGCCGTTCTGATCCTCGAGGACCAGGTCTTTGCCGAGGCCGAGGTGAAGGATCCAGACCGCCGAGTTGTAATCGGCGATCGCCGGGATCACTCCGGGTTCGAGCTCACGATCGAGAAGCTCCCAGGGGTTCTCGACGTCGTCGGCAGTCGACTGGAAGGCGAAGCCTCCCCGCGCGATCATCTCGGCCGGGACCCCGAGGACGTTCGGCCGGCCGGGCCGGTAGAGGTTGAGGCAGCTCGCGTCTTCGCCGGGGAGGCGGCGCAGCGGCACGATTCGAGCCGCAGGCGGGCCGGCGAGAGCGGCCGAATCCTCGCTCGAGAAGCCGAGCTCCGACTGCCGCTCGGGATCGTTCAAGTCAATGTGAATCGGCACGTCGCTTGCGGCCAGCAGCCGGAAGCCACCCGCGCCGGAGTCGAGGACATCGACATCGACGACCCCGCTTCTGCGATTGGCTCCGACGATGACCAGCAGGAATACCGCGCTCGCGATCAAGGCGACACTCGCGAGGCTACGCCCGGCGTTGCGAGTGGTGTTGCGTGCGCCCATCGCCAGGACGGGCGTTCGACCTGAGACGCCCGTGAGTTGATTGGCCCCGCGTCGAACGCTACGCCGGTCGCCGCGCAGCCTGTGCGCGAAGAAGGCGATGCCGGCGATGAGCAGGAGAAAGCCAATCCCCATGGCGACCAGCGGCGGGGCCTGCGAGCCCAGGAACGGAGCCGATAGAAGTAGGACGAGCGCCGCTGCTGTGGCAACCGACGCCACCGTCTTGGAAGCAACGCGGGCCGGCTTCGTGCGCACGGTTTCGACCGCTCCGGCGAGCAGACTCGGCGCCGGGACACGGCGCAGGTTTCGAAGCGCCAGCCAGAGCGTGAAGGCGACGGTCAGAACCGAGGCCAGCCAGCCGATGGCAAGCGACATCGGCGTCAGGTGAAGTGTGAGCACAGTGGTGCCGACCGCCGACAGCCACCAGGTGCGAAGCGCCGCCAGCATGGCGGCTGCGTAGCCGGCAGCAGCCGCCACGCCGATCACAGAACCGACGGCAGCCAGCATCAGACCTTCGCCGAGAAAACGCCGTCGAACCTTGGCCTCCGGGAACCCGACCGCTCGTAGGAGGCCGACCTCGCGCGCGCGTTGCTCGACGGCGAGTCGAAATAGCAGTGCCACCAGAAGAGCCGCGGAACCGATCAGGAAGAAGCTCAAGGCCAGAAACAGGCCGCCGAAGTCCGTGGCACCGCGCGCGGCCTCGAGGCCGTCGGCGCGCAGGTCGAGGACCCTCAGTCCACCGCCGCCTCCGCTTCTTGCTAACCGTCCGGGCAGACTCTCGCGCAGCAGGAGCTCGAGATCCTCGACGGAGCCATTGGAGCCAGTAGAACCATCCGAGACAGGCGGCGCGGGGGCGATCTCGAGAGTCGTGGTGTGGCCGAACCGGCTGGTCCAGAGCCTGCGGCCGGTGGCCAGAGAGACAAAAGCCTTGGGCGCCGCGCGGTAGAGGTCCCAGTACTCCTCGTCGCGGTCCCGGATTCGCGCCAGCTCGACCGGAAATGGCGGGTCCCAGGCGGCGATGTCTTCGGCGTCGGCCATGCCGGGAAAGTCGGGGGTCAGCCCGGCGTCGATTGCCGGCCCGTCCAGGGTCACGACGCCGGCAAGCTCGAGCGTGACGGTGGTCTCCGAAAGCTCGTCGCGGGCTCCGAGTTCGTAGTAGGTGAGTTCGATCAGTTGGCCGACTTCCATGCCCAGATCTTTGGCGGTCCAGGCGTCGATCAGAATCTGGCCGTCGGAGAGTGCTGGTGCCGGTTCGCCGCTGGTGAGAGAAAGCTCGGGCAGTTGCGAATCGGCCCCGGAATCGAGTGCCGTGATCGTGCTGTAGGGCACCGAGCCCTTCGACGACGTAATCGAGTTGGCGAGGTAGGTCAGCGACGGGCGCAGAGCGAGGTCGTGCTCGCCGGCGAACTCGGTGATCGCTTCGGTGGTGGCATCGGCGAGCACAAACTGCCGGCTACCGATGCGGAAGCCGTACTCCGTGGCCGCGAGCGTGAGCGAGAGATCCTCGAGCTCGACGACTTCGGCGAGCAAGTCGGAGACGTCGGGTATGCTCGCAGTCGACGTTCCTGACACCCCCGGCGCGTCCGCGCCCCACGCCAGCAGAAACGTGTTGACACGCCCCCGGTGGTCTCGCCCCAGAAGCGCTCTCTGGAGCCGATCCAGCGGGACGAACAGATTGAGCGGCGCGGCTTGTCCGGGGCTGAAACGAAAGCCGCCGGCGCCGGTGTCCGGCACGATGGCCGTCACCGCCAAGCGGATGCGTTCGATCGTGTCTTCGGTGTCCTGCCGCCCGACCAGGGTCTCGCGAGGCACTTCCGAGGGTCGCTCGACGGCCACCAGGATTACGTCGCCCCTCTCGAGGTCGAGTTCACGGGCCAGCGACTCGTTGACGATGGCACCTGGCGCCCCTGGCACCGACACCGTTATCTGTCCGGCCCGTCTCTCGGCTTGGCGCTCGAAGTCGAACGGCTCGGTCTTTGGAAAGAGCTCCGAAAAGCCGGAACCGACTCCGAAGACCTGGACTCCCGAGGCTCGCCGCTGCCGGTGGATTACCGATCCGCGAATCGAGATAATCGGCTCGACGCGAAGGTGGTCCGCGCCTTCTCTCGCGCCCTTTGCAGCAATGGACGCGAGGTCTCCGGCCAGTTCGCTGCGCACGAAACTGTCGCTGACGATGGCCTGATCCACCTCACCGAGGCGATCCAGGACCAGGTCACTCAGGCTTCCGCGCACCGAATCCCCCACGATGAGAGCCCCGGTCAGAACCGCGCAGGCGACCGCTGCACCCAGCGTCACCGCCAGATGGGAGCGCCAGAAGTAGAGTAGGCTTTTCATCTAGGAGTTTGTCGGGGCAAACCGGCTGTTGAGGCGGATATGAGTTACGACGGTAGCTTATCGAAGAAGGGCATTGGAATGGATATGCTCAAGGCCGGACATTCAGGGAGGATCGAAGGGTGAGCAATCGGGATGACCATAGCCTTCAATTCAAGATTACGCTGAAGGGAGTGCGGCCCCCGATCTGGCGGCGGATTCAGGTTCCCTCATCGTATTCATTCTGGGATCTTCACGTGGCGATTCAAGATGCGATGGGGTGGCTCGATTACCATCTGCATGCCTTTCAGCTTCGCAGTCCCGTTGGCGGACCTCGCATCGAGATTGGTATTCCTTCGGACGAGCCGTTTCTGGATCTACGTGAGACTCTTCCTGGTTGGGAGATAGCGGTTCCCAGCTACTTCACCCTTTCCAATCGCAGGGCGACGTACCTGTACGATTTCGGTGACGGCTGGGAGCACTCTGTGGTGCTGGAAAAGATAGAGCCGCTCGAGAACTCGAGAAGCCTTCCGGTGTGCCTTTCCGGGCGCCGTCACTGCCCTCCCGAGGACTGTGGCGGCATCCGCGGCTACCAGCGTTTCTTGGAGATCATCGGAGATCCGACCCACGAAGAGCACGAAGACATGCTTGGCTGGGTCGGCGGCTCGTTTGATCCCATGCACTTTGACAAGAACTCGATTCGATTCGACGATCCCGACGAGCGATGGCGGCTTGCATTTGAGTACGAGTCAGAAGAAATCGAGACGGGCAGAATCCGCGTCGGTGTCGACGAGCGAATCCCGGTGGCGTTGTCGTTTGCGGATCGTCAGCTGATCATGGACCATGCTCTCGGCGAGCCCGATCTCGTGGACCGACTTCGCCTTAGCGAGATTCGCGACGGCGAGTTACGGGTCGGCTTTACGCTCTCGGAACTCGACGAACTACTGGGCTACATCGCTGCCGAGGCCAACCACACAAAAGACGCCACGCTCGAGGATAGCCTTGACGCGCTCTTCGGGAAGCTCAAAGGCTAGGACGATCGCTACGAGGATGAACTCTCGCCAGGAGTGAACTAGGAATCCGTCGTAGAACCGATCAGAGGCCCTCGGGTGTGAAGTTCGGTACTGCCCCGAACACACGCTTGCCCTGTCTACGAGAGCTTGCCGTCGGCCAGGTCGAGCTTGCGTTCGAATTGGGCGGCCAGCTCCTGATTGTGGGTCACGACGATCAGCACGTTGCCGGCATCGCGATGGAGCTCGAACAGGAGCTTGGCGACGGCGTCGGCGTTGGCGCGATCCAGATTGCCGGTGGGCTCGTCGCACAGCACCACTTTCGGGCTCTGAATCAGTGCGCGCGCCACCGCCGCCCTCTGTCGCTCGCCTCCGGAGAGTTGTGTCGGCCGGTGCCCGAGCCGGTGGCTCAGGCCGACCCGTTCGAGCAGCTCGAGCGCGGTTGCCTCGGCGGTTTCGGGCGCTGGCGGAAAGGCGAGCGTGGGCAGAAGGACGTTTTCGAGGACGGTGTACTGCGGCAGGAGATGGTGCTCCTGGAAGATGAAGCCGAGAGTTTGATTGCGGAAACGGGCGAGGTCTTTCTCCTTCAGGTCGAAAGCGCTCGCGCCGTCGATCTCGATCGTCCCTGACGTCGGGGTATCGAGAGCGCCCAGAAGATGGAGCAAGGTGCTCTTGCCGGACCCCGACGGGCCGGTAATGGCGACCGCCTCGTTTTTGCGAAGCTCGAAGGAGATGCCATCGAGCACGACCACGGTCTCATCCCCGGTCGAGAAACTCTTGTGCAGATCCCGGACGCGGAGCGCGGCCGCTTCGGTCATGGCTTTCCCCCTGTCTCCGTGTTGGATCTCTTCGAGCGTAGCTTGTCGGCGATGAACGCCGGAATCGGAATCGTCTGGAGACTGCCGTTGTCCTCCAGGACGCAGCAGACCGAGGACATCGTGCCCTCGGCCACCTGCTCACCCCGGCAGTGGAACTCGAAACGGTAGGTCATCGATTTTGTGCCCTGGCGCTCGACGAACACCCGAATCTCGAGTTCGTCGCCGAAGCGAACCGGCCGTAAGTACTTGCAGTGGGCATCGACTCGTGGCCAGCCGATCGTCCGGTCGCCATCCTCGAGGTGCACCGTGGTGCCGAGCGAGCGTAGCAGCTCGTGCTCGGCGGTCTCCATGAAGATGAAGAATCTGGAGAAGTGAACGTTGCCGCTGACGTCGGTATCGACGAACTCGATCCGGCGGCGGTAGGCGTGGACGGGCTTCGCCAAGTCGTTCATGAGTCCTCAGAGTACCGGATAGTTTCCGCTACCGGAGCGAAGATCCTCTTAGCGGTAGATGTCGCGCCGGTGCCCGACGTGGAGGACGGTGATTTTCTCCTCTGCGTCGTCGATCTCGTAGACGACCCGATAGTTCCCAACCCGGAGGCGCCAGCCCTCTCGGCCCACGAGTTTTAGGCAGCCTGGGGGCCTGGGGTCCTCAGCCAAGGCGCGGATTCGATCCCGCACCCGCTCGTAGGAGTCTTTCGGTAGGCGGGCGAGTTCCTTCTGCGCTCGTCGGAGAACCCAGACCGAGCGGTTCAACGATGCGCTTTCTCAATCTCAGTGAAGGCCCGCTCCGCGGGGATCGCTTCGTCGGCTTCAGCCTTGGCGACATCGAAGGCCCGGATCGACTCCAGCTCCTCGAGTTCCTCGAGGAGCCGCTCGTAGTCCTCTATCAGTAGGATCACTTCGGTCCTGTTGCCCTGATCGTCAACTACAAAGCGTTCGCTGACCTTGGACATCACCCTAGCCTCCGCCCATCAATCTAGCACGATCGACGGCCCTTTCTTGTATCGGGCGAGGCCCCTACTCGAGGCGGAGTTCACGCCGGAGCACGGAGAAATCGAAGGCCGCACCGCCCGCCGAGCGCTGCTCGCGATTCTCCATGTCCTTGAGCAGGACATCGACGGCAGCCTTTCCCTGCGCCGTCCGCACCGCTTCGCGGGGGGTCTTGCCGTCCAGCGCCGGCAGCGGCTGGTCGGCCCAGTCCGCGTAGTGACGCTGCTTGAACTTGAGCAGGAGCTGCTCCACCTCGGGCCCGGTTGGCCCCGGGGCCGGATCGCGCTCTGCGGGCGCCGCTTTGGCCGAGAGCGGATCCGTGTGTTCCCGGGCTCGGTGCCGGATCAGGTCGCCGCACGCGTTCTCGACCCGCTCGCGCAGCGCGTCCGCACGCACGCGCGAGTTGGTCTCGAGCTGCAATGCCGTGTCGGACAGCCGCGCGTGGCCGACCACCGTATTGTCCCAGTCTGCGTGTTGCGCATTGCCGGGCCGCAGGAAGACATAGACCGCCCTATCCTCGCCGGCCTCCTGCGGCTCCGCACCTTCCAACGCGGCGAGCCGAGCTTCGACTTCGGACCGGGCCCCGGCCACGACCTCGAAGTGATCCGTGGTGAGAAGAAGGGGGTCGCCATCTGTGTTGACGAGCGTGGGCGGGGTCTTGTGCGCCGCGTCCAGCTCCTCGACGGCCTCCTCCCAGCGGCGGATCAGGTAGCGGCCGAAGGGCTCGGCGCGGAGCCTCTCGACCGGCACCGCGCGCTTGCGCCGCAGCCTCCCCCGTGCACGCCGGACGACCTCGGCCGCTTCAAAGGGAGGCAGCGGACGCGGATGCACACCGCAGAGCAGGGAGAAGCCATCGTGGTCAGCCACCCGTGCCAGCAGTGCGTCGCGCACCACGAGCGTCCGCGAGCCGCTCTCCTCGTGAACCGAGCGCGTCTCGCCGGAGAGCAGGTCGTGCAGCGTCACCGTCTTTCCGGGATCGACCTCGGTCACCTCCCACACCGAGAGCCAGGCGGCCTGCTGGGTGGTGAACCACGCGCGCTCCGCGCGCGACAGGCGCCGGCCCTGGTCCTCGAGGTAGTGGTCGAGTACGGTCGCGCCCTCGATGCGGTAGTGGTAGACCGACCAGGGGGCCGAGAACTGGACGACCAGCGCTGCGTCGGTGAAGTCTTTCGTGAAGCCGCGCGCCGCGAGGCCGAAGCGCGCCACGGCGAACTCCGTCAGCCTACGGACCAGGGACGCGTCGAGTTCGTGAAGCGAGTCACACTCGCGCCGGGTGAAGTGCTCCTCCCTGTCAAGGGGTAGGTGGCACTTCTTGTACTTGCGGCCGCTGCCGCAGGGGCACGGGTCGTTGCGGCCCACCTTGGCTCGCTCGCGCTCGGTGGCCGGCGCGGGCGCGTGCGCCGCCGGATCGGCCTCGATCTTGAACTCCGGAAAAGCCTCGTAGGGCAGAGTGAAGCGCACCTCGAGATCGTTTTCGTCGAAGTACGACTCGCAAACGGGCTCGAAGTCGTCGGCCTCGAACAGACGGCGGTGCTTGACGAAGAAGGTGCAGAGCGAGGTGGCGCAAGCCGTCGCGATCTCGACGTCCCGGTCCACGAGCGGCCGCACCGCACCGTCCCGCTCCCAGCGCTCCACAGTCGGGTAGGCTTCCGCATTCGCGATGGGCCAACCGTATTTTGCCACCTCGCGCCGAATCGACGCGGGCAGATCCGTCCCGCGCTCGAAGCAGAGAGCGAGCCACCCCGTGCCCAAGTCGGTGGCCAAGTCCATGGCACCGCGTGCCTGTTCCGGGTATTCTGGGTGTTCTCGGTGCTCCGCCGCCGCGGCCGCTTTCCAGAAGGCCTCGTAGCCCTCGAGAGCGGGAAAGATCAGAAAGCCCAGCTTCTCGCCGAGCGCGCCGATGATCGAGACGCACGCCCCGTCTACGCCCAGCGCCGGAATGTCCATCCTCAGCACCTGATCGTCGTCGGCCACCTCCCACGGCTTCATGGTGTACAGGAGTCGTGCCGCCGAGAAGAGACCGGCCACGGCCTCCGGGGAGACGCGACCGCCTTCGAGATAGCTCGCCTCCTCCTCGCCTCTGGACATCTCGCTGGACATGATCTCGAGGAGTTCGTCCAGTTCGGGCGTCGGCGCCACCTCGATCAGAATCCCGTCACCCACAGCTTTCCGGACCTCCTGCGTGAGGGAAGCATCCGCCAGGCGGATGCGCGCGGGCCGCCGCGGGGCTCCCACCAGAGGTTCCTCCATGGCGGTGAGGAGCGTGCGGCCGACGGCACCCGCCGTGGCTTCCGGCGCCACTACCTCGTGACCCACCACCAGTCGATCCGGCATCTCCATCCACACGATCAGCGCCGGGTAGTAGGGTTCGTCGCGGTCCGTGACGACAAAAGGTGCCGTCAGAAGGCCTCCGATCCACTCCAGACCAGCACCGCCGCGCCGGCGCGCGCGCCGACTTCGCGTTCGACGTTTCATGCGCTACCCATCTCCTCCCGGAGGCTAGCATCGAGAGCAATCCCAGGGGAGATGTGGCAGCCGCATCTCGACAGCCAGCTATGAACTGCTCTCTGTCGCGGATTCGGACCGCTTTTCTTGGGCAGACCCCAGGACAGCGCGCTCGTCGCTCCTCAGTGCTTCCATGGCCCGCCGGCGGGCCACCTCTTGTCGAAGGCGTCACGAGTGGCCAGGGCCAGCAAGACGAGCTCTACGAAGTTCCTTACTTGTTGGACGACGGCGCTCAACTCCTCACGGGGAAGGTCGGCCCGACGCTGGAATGCATACCACTGAGCCTGCTTGTCGGCGTCCGCTGCAAACTCCGGCTCCAGTGCCTCGATGCGGCCCTCAGGCACCGGCGTGTCCCGCCGTCGAAGCGTCGCCTCGAGGGCTTCTTGGAGCCTCGTTCCGTCGAACTCATAGGTCTGAGCGAGATAGGAGACATCGAAGTAGTCCTTCAGCCTGCTGTTGAGCAGGCCTAGCTCGATCATGGCCTGTGTCTTCTCAGCCACGACTGCCTCTCTCGGATAGGCCAAGACCTTCGGAGCCGGAAAGTCCAGGAGCGTCGGGTACTCTCCACGCCTCCGCGCCACCCGCAAGAGACGTGCGTGTACCGAAGCCGGCAGGTTGCGAATCTCTCTAGGGGTCACAGAAGGGCCTCCACGTAGGGGCGGATCACCCGATCCACGCGGCAAACGCGTGCCGCTTCCCGCAGGTCCGGAATGCGGAATCGGCGGTCTTGCCAACCCTCACGTAGGGCTTCCACCGCGACATCCAGGCCCACCTTGTTTCGGTACTTGAAGCAGTCGGCCACCGTCTTGGCAGTCGAGGTCACCGGCAGATCTATGCCCTCGACCCGATGCCGCTCCACGCCGTGTCGCAGAGCGTCCTCGGAGAAGCGGACGACGCGGATGGCGACCTGCGAGACCTTCGGGTGACGGGCCTTGCTGCCGACCGCGATCCACACGCGGTGCGGAAGCTGTGTGCCAATGCCATGGAAGG